>JAFKJJ010000072.1 GCA_017306025.1 Planctomycetota bacterium
TCGGATTCGTCCCGATCCGCAAGCGTTGGGTCGTGGAGCGGACGTTCGGGTGGCTCGTCCAGCACCGCCGACATACACGCGACTACGAGCGCACATACGAATCGAGCGAGGCGCAAATCTATATTTCCCATGTGAGAATCATGCTCCGACGCCTCACCAAACCGCCGAGTCTCGACGATTCTCGCCCCACATCAAACGCTGCAATTCCTTGCGTTGCAGCGTAATTTATTACCGTATAGCCTCTGAGAACCTGTCGTCCTGAGCCGCTAGACGAACGGGCCGTATGTCACACCTCAATCGACCGCGTGCAGGCGGCTCGTACGGGAATTGAACCCGTGCCGTCAGGTTGACAACCTGACATCCTGAACCATTAGAAGAACGAGCCTCTTGGAATTTTCGACTTTGATTTGCGATTGATGATCGAAGGCGCGACCTTTGGCCTTCGATCATCAATCGCAAATCAAGAATCGAAAATGATCCAGTGCCCCGGGTGGGAATCGAACCCACATTGCCCGCAAAGGCGACCGCTTTACAGGCGGCCTGGCGGCCCACCGCGCGTCCGAAGGCAATAATCCCGGCGCTCGCCGGAGTAGCACGGGAGGGATTCGAACCCACACACGCAAAGGTTTGAGCTTGGCCGCACTGCCGGTTGGCGTACCGTGCCGTCGCGTTCACAACCAGAGCCCTCGGCGGGAATCGAACCCACACGTCCGTCATACCAAGACGGCAAGCTGCCACTACATCACAAGGGCGTACGGTCCACATCAATCTTCACCGAGAGCGTCTAGCGGGATTTGAACCCACACCTCAGCCATGGCAAGGCCGCATGCTGCCGTTAGCACCATAGACGCGTTCGTGTATCAACCGACCACCGACCAGAGCATCCGGCGGGAGTCGCACCCGCGTACCCACTTTGGAAGAGTGGCGTGTTGCTGCTACACCACGGACGCACACGAACAGTGGAAGCGGTGGGAATCGAACCCACGTAAACCTGCTTAAGAGGCAGGCCCCTAGCCAACGTCGGACACACTTCCGTTTCCAACCAACGATCCCGAGGGGACTTGAACCCCCGATCTTCTCCGTGACAGGGAGACGGCCACTCCAACTGGCCCACGGGACCGTATTCAGCAGGTGGCGGAGGAATCGAACCCCGCAGGACTCAGCCGTCGGTTTTGGAGACCGAGTGCGTTCCCAGACGCAATCACCACCTGTATCTCTCCGTCGTTCTGCGTGCCGCGCCTCTTGCACCTCGCGACCTCGGCCGGACGCGGAACCCAACCAGTACCCCGTGCGGGAGTCGAACCCGACCTGGGCGGCTTGAAAGACCGCCGACCTCACCGGAAGTCGAACGGGGCACATCGCGCACGCCGTTCGTTCAGAAAAAGCGAACCGGCCGGGGGTCGCTTCTTACCCCCGGCCGGCGCGGTTGCCATTTCTGGCTCGCCGGGGGTTATCCGCTCGTATCCAGTTCGGCGCGTTCCGCACCCAGATCCAAACCCAGCCCCATCTCAAGCCGGCCCGTAAGACCAGCAGCGAGATAGACCGTCTTCGCGACAACGGCGGCCGTCGTCAGAAGTTCGGCGCTCGTGTGGCTGGCGTACCAGAGGGTCATGGCTATATCGGGTGTAGGTCGTTTACCGTGTTATGGGCGGCGGGCGGTTCTTTGTTATTCGCTCGCCGTGTACGCTAGATAGACGCGGACCTCATAGGAAGGTTCGCACAGAATCCAAAAAAGTTTCGCCTCGCGCCGGGATTCGAACCGTGAACGATTCTGAATGGGGTCCCCCCCGCGGGTTGCCCCTGCAACCCCCTCCTGACTTGGAACGCTGGATGCGGCATGCACTTGCGCTCGCGGAAAAGGGGCGCGGATACGTCGAACCGAACCCGATGGTCGGGGCCGTCGTGCTGGATTCGACGGGGCACTTTGTGGGCGAAGGGTGGCACCAGAAGTTCGGCGGCCCTCACGCCGAGGTGTTCGCGCTCGCGGAAGCCGGCGAACGCGCCCGCGGCGGAACGCTCGTCGTCACGCTCGAACCGTGTTGCCACCACGGGAAGACGCCGCCCTGTACGGACGCGGTGTTGAGGGCGGGAATCGCGCGTGTGGTGGCCGCGATGGCTGATCCGTTTCCGAGAGTAGCCGGCGGCGGGCTCGCCGTCCTGCGTGCCGCGGGAGTCGAGGTTTCGGTGGGGTTGTGCGAGCGCGACGCGGTCGCACTCAACGCCCCGTATCTGAAGTTGCTCCGCACCGGCCGGCCGTGGGTTCACGCGAAGTGGGCCATGACCCTCGACGGCAAGCTCGCGACGCGCGCCTCGGATTCTGTGTGGATCAGTGGCGAGGAATCGCGGCGCCGCGTTCACGAGCTGCGCGGCCGAGTGGACGCGGTCATCGTCGGGCGCCGAACCGTCGCGGCCGACGACCCGCTCCTGACCGCCCGCCCGCCCGGCCCGCGTACCCCGGCGCGGGTGGTCGTGTCGGCGTCGGGAGAACTCCCGGAGCGGTGCCGGCTTCGCGCGACCGCACGCCCGGACGGGCCGCGAGAAGTTCCGCTGACAGACCCTGAGACGAGAGGCCCCGTGATCGTGTTCACCGCGAACCCGCACAGACTCGCCGGCTGGGCGGCCGACGGTGCGGAGGTGGTCGGGCTCCGCGATGCCGCGATGTCACTCGACGCCGTGCTCGCCGACCTCGGGCAACGGCGCTTCACCAACGTGCTGATCGAAGGGGGCGCGGGGCTGCTCGGTTCTGCATTAGATGCCCGCGCCGCGGACGAGTTCCACGTTTTTGTCGCGCCGAAAGTCGTGGGCGGGGCCGCCGCCCCCTCTCCCGTCGGCGGGGCGGGCGTGGCGCGAATGGCCGATGCGCTTGCGCTGGATCGCGTGACGTTCGAGCCCTCCGGCGCGGACGTGTACGTTCACGGCTTCGCCCCCTCGCGCGGTTAGCCGATTTCGGGACCGAAGAGCCGCAGCAGTTCGCCCCGCGTCTTGTACCCGGCGAGCGGGACATCAATTCGGCCGATTCCGAGCTGAAACTCCAGGAACGGGAACTCGACGCGGCCCGTGCTCGTGTTCCAGCACAGTCGACAGTCGATGCCGAACTGATGAACGCGCCCGCGCGCTTCGATCAGTGGAACGACCACCGCCCGGAGTCGGTCTCCGACGGCAAGGATTTCGTCGCGGGTCTGTTCGACGCGTCGGGTGAGTTCGCCGGCCGGCACGCGCCCGCTCAGGAAGCGGTGCAGCGAGACGTCGAGCGGTTCCTCACGGAAGTCGCGCGCGACCGACGCGGCCACGGCCGTGTCGATCCGCTTGCAGAGCGCGCCGAGGGTCGCGAACGATTCACCGGAACCGGCCCTCACGCGCTGAACCACGATTCGCGGTTCGAAGACCGACCCGTCGACGCGGTCGGCGACGATCTCCTCTTCAAGAACGGAGCGGGCGAGGGCTTGCTCCGGGATGCCCGCGAGCGCGCGGTCGATGAACCGTCCGCGTTGCGTGGCCGCGACGATGAGGTCGCGCCCGCAAAGGCGCGCATCGCGCGGGAACTCTTCAAGGTACCGTGCCGTGTCGGGGCAATCGCTCTCGACGATAACAGCCCCGTCCGCGCAGTTCCTGATGCGAACGACGGCGACGCCGTTCGATCCGAACCGTGGCTTGAGAATGTACGACCCCGGCGCGATCGAGAGCGCATCGCCGAGTTCGGCCGATGGGTTGAATACGACTTTCTCGGCGCCGAGCGGCAGCGGTGCCGCGCAGAGCGCATCAACGAGCCGCCCCCACTCCGCATAAGAGAGCGGTCGGCCCTCCGGCCCGTTTCGGCACGCTGCGACGTACGGGCTTCGCGTCGTCAGGAGAACGCCGTTTTCGCTCGCGGTGGCCGTGAACCCGATGTCGGCGGCTTCCACCACGACGACCGCGCCCGGAACGGCCGCGTCGAACAGTTCCGCCCGAACCGGCCGGACGTCGAGCGCTTCCACGCGAACCGACCACGGCGCGTGACACGCCTCGATCCGGCTTCCGTTCACGGCCGCGAATCCGGGTTGCGGCACGCACCCCGCCGCCTCGACGACGAGCCGCTGCCAGAATTTGTCACGAATGGTGGTGCCGGGCGGAAGTCGCGGGGCGAACGCATCGCACGATTGGCGGATGTCCGCGTTCGCACGCACGAGCGGAACGTTCGGATGCGCCGGATCGGTCGCGGCAAAGTACCGCAAACGCCCCGGCTCACTCCGAACCAGCGATTCGGCTTCGGCGTCGCCGAGCAACGGCGCGAGCCGCGGGTCGGATTTCCAGAGGCGCGGCCACTCGCGCGCGTCCGCGACCGCAACCGCCCGGCGAGCTTCGGAGGGGCCGCGGTCGTGCGCGAAGTGTGTGAAGAGGCTGTTCATCGGCCGCATTCTACTCGATCGCGCTCAGCGCGAAGACACCTTCAACACCGGCAGATCGTCCCAGTCCTCCGACACCCCTTCTAACCGAACATCGTCCCCGACTCGATCGAAGAGACTCGGATCGAGCGGGCGGCCGCGGGCGTTGGTCAGCAGGTACAGCGTTCCACTGTCGCGCGCCGCGAAGAGCGGAGGCACCCCGCCCTTCAGACACAGCACGGCGCACCCCTTGTGCGTGCGCCCGCCACCGGGCTTCATCGCTCCGAGGTAGCATTTCGAGTCCACGATCTCGCCGCGAAGCGTCACCGGGCCGTGACCTCGCGGGGGCGTCCGCCGCAGTGCCGCTTGCTCGGCTTCGGGAAGCTCTGCCGCGCGCAACCCGTCTTCACCGGCCGCGAGTTCGAGCATGAGCCGGCTATCGCGCGCGATCAGCGTGCCGCTCACGCGAACCGGTTGCCCGTCGTGAGCCCTCGCGCGCTCCTTCGCGCCGAACTTCCCCTCTTCGACCAACAGAACCGTTCGCGGCGCGCCACCCGGTTCGACCGGCGGCACGCGGATCATCGCGTAAGGCTCGGTGTAAACGATCCCGGTGAAGGTTGTCGCCGCGTCGTCCCAGGTGCCGGGACCGGGGGACCGTTGCGCCCACGCGAGCACCGCGCCGCCGATCGTCAGCGCCGCCACCAGCGCGAACGTAACCGGCGCGAGGAACCGGGCGTACGCCCGCGGCATTTTCAGCCACCCGATGAAGAACGGGTCGCGGTCGACTTCAGGTTGCGGCATGGCACTCCTCTTCGATCTTGGCGGGCTCGACCGGTGTGCCGGGCGGCAGCGGGTCGGGGTCTATCAGGACGCGCCGACCGACCACCTTCACACGATGGGTCGCGATCTTCTCCTGAAACGGCGGCGGCGAGCAGCCGTCTTCGGGGCGGTACTCCCACCCGTGCCAGGGACAGGTGATGCACCCGTCCACGATCTTCCCCTCGCCGAGCGGCCCGCGCTGGTGGGCACACACGTTCGTCACCGCGGAGATTCCGTTGGCGTGCCTGAAAACCGCCACGCGCTCGCGGCCGGGCAGGGCGACCACCTTCGCGCGGTTCTCGGGGATCTCGTCCACCGAGCCGACGTCGACCCACGCGACTTCCAGCGCGACGCGCACCGGTTGCGAAGGGAGCGGAGCTTCGTCGCGCCGGCGTTCGCGCAGCCCGGTCGCGAGGTGAAGGCCCGTGAGTGCGACGAACCCGACGCCCAGGACGACGGGGTACAGCAAGTTCGTTTCGCTCCGCAGCGCGCCGAACAGCACGTGTGCCACGAGCAGCGCGTACGCGGGGTAAACCGAAATGTGCAGCCACTTCCACGCGCTGCCGCCGAGCGTCTTCTGCCAGAAATCGTGGCTCGTCGCGGCCATCACAAAGAGGATCGCAAGCGCGCCGAGGCCAAACCACTCGAACGGCACGCGGTCCGGGGGTGTCAGCAGCGATACGAGCGGGTTGAGTAGCCCGAAGCCGTGGTAGTAGCCGACGCCAACGACCGCGTGCGCGAATCCGACAAGAAACGTCGCGACGCCGAGGTGTCGGCGGTTGTACACGAGCGGCAAGAACCGCCGATCGAGGCGCGCGAGCGGTCCGATCGCCAGCGCGATATGGAGCATCACCAGGGCGCACGTCCCGAGGGCGCGCGCGAGGAGTATCGGGAAGCTGATCGCGTGCTCGCCCGCCCACACGGCGCTGCCGACCGCGAGGAACACCGCGAGATAGGCCACGATGCCACCGGCGACGAACAGGTCGTAGACCTTCTTGTTCCGGTTCCACTTCACCGGCGCGTATTTGACGCTCACGGCTCACCTCGCAGTTGGGTGACGAGCCACACCCCGCCCGCGGAGCCGACGAACGCGGCCACCGCGAACCACAGCCACACGTGCGCCTGTCGGTGGTATCGCGTCACGTCGGTTCTCCTCTGTGGCGCGCCCATTTCGTCGCGAGCAGCGGCCACAGCACGATGCTGCCGGGGACAATGAACACGCGGAACGCCCACGACGTTCCCCGCGCCGTCGGGTCGAGTCGCGGAACGCCGAGCGTCACGAAGACCAGCGCGAAGACGAACCCCGTGAGTGCGTAAGCTGCAAGCGCGAGCAGAAACAGTTCGGGTGCGGTCATGGAAGTTACTCCGGCGCGTAGATGGTGCGGCCGCCGTCTACCGGCAGACACGCGCCGGTCACGAAGTCGTTGTCGATGAACGACAGCACGGCCGCGGCGATGTTGTGCGGGCTGCCCTCACGCTTGACGAGCGTTGCGTTGATCGCCTGCCGCTTCTCCGCTTCGGGCAAGTCCGGCGGCAACATCACCGGGCCGGGCAGGATCGCGTTCACGCGAACGTTCGGGTTGCGGAGGGCCAGTTCCACCGCAAGGCACCGTGTGGCCGCGGACACCGCGCCCTTGCTCGGGAAGTACGCCGCGTAACCCGGGTACGGCCGCACCTCGGCCCAGTCGCCGACGTTGACAATCACCCCGCCGCCGGGCTGCTTCGTCATCGCCAGCCCGACCTGCTGACACGCGAGGAACGTGCCCAGCGCGTTCGCGTCGAAGTGGAAGCGGACGTCTGCGGCCGTGACGTCTTCGAGCGGCTTCGACTTCCACACCGCGGCGCAGTTCACCAGAACGTCGATGCGCCCGAACCGGCCGAGGACGTCGTTGACCATCGCGCGCACCGCTTTTTCGTCGGTGAGGTCCGCCGGGAACACCGCGGCCTCGACGCCGTGTCGGCGAAGCGCGGCGGCCGTCTCGTGCGCATCGGCCGCGGAGTTGCGGTAGTGAACGGCGACCGCGTACCCGCGGCGCGCGAGCGCGTCGGCGACCACCGACCCGACCCGCTTCGCGCCGCTGCCCGTGACGAGAGCCAACCGGCTCGGTTGCATGAGTTCGGTCCCCGTAAGTGAGTGATTCGCGTCTTCGATGCCGACCGCAATCGGCGGTTACACCGCGTTTGAGAACTGCGGTTCGAGAACGGCCCTGAGCGCCTGCCGGGCGCGGTGGAGGCGGGTCTTCACCGCGCCGCAGTTCGTTCCGAGGCGCGCCGCGGTCTCTTCCGTGCTCAGCCCTTCGAGATCGCGCAGCCGGATGACGGTGCGGTACGCCTCCGGCAGTTGGTCCACACCCGCACGGACGCGGGCGCACGTCTCGGCCTGTGACAGCGCGCCGTCACAGACGGGCGCGTCGGCCGTGTGGGAATCGCCTTCGAGCGGGACGAGCCGCGACCGCTTCCGCCCGCGGAGCTTCAGCAGGCACGCGTTGACCGTGATGCGGTGCAGCCACGTTCCGAGCGCGGCCGTGCCCTCGAACGCCGACATCGCCCGGAACGCGGACACGAACGCGTCCTGCACGGCCTCGGCGGCGTCGGGGGTGTCGCCGAAGAACCGGCGCGCGACGACGGCCATCGCGCCGGCGTGCGTGCGGAAGAGGTGGCGGTACGCGTCGCCGTCGCCGGTTCGGAGGCGTGCGACCAAATCGGCTTCGTCGTGGAGAGGCATCGTTGGCTCCGGTCGGGTGAGTAACGGAGCCCAAAGCGAGGGGCGTGCCGTGCCGCGGCGCGGCGCGCGGTAACGTGCGGAACTGCTTAAATGTCAAGGAGATCGCGAGTCGGAATCGCGCGATCCTTGAAGGGGCGGACGCGAGGCGCACGAACCGCGCCCACGACATTTCGTGGGTGCCACGAAGGGCCGTGGGGGTGTTCGACGCGGCGCTACGCGGGGCGCGAGATGCCGAGCTTCTTCATTCGGCTACGGAGCGTGTTCGGGTGCAGGCCGAGCACCTTCGCGGCGCCGTTCGGGCCTTCGATCACCCAGCCGGCCTGCGACAACACGCCCAGGATGTGTTCCCGCTCTACCGCGACGAGGCTCTGCCCGCCCGCCTCGGGTGAAGCCGCGTCGAGCGTGCCGGACACCGGCAGCACTTCCGGGTCGATTTCCAGTTCGGGACCGTCGGACAGGATCACCGCGCGCTCGACGACATTTTCCAGTTCGCGGATGTTGCCGGGCCAGTGGTACGCGGTCAGCAGGTCGAGCGTGTCCCGGTGGACGCTCTCGATCCGCTTGCCCATGCGCCCCGCGAACTTCGCCACGAAGTGACGAACCAAAAGCGGCACGTCGCCGGGCCGCTCGCGCAGCGCCGGCAACCGCACGGGAAACACGTTGAGCCGGTAGAACAGGTCCTCGCGGAACTTCCCCTCCTTCGCCATCTTCGCGAGGTCGCGGTTGGTCGCGGCAATCACCCGAACGTCCACGCGCACGGGAACGGTACCGCCGACGCGTTCGAACTCGCGCTCCTGCAACACGCGAAGCAGCTTCGCCTGCGTTTCCAGCGGCAGTTCGCCCACCTCGTCGAGGAACAGGGTGCCGCCGTCCGCCAACTCGAACCGCCCCGGCTTGCGCGCGGTGGCGCCCGTAAACGCGCCCTTCTCGTGGCCGAACAGTTCGCTCTCTACAAGCCCCGTCGGCAGCGCGGCGCAGTTCAGCTTGATGAGCGGCTTCGCCTTTCGCGGGCTCGCCGAGTGGACCGCGCGCGCGACGAGTTCCTTGCCGGTGCCGGTCTCGCCGGCGATGAGCACCGTCGAGTCGGTGCTGGCCACCTTCGACACGTGCTGGAGCACCGACACGAGGGCCGGGCTGCGGCCGACGATCTCGTCGAAGTTGTGCGCGGCCTTGATCTCGTCTTGCAGGTACGCGTTCTGCTGTTGGAGCCGCGCCTTTTCGCGCTCCGTCAAGACCTGCGCGGTGATATCGATCATCACGGTTCGCGTAAATTTGCCGCCGGGATCGGGCTTCGACCACCACCGCACCCACACCGGCTGGCCGTCGTCCTTGCGCCGCAGTTCGATCACCACCGCGCCCGGATCGCTGCCGCTTTCCATCGCGGCGAACGCCTCACGGACTTTGCGCCGCATGTCGGCAACGTCCGCGACGAGCGACAGCCCGACCGTCCCGACCGCCTCTCCGGGCGTCAGCCCGAGCATCCGAATCGCCGCGCGATTGGCGCGGAGGAACCGCGACTCCAGGTCCTCGTGAACGTAGGCGACGGGCGCCTCGTCGAAGAGGTCGCGGAACCGCGCCTCGCTCTCGCCGAGCATCTTCTCGAAGCGGAGGCGTTCGAGTTCGGCCGCGGCACGAGCCGCGAAGATCTGGAACGTGTAGAGCAGCCGCGGCTCAGCGGGCATAGGCCTCGTGTCGTACACCGCGAGGTGCCCCAGTACCTCGCCCGCGGCGGCGCAGAGCGGTACGCCGAGGTAGCTCTCGACGCCCTCGTCCTTCGGGAACTTTTCCGACACGCCGGTCGGGTGGTGGCACAGGTTCCCGCGCACCACGTCCTCGCACGGCGTGCCCGGGAGGTCCCATTCGGTGTTCGCCAGGAACGCGCCGGCCGACCAGTACGCGAGCGTGCGGACGCGGGCGTTCGAGCCGGCGAACTCCGCGACGAACGCGCTCGGGACGCCGGTCGCGGCGCTGAGGTTCCGCACGAGCGAGCGGAAGAACTCCTCGCCGGTGTGGCGCGCGGTGCCCTCGACGATCGCGCGGAGCGCGGCGACCTCCTCACGGTCCGCGGGCTGAACGGGATCGGTCATCGGCGCCTTGCTGTAACCGAAACGGGTGTGCGGGCATCGTACCAGCAACCGCGGTTCGCCGCGAGCCCGCACCGGTCCGGAGCCGACGCGATGACCCAGCCCGCCTGTCTCTCGGAACCCGCTCCCCCGCACGAGCCGCCGGCCGTCGGCCCGCTCGTCGGGCTCCTGCACCAGCTATCCGACCTGATCGAGACGCTCACGGACGAGGAGTACGCGCGAAAGCCGGTCGGCGTGGTGGAAAGCTCGATCGGCGGGCACGTCCGACACAACCTGGACCACGTCGCGGCGCTCGTGCGCGGGCTGCCGACGGGCGAACTCAGTTACGACCACCGCGACCGCGGCACCGACGTCGAGCGCGACCGCGGCGCGGCTCTGGGCGCGACCCGTCGGCTCGAACGCGAACTCCGTGCGCTCGCGTGGGACGAACTGCCGCCGGTCGTCACGCTGTCGGCCCTCGTCAGCCCCGATTTGCCGCCGGTGGTCGCGCTCACGAGCCCGGAGCGAGAACTCGCGTTCGTCGTCAGCCACACCATTCACCACAACGCGCTCGTCCGGGTTATGGTGAAACTGATCGGGGCGGCCGTGCCGGCGGAATTCGGCTACGCCCCGTCCACACTCGCGCACAAGAGGAACCGGGCGTGTGTACGCTGACCGTCGTTCCCCTCACGTCAGATACCGTGCGGCTCGCGTTCAACCGCGACGAGTCGCGAACGCGCGCCGCCGGCCTTCCGCCCCAAGTGCGACCGTTCGGGCCGCGGCGCGCGGCGCTGCCGACCGACCCGACCTCCGGCGGGACGTGGCTCGCCGTCAACGACGCGGGGCTCGCGCTCGCGATGCTGAACGTGAATCCGCAGAAGCAAGACCCCTCCCCCCGGCCCCCTCCCCCAAGGGGAGAGGGGGGGAAAGCACTCGGAGGGGTTGCGACTCTCCCCACGGACTGGGCGTTACCGGGTTCCGAAGGTCTTTCTCCCCCTTCCGAGGAGGGGGGCGCGGGGGGAACCTTGGGTTCTCCCTCCCGAACAGCGAAGGGGGTCGGGGGGTTAGGTCCCGCGCTTTACTCTCGCTCGCGCGGCGCCATCATCCCCGCGCTGCTCGAATACGACGCGCCCTCCGCGGCGCTCGCGGCGTGCGAGCGGCTCACTTACAGCGACTTCGCTCCGTTTCGGCTCGTACTGGTCGGGCAAGGCGTGGTCGCTGATGTGCGGTGGGACGGGCGCGAGCCGATGGTGGTCTCGCGGCTCCTCGGCGGCCGGCCGCGGATGTTCACGTCGTCGGGACTGGGCGATCACCTCGTCGAGAGCGTGCGCCGCGAACTGTTCGACGAACTATTCGCCGGACCGCCCGAAACGTGGGCCGCGGCACAGCACGCGTTCCACCGGCACCGGTGGCCCGGCCGCGCGCACCTCAGCGTGAACATGAGTCGCGACACCGCCCGCACGGTCAGCCATGCGGTCATCGACTTCACCCCGGCCGAAGCGACCTTCACTTACCACGCCGACGCGCCCGACGCTTCCGCCGAGGTGACCACCGTTCGGCTACCCCTCGTTAATGGTGTCGCGTGACCCCGCTGCCGTTTGCGTTCCTTGATGTCGCCGGCCCGGCGCTCTGCGCGGCCCTCGTCGTCGCGACGTTCGTCTCGGAAGACCTGACGTGTTTCGCGGCCGGGCTGCTGGTCGCGGCCGGGCGGCTCGACTGGCTCCCGGCCGTCGCCGCGTGCTTCGTCGGGATCGCGCTGGGGGACGCGGGCGTGTGGCTCGTTGGTCGCGTCGCGAGCCGTCGAGCGTGGGTGAAGCGCAGGCTCCCCGAATCGCGGTTCGCGGAACTGTCGAACTGGCTCGGTCGGCACGGCGGGAAGGTCGCGTTCGCGTCGCGGTTCCTGCCGGGCACGCGGGTGCCGCTCTTGCTCGCGGCCGGCGCCGCGCCGCGTGGCACGCGGTTCCTGATGTGGGCGTTCGCCGCGGCGCTCGTGTGGGTGCCGCTCGTCGTGCTCTCGGTCGCGCTGTTTGGCGCCGCGGCGCCGGGGTGGGTGGTTCTCATGATCGCGGCCGGCGCGCTCGTCGCGGTTCGCGCCGTTCCGAAGATGTTCACGCGCACGGGCCGCGCGAAACTGTGGGCGCGCGTGTCGAAGTTGTGGCGGTGGGAGTTCTGGCCCGCATGGGTGTTCTATCTGCCGCTCGTGCCGTGGTACGCACTGCTGAGCGCGCGCCACCGGAGCTTTACCGTGTGGACCGCCGCGAACCCCGGCATCCCCGCGGGTGGCGTCGTGGGCGAATCGAAGGCCGACATCCTCGCGCGGCTGCCGCAAGAGCGGATCGTCCCGACGCTACTCGTTCCGCCGGGCGAACACGGCGAACGTGTGCGCCTCCTGCGTGCAACGTGCGCCGAACGCGACTGGAATTTTCCGCTCGTGTTCAAACCGGACGCCGGACAGCGCGGCGCGGGCGTGAAGAAGGTCTGTGATGCGACCGGCGCGGAGAAATACCTGCTCGCCAACCCCGGCGCGGTGCTCGCGCAGCCGTACCACCCCGGGCCGTTCGAGGCGGGCGTCTTCTACTACCGACAGCCGGGTGAGGAGTGCGGCCGAATCTTCTCCGTGACGGACAAGGTGTTCCCGGCCGTCACCGGTGACGGCCGGTCGACGCTCGAACAACTCATCTGGGCGCACCCGCGATACCGGATGCAGGCCACGACGTTCCTCGCGCGACACACCGCCGACGCGGGGCACGTTTTGGCAGAGGGGGAAGCGCTCCCGCTCGCGCGGGCGGGCAACCACTGTCAGGGCGCGCTCTTTCGCGACGGAAGTCGCCTCGTCACGCCCGAGTTGGAAGCCGCGTTCGACGCGATCGCGAAGCGCTTCGGCGGATTCTTCGTGGGCCGGTTCGACGTGCGGTATTCCGACCCGGCCGAGTTCCGCGCCGGCCACGGGTTCGCGATCGTGGAGCTGAACGGCGCGACGTCGGAGTCGACGAACCTGTACGACCCGTCGTGGCCGCTGTGGCGCGCGTACGCCACCCTCTTTCGGCAGTGGGCACTACTCTTTTGCATCGGTGCCGCGAACCGCGCTCGCGGTCACCGCCCGGTCGGCGTGCGGGAGCTGCTGGGATTGTTACGAACGCACTACCGCGAGCGCCGGGTTGACGCGCTCGCGGACTGATCGCGTAACCGCGCCGGTGCGACCGGCATCCGACCTCCGCGCGGGGCGGAAGAACTCGCCCCGGCACCTCGGAGACGAAAGTATGCTGAAGCGATTCCGGTTCGCGGCGGTCGTCGTGGTCGTCGTGGGAGCGGCGGGTCTCCTGTCCGCGGCCGACGCGCCGAAGGTCGGCGGCGAGGCGAAGGACTTCGAACTGACCGCGCTCGGCGGCGAGAAGGTGAAGCTGTCGAAGGCGGTCGAGTCCGGCCCGGTGGTGCTGGTCGTGCTCCGCGGCTACCCCGGTTACCAGTGCCCGATCTGCACCAAGCAGGTCGCCGAGTTTCTCGGCAAGGCCGACGAGTTCAAGCGGGCCGGGGCACACGTCGTGTTCGTGTACCCCGGCCCGGCGGACAAGCTGAAGGAGTACGCGGCCGAGTTCGTAAAGGGGAAGGACTACCCGGCGCACTTCACCGTACTGCTCGACCCGGACTACGCGCTCACGAACGCCTACGGCTTGCGGTGGGACGCGAAGAACGAAACGGCGTACCCGTCCACGTTCGTGATCGACGGCAAGCGGAAGGTGACGTTCGCTAAGGTGAGCACGACGCACGGCGATCGGGCGAAGGTTGGCGACGTGCTGAAGGCGATCCCGGCGAAGTAGACGGGCGTGGCGACTGGCGCCGTCGTGGTGCGGTACCCGACCCGCACCACGGCGGCGGTAGATCATTTCTCGGCCGCGAGCGCTTCGGCGGGGCTGATGAGGCCGTCGCCGTCGCGGTCGAGCTTGCGGAACAGTTCGAGCGGCCCGACGAACTCCTTCAGCGACACGTCGCCGTCGCCGTTGCGGTCCATCTTCGTGAACCACGCCGGCGGCGCCGGACCGGTCGGCCCGTCCGCCGGTGCCGAACGCGAGGCGCCGAGCAGCACGCCGACCGGGATCGGGTCGATCGCGGCACGCACCTGGAACTGTCGCACCAGGTCCTTCGGGCCGACGGTTCCGTCCGGGCCGGCGAACGGCTTCAACACCGCGACCGATTCGACCAGTTCGCGCGGCGAGAGGCGCCCGTCGCCGTCGCGGTCGAGCAACTCGAACAGCCCGTTGCCCAGATCGAGGAACGTGACGTCGGCCCGGCCCCGCGCGAGCGGCGCGAGGGCCTTCAGCGCGGCCGCGACTTCCGCGGCGGTCACCTTGCCGTCGGCGTTCAGGTCGGCGACGTCGAAGAACGCGAAGTTCGGGATCTGGCCGTCCAACTGCTTTCGCTCGACGGCCCCCGTCTCCTTCGCGAGTTCGTTGAAGCGGGCGGCGCGAGTGTCCGCGATCTTCGCCCACTCCTTTGTGGGCGCGCCGACGGGCGGCTCGAACCGGAACCGGCCCCCCGGTAGCGCCACCGACAGCCCCCCGCTCTTATCAACGGGGTGCGCGGCCGCCGGGACCGACGCGAGGCGCGCGCCGGTGGCGTCGAACGAGAGCGTGAGTTCCAGGTCGGCCGGCTTCCGCAGCCACGCGGCCAGTTCGGTCGTGTCGAGCGCGCCGTTGCCGTCCTGGTCGAGCGTCGCGAACGTCTTCGCGTCGGCACCGATCTCGGCCCGGCGCAGCGACGTCGCCCCGCGCGCGCCGCGCGCGGCCAGGAGCTGCTTCACCGCCTGCGCGCCGTCCGCGGTGAGGAACAGCAGGTCCGCCGTCGGTTCGCCCATTTCTTCGGTCGGGCGAGGGCCGGGGGCCACGAGCACGCGCCCCGCGTTCGCCCCGACGGCACGGCCGAGCAGTTCGTTAGCGGTGACGAACTCGTCCTCGTCGACGTCGAGCCCCGCGAGCCGTTCGCGGGCGGCTTTCAGTTCGTCCGGCGAGAGCCGGCCGTCACCGTTCTGGTCGAGGTACTTGAAGAGGGCCGCGGAGAGCTGCTTCGAGTCGGCGCGTCCGCCGAGGACGCGCAGCCCGATCGGCGCGCGCCCCGCCGCCTTCACCGCCTCGGCGAACGCCGCGCGCGTCACCTTTTCCTTCTCGTCCTTCTGGTTGAACGTCA
>JAFKJJ010000073.1 GCA_017306025.1 Planctomycetota bacterium
GCGGAGCCAGCCTTCAATGCGCGGGCGCGACGGCCGCGCCGACCGGCCCGGGGCGCGGTGCGGCCGCCGCGGGCTCCTCCGCGGGGGCGGGCACCTCGTCGCCCGTTACCCGATGGTGCCACACGTCCAGGACGGCCACCGTCACCGCGAGGATGGCCGGTCCGAGGATCATCCCGGACGCGCCGAACACCGCGATGCCGCCCAGGAACGCGATCAGCGCCGGGACCTGGTGGAGGCGCATCCGCGCGCCGGCCAGCCGCGTATACAGGAGCGTGTCGACGAGGACACCGCACCCGGCGCCCCACGCCACCAGGGCCGCGGCGCCGCCCCAGTCGTCGACCAGCGCGAGGTACACCGCGGCCGGCAGCCAGACCATGAAAATGCCCGCGACGGGCAACAGGCTGAGCACGAAGATCACCACGCCCCATGTGACCGGGGACGGGAGGCCGAGGAACCAGAACAAAAGTCCGCCGGTGAACCCGTCGATGGCGCTGGTGAGCAGCGACGCGTACAGGTTGGCGTACACCGACCCGGCCGCGCCGTCGAAGACGCGATCGGCCTCCGAACGGCGCATCGGCAACAGCCGGCGCACCCCGGCGAGCAGCTCCCTGCGGTCGCGGAGCATGTAGAAGAGGATGAACACCGCGATCACCGCCTGGAGGACGGCCATCACCGAACCCTGCGCCAGCGCGCCCGCGTCCCCGAAATAGGACCGCACCGCCCCGCGGGCCTCGGCGTCGATGTCGATCCCCGTGCGGTCGGCCCACGCGACCACGTCGCCCATGCCGGGGACGCGCGCGAGCCGGTCGCGGACGGTGTCCTTCGCCCGGTCCTCCCGCATCTGGTCGGCGGCCGACGCGGCCTCGCGGGCGAGTTGCTGCGCGACGAACGCGCCCGGCACCACGATCGCGAGCACGACCACCAGCGCCGAAAGTACCGCGGCGGCCGTGCGGTGCTCCGTGATCCGGCGCAGTATCCACGCGTGCAACGGCCACGCGACGACCGCCAGCGCGACGCCCCAGGTGACGGCCGGGAGGAACGGGTAGGCCAGAAGCGCGCACAGCGCGAGCAGCACGACGGTCAGCGCGGCCAGTGCGAACGGGCGGAGGCGCTCGCCGGTCGCGAGCGGCCCCTCGTCGCGAACGATGGGCGGTGTCGTCTGTTGTCCGTTGCGCTCCATGAGCCCTCCTCACACGCGATCCGCGGTGCAGGGAGGCGGGAAGCAAATCGGATGCCGGGGCGAAGGGGCGAGCGACGGGACCACAAAAACGAAAAGGCCCGGCCGTTCGGCCGGGCCTCGGGCCGTGCATGGGATTACTTGCCCTTACCGGCCCGGAACTCGACCGAGGTCAGCTTCTTTTCCTTGGCCTCGAAGGTCACCTTGGTGCCGACCTTGCCGTCCTTGCCCTTCCGCTCCGCGGCCTTCGCCAGCGCCTTGAGGTCCGAGTCCTTGGACTCGTCCTTGCCCTTCGCCGTGATCTTGGTAGCGTCGTCGACCGTGTAGACCTTGTCGTCGATCGTGACTTCCTTCTTCTCCACGTCGACCTTCGTCACGAAGCCCTCGGCGGCGATCACGAGGCCCGCCGTCAAGCACAGGGTCATTGCGGCCAACAGCATTTTGCGCATCGCAGAACTCCGAACGGGTTTTTGACCGCCGGCCGTGCGAGCCGGGCGGCGGTCGGTGTGGGGGCACAGGGCGGAGGATGATGGTAGGCGACGCACGCACCGGGAACAAGTGGCTACCGCGCCTCTCACAGATCTTTCACCGGGACCGCGACCCTCGCCCTCGCGGACCGGTGCTCGACACCCTCCGGTCATCCAACCCGAACCCCGCGGGCCGGTTCCGCAGACGCGCAAAGAACCCGCGATCCGCCGAGTAGGCCGTTGCGGCGCGCCCCGGCCGACCGGATGATGTCGGGACCAACCGGGAGTCCGCCATGAACCGTCTCCTCACGGCCGGGGTGTTCGCGAGCGCGCTGCTCGCCCCGGGTTCGTTCCTTCGGGCACAGCCCGACGCCCCCGCCGACCTCATCGTCCACAACGGCAAGGTGCTGACCGTGGACGCGAAGTTCACGACCGCGGAGGCGGTCGCGGTGCGCGCCGGAAAGGTCGCCGCGGTCGGCACCTCGGCCGACGTCCTGAAGCTGAAAGGCCCGAAGACGCGGTTAATCGACGCGGCCGGCAAAACGGTCATGCCGGGCCTTTACGACAGCCACACGCACCCGGTCGGCGCCGCGGGGAGCGAGGTCGGCGCGGGCGTTCCGCTGTTGCGGTCGATTCCCGAGGTGCTGGACTACATCAAGAAGCGCACGACCGAGTTACCCGAGGGTCAGTGGATCGTCATCCAGTACGCCTTCCCGACGCGGCTCAAGGAGGCGCGGTTCCCCACGAAGGCGGAACTGGATTCGGTGTCCCCGAAGCACCCCGTTCTGTACCACGCCGGCCCCGCGGGCGTCGCGAACAGCAAGGCGCTGGAAGTCTCCGGGGTGACGAAGGACACCAAGGACCCGCCGGCCGGGCAGGTGGTGAAGGACGAGAAGACCGGCGAGCCGACCGGCATGCTCCGCAACGCTTACGGCGTGTTGAAGGGCGTGCCGGGGGGCGGCGACCCGACCGCCGCACAGCGCCGGGCCGCGGTGCTGAAACTGTTCGGGCTCTACAACGAACACGGCATCACGAGCATCGCCGACCGCAACGCGAGCCGCGGCAACCTCGACCTGTACCTCGCGTTCCAGAAGGAAGGTTCGCTCACACTCCGGATCAACGTGGCCCGGAGCTTCGGCGCCGGCGGCAGCCGCGAAGACGTCGGCCGCCGACTCGACGAACTCGTCGGGAAGGACGGCCGCGGCGGGCCGACGGGCGCGGGCGACGAGTGGGTCCGCATCGGCCCGATCAAGATGTTCCTCGACGGCGGCATGTTGAACGGCTCCGCGTACATGCGCAAGCCGTGGCCGCGCGGCGACACGTACCAGATCACCCAGGACGACTACCGCGGGCTCCTGTTCATCAAGCCGGAGCAACTTCAGGTCGTGGTGGAGGAGGCCGCGAAGCGGAAGTGGCAGGTGACGGCCCACTGCGCCGGCGAGGGCGCGATGGACGTGCTCCTCGACGCCTACGAGTTCGTGAACAAGATCACCCCGATCAAGGAGAAGCGCTTCTGCATCACACACGCGAACTTCCCGAGCCGACTGAACCTCGAACGGTGCAAGCGCCTCGGCGTGTGCGCCGACGTGCAGCCCGCGTGGCTCTACAAGGACGGCGGGACGCTGGTGAAGGTGCTCGGGGACGAGCGGATGCGGTGGTTCCAGCCGTACCGGTCCTGGCTGGAGTACACGACCGTCGGCGGCGGCAGCGACCACATGCTGCGGTACGACCCGCTGGACAGCACGAACCCGTGGAGCCCGTGGCTGGGCATCTGGGTCGCCCTGACGCGGAAGCTGGAAACGGGCGGGGTCCATCAGCCGTCCGAGTCGCTCACGCGCGAGCAGGCGATCCGACTGTACACGATCAACAACGCGTACCTTCACAACGAGGAGAAGGAAAAGGGCTCGCTCGAAGTGGGGAAGTTCGGTGACCTGATCGTCGTGGACCGCGACATCCTGTCGTGCCCGGTCGACGAGATCCGGGACGTGAAAGTGCTGGCGACCGTCGTCGGGGGCAAGGTGGTGTTCGAGAAGAAATGAAACCGGCCGCAAGTCGAAAGCCAGGTCATAAGGTCGAGCGGCGGGCGTCATAAAGTCGTAAGGTCGAAGACCCACACCGTTGAGGTCTTCGACCTTACGACTTTATGACGCCCTGATTCTAGCGGACGTAGTACATCGCAGGAGCGAGGTCGGTCTTGCGCATCATGACGACGTGTCCGTCGCAGAACTGCACGCCGAAAACGCCGACGTGCCGGTTCTCCGGGTAGTGGTTGATCCAGTCCGTGTCATCGATCGGCCACGGGGAGCCGGACGGGTACCCCGCCGGGGTGGTCCCGTTGGTCGCACAGCCGGGGCTGCGGCAGTGTTCCCACAGGTACATCACCTGCGACGTGCCGTTGCCGTTGGTAACGTCGACCAGCCGCATGCCGGCCGGTCCGCCGGTCACCCCGTTGAGCCCGTAACTCAACTGAATGGGCTGGCCGAACGTCGGGCTCCCCTGCAGGGCGTCGAACCCCTTCGGACAGCGGAACACGTTCGGGTTCCCTTCCAGGTAGGGCCACAACACCGTCTTGGTGGGGTCGTAGTCGGGTTGCGGCAGGTCCGCGTACCCGACGCGGTCGTCGAAGGGCGCCCAGTACGCCGTCCCCTCCTTGAGTTGGGGCAGCCGGCCGTCGTGGTCGAGCGAATAGTGGTGGGTGGCGAGCCCCAGTTGCTTCAGGTTGTTGGCGCACTTGATCCGGGCGGCGGCCTCGCGGACCTTCTGCACCGCAGGCAGCAGAAGCGCAATGAGGATGGCGATGATCGCGATCACCACCAACAGTTCGATGAGGTTGAACCCCGCACGCGGTACGTAAAAACAGAGCTCACGAGGCGCGGCGCGAGAGAGCAAACGGTCCGGCTGCGGAGAATCGGGCTTCATGTCGGCCTCCGATCGGCACGGGCGCCATCTTCCCCGGTGCGGGCGGCGAGGGCAAGCACGCAGAGGCACCGCGCCGATACGCTACCAACGCGGGCGCCCGTAAAACGTTTGTAACTTTCCGACAGGGGCAGAAATGCTGCTGGAGCGGGTCATTTCCGGCGGGCAGACCGGCGCGGACCGCGCGGCGCTGGTCGCGGCGAAGGCCGCGGGGCTCGCGACCGGCGGGTGGATGCCCAAAGGGTTCCGCGCGCAGGACGGCCCGCGCCCGGAGTTCGCGGAACTGTACGGCATCCGGGAGCACGCGAGCGACCGTTACCCGCCGCGAACGGCTCTCAACGTCAAGGGGGCCGACGCCACGCTGCGGTTCGCGACCGACTGGGATTCGCCCGGCGAGGTGCTGACGCGGCGGATGTGCGAGCGGTACTGCCGCCCGCAACTGGAGGTCACGCCGGGCGGACCGATCGCGCCCGCGGACGTCGTGGACTGGCTCGTGCGAAATAAGGTGCGGGTGCTAAACGTGGCCGGAAACGCCGAGCGCACTTCGCCCGGCATCACCGCGTTCGTCACCGAGTTCCTCGGCGAAGTGTTCGGGCTGCTGCGCGCCGACGCAGCCGTTTGACTCAGTACCACCACGCGGAATCGCTCGGCTCTTCCGTCGTAATCGTTCCGCTCGTCGTCGACTCTTCTTCGGTCGCGGGCGCCGGTTCGGCCGTCGACGGGGTCGGGTCCGGGGACGGTTGCGACGGGAGCGGATCGCTCCCGTCGCCCGAGTAGGTCGTGGTCGGGTCGGCCGGTTGCGTCACGGGCTCCGGCGGGGGGCTGGTCGGTGCCGGGTTGGTCGTCGGGTCTTCCGGCTGCGCGCCCACGGGGTCGGTCACGATCGCGATCCCGAGCCGGAAGTCGATCGGCGCCCCGCTCACGGAGCGCACCGTGACGGTATACGTCCCCGCGCTCAGCATCAGATCGAGCGACCGTCCGCGGCCGGCGTTCGCCGCGAACCGCCCGACCTCGTGACCCGCCGCGTCCGTGACCACCGCCTCGGCCGAGCCGCTCGTGCCGATCGCGCCCAGCACGAGGTGAACCTGGCCGCTCTGCGCCAGGGTGAACGGTCGGCTCGTCGGAGCGGCCGCGGTCAGGCTCCCGGATGCCAGTTCCGGCACGGACACGGTTTCCGTGCGCAGGTCCGCCGAGAGGTGATAGCCGCCGACCGACTGTGTGTCGGAAAACGTCTTCACGAAGTACGGTCGGCCCGGCTCCAGCCCGCGAACCTGGAGCGTCGTCGTGTTCCCGTCGGCCGCGATCACCTCGGTGTCGAGTTTCTGGCCGAAGGCGTCGGTCACCTCCATCCACGGGTTCAGCACGCACCCGTCGGCCCCCCACACGGTCAACAACAGGTTCACCGGCGCCCCGGACCGCGCGGGCGGAACGGTGATGGTGTAGACGTCCACGTCCCGCGACGAGCCGAACGACGCGTCCGCGCCGTACTCCGTCTGCGGACCGACCGAGGGGGCGCCCGTCAGGAGGTGCGTCGCCGTGGCGAGCGTGTCGTTGAGCCCGGTATCGTCGAGCAGGCCGCCGACGAGATCGGTCAGCCCGGTGAGGAGCGACGACTGCTTCACGTCCAGTTCGTAGGAGCCGACCGAGAACTCGTCCCCGCGCGCGCCGGAGACGCGGACGTAGTACGTCTGCCCGGCGCGCACCGAGCCGAGCGACAGCGTGACGTCGTTATGCGTCGGGTCGGCGGCCGTTCCGGACGCGAGCACGCGGCCCGACGAGTCGAGCAGTTCCACGCGCGCGGTGACGAGGCTCAGCCCCGCGGCCCGCAGGTTCACCGTCACGCGGTTGGTCAGCAGCCCGCCCGTGAACTTGTACACGTCCACGTCGGTCGGGGTCGTCAGGTCCGCCGTGACCGGTCCGGTGAGCACCGGGTTGGGGGTCGCGGTGGCGAGCGTGTCGTTCCCGCCGGCGCCCTCGTACCGGTCCGGCTGACGCGCCCCGTAGAGCGCGCGGATCGACGCGACGTCCCCCGCGGACAGCCCGGCGCGCGGCCCCTGGTAGAACTCGTACATCGCGGACGCCGGGTCCGGGCTGTTGCCGATCCCCAACGCGTGTCCGGCCTCTTGCAGCAGGGCGGTGTAGAGGTCGTAGCCGCCCGCGCCGAAGTCCGCGGCCGTGTTCAGCACGATGTCGCCGGAGTAATTGTCGTACAGGTTGTACGGCGCGGTGACGGCGAGCACGTCCGGTGCGAGGGGCCGCCCGCCGACGCGGATGTCGCCGAACCGCGGGTCGCCCTGCACCGCCCCGCCGGTCCCGAACGCGGCGCCGGAATCGGACACGAGCCCGACGTTCACGTTCGCGTAAATCGCCCACGTCTGGAACGCGCGCAGAACCGCGAGCCGGGCGTCCGGGCCGAGCGCGTCGAGGTTCGACGCGACCCCGTCGATGGAGGTCCCGTCGGGCGCGAAACTGAGGCCGAGGTGCTGGCCGTCGGGCCATGGCGTGCCGAACGTCGCCGGGAGGTCGCGCGATTCGAGCGCTTCAACGCGGAGAGGGACGGGCATTCGGGCTGTTCCTCTTCGGGGTGGGCGAAGAGTGCCGTACAACGGCTCACAACGATAGACGCGCGACCGTAGAACGCAAGAACGGGTTGGATTTTTCCGACAGGTCGTGTCGGCTTTTCTGGCGCCATCAATCAATAAATCAAACAATCGCTACGAAACCGACACCTGACCTCGGAATCGTCCCTCAGCGCGCGGGCGCGACCTGCTCCACCGCGGCCAGTAGTCGTTTGAACTCCGGGTCGTCGCGGATGGGATCCAAGTCGGTGTCTTTCTTCAGGAGCGCCATGTCCTCGAACCCGGCTCGCAGGGCGAGCGCGAGTAACCGTAGTGCCTCCGCGCGGTCCGGGCCGCGCGGGTCGTGGCGGGCGAGCTGCGCGTACAGCCCGGCCATCTGGTACTTGCGGTAGGCCGTCGGTTCCGCGGCCAGCACCGCGGCCGCGTCGCGCCGGGCCGCGCCCGCGCGCCCGAGCCGGGCGAGATAGACGCCCCGGCCCGCCCGCCCCTCGACGTGGTCGGGGTACAGTTCCAGCAGCCGGTCCAGAACCGGGATCGCGTCCCGCTCGCGGCGCAAGTGGTCCGCGAGCACCACGCCCTTGTCGAGTAGCGCCTCGCGCATGTCCGGGGCCAGCCGCAGCGCCGCGTCGAAGTCGGCCAGCGCCTTCTCCGGCTCCTTCGCGAGCCGCTGGTTCCCGCGCGACACCCAACTGATCGGGTCGTTCGGCTCGCGCGCGAGCCCCTCGGCGAAGTCCGCATCAGCCCCGCCCGCGTTCCCGTCCGCGCGCCGGACCTTCGCGCGGAGGAAGTAGACCCGCGTCGGCGCGTCGCAGCCGGCCAGCGCGGCGGTGTAGTCGGCCTCCGCCTCCTTCCAGCGCCGCCGGCCGTCGCGGGCCAGTCCGCGGTTCACCAGCGCCACCGTCCAGCCCGGTTTCAGTTCGAGCGCCCGCGTGAAATCGGCCTCGGCCTCGGGGAACCGCTTCTGCTTGAGCCGGGCGATGCCGCGGTTGGCGACCGCGAGCGGGAAGTCGGGGATCACCGCGAGGCACACGCTGAAACAGGCCGCGGCGTCGGCGTGCTGGCCGAGGGCGTCGTGACACACGCCCCGCGCGAACCACGCCTGGAAGTGGTCCGGGTGCCGGTCGCAGAACCGAACGAGCAGCGGCAGCGCCTCGCGGTGGCGGTCGGCCGCGGCGAGGTCGATGCCGTCGAAGTGCAGGTCGGTGTCGCTCTCCGCGTGCGGCACGGGGACCGGCGGCACCGGGCGCCGGTCGCGCCGCGCTTCGAGTTCGGCGCGGAGCCGGTCGAGCACCGCGGGGCGCGCGTCGTCCGGAAACAGCCGCCGGGCGGCCACGCTCCAGCGCATCCCGGCTTCAACTCCCTCGCGGGAGAACCCGCCGGCCTGCGCCTCGGCCCGCGTCATCAGGACGAGTGCCTCCGCGAGCGCCGACCGCAGCGCGGCGCGCCGGGACGGGTCGAGCGCGGCGACCGCGGGGTGCGATTCCCAGGCCGGGTCGTCGGCGACCGCGTACCGGTCCACCACGGCTCGGGCGGAGGCGAGCCCGCGCGCGCGGGCGGCCGGGTCGACGCGCGAGCCGAGTTCGGCGGATGCGAGCCGCAGCTGCGCGACCGCGTCGTCGGCCGCGACGATCGCCTCGGCGCGCCGGACCTCCTTCGCGCGGGCCGCGAGCTGCGACTGGCGCACCGCGATCACCGTCGCCGGGAGCACGAGCAGCAGCAGGGCCGCGGCGGCGACGGCGAGAGCGGTCGCCAGCCGCGGGTTCCGCCGGCGCCACTTCGCGGCGCGCGCGCGCGCCGACGGGCACGACGCGAACCGCAGCGGCCGGTTCGCGAGGTGCCGCGCGACGTCCTCGCACAGTTCGCCGGCGGTCTGGTAGCGGCACGCGGGGGCCGGGTCGAGCAACTTGGCGACGATCGCCGCGACCGAGTGCGAGACGGCCGGGTTCGCGGCGCGGACCGGTTCGTGTGGAAGGTACCGCAGCGCGATCTGTCGGCGGACGGTTTCGAGTCGGCTCGGGAGCGTGAAGAGCGGGAACGGCAGCTCGAGCGTGAGCATCTGGTAGAGCATCACGCCGAGCGAGAACAGGTCGCTCCGCACGTCCACCGTAGCGGTCTCGCCCGCGAACGCCCGGAGGTGCTCCGGGGCCATGTACGGGAACGTGCCGCCGACGCTGCTGCCGACGTTCGGGGGGGCGCCGGCCGGGGAGGCGACGTTGAAGTCGAGGATCATCGGCGTGCCGTCGTCGGTGAGCAGCACGTTGGCGGGCTTGAGGTCGCGGTGGAGCGTCCCGGTCTGGTGGGCGTGCTCCAGCCCGGCCGCGAGCTGTCCGATCACCCACAGGCAGCCGTCCGCGTAGCCCAGCCGGTCGAGTTCGTGGCCGGCGGTGCGGGCGTGCGCGATCAGCGTGCGGGCGCCGGCGGGCGGCTCGTCCGGCAGCGCCATGAGCGCGCGGGCGAGCGTCGTCTGCCCCAGGTAGGGCATGCAGATGACTTGGAACGCGGCCGCGTCGTGGACCGAGTACACCGGGATGACGTTGGTGTGTCGGAGCCGCGCGAGCGTCTGCGGCTCGTCGGTGTGCGCGGTGGTCACCTTCACCACGACGAGCCGGTTGGCGAGCGACTCCTGCCGGGCGAGGTACACGCGCGCGAACGCGCCGCGGCCCAGCTCTTCCACCAGCTCGAAGTGCAACAGGTGCGATCCGACGGGCGGGAACGGGTCCACCGATCCCGGGCGCGAGCCGGAGCGGCGCTCGTGCCCCGAGTCCCCGGGGCCGTCGGCCGCCGGTCCGGCGCGCAGGCGCTCGGTCACGTCGAGCAGCGCGGGCACCGGCGGCGGCGTGTGAAGGAGGTCCGTGGGACACCCGGCGACCGCGGCCGCGCAGTCGTCGGCCGGGTCTGGATGAGGCGGAGAAGACACGACACACCTCCGCCCGTTTGGACGCGGCGGACGCGGGCGACGAGGTTAAGCGGGGCGAGGTCGGCCAAATGACCGGGCGACGAGTATGAGCAGTGTAGGTCGCATTTTACCGGGTGCGCGTAAAATTCCGACTTTTACGCGCACCCCGAACGACCTCAACCCGCGGGCGGGTTCGCATCACGCGGCCGAAGAAAGCGGATGAACGCCTCCGCGGCCGGCGGGGGCGTTTCACCGCGGCGGATCAGGATGCCCGAGTGGATCGGCCGGATCTGGCCGGGCAGCTTCCGCACCCCGACCTTCACCCCGCGCGTCACGGCGCCACCGGGCATCAGCGGCACCAGCGAAACGCCCAGCCCGGCCTCCACCATCTTCACCACGATACCGGTCGTGGTGGCCTCCATGTCGACGCGCGGGCTGAGCCCGAGGCCGTGGAACGCGTCGAGGACGTGCTGCCGGCCGGTCGAGCCGCGCTCGAAGACGATCAGCGGCACCCCGACGACGTCGGACAGGGCCAGTCCGCGCTTCTTGAGGAGCGGGTGCCCCGGCGGGGCGATCAGCCCCCAGTCGAGCGAGAACAGGTGCCGGTATTCCAACCCGGTGCCGCCCTCGTACGGTGCGGCGACTCCGAACGCGAGGTCCGGGTCGCGCAGGAGCGCGTCCTCGATGTCGCGCTCGGTGCGCGAACTGAGCCTAACGCGGATCGCGGGAAACGCACGGTGGAAGCGGCGGACCGCGTCGAGCATCGCGTAGAGCGTGAGGTACTGCGTCGCGGCGACGTGGACCTCTTGCGGCCCGGCGTCGCCCCCGACCGAGCCGCCGAGCCGCCGGGCGCTCTCCAGAAACGACCGCGCCTGCGGCAGAAACTGCTCGCCCTGTGGGGTCAGCGGTGACCGGCGCCGCGGCCCGCGCTGCTTGTGGTACAGGGGCGCCTTCAGTTGCGCTTCCAGCGCGATGAGCCGGTTGCGGAGCCCCTGCTCGGTGATGTGCAGCCCGGCCGCGGCCGCCCGCAGGCTCCCGGCGCGGGCCAGTTCCACCAGCGCCGCCACCTGATCGGTCGAAACGGACGGTATCGCGTCGGCCATCGGCGCCCCGGATAAACAACGACCGCGTGTTTAGCATTCCTATTTAACCACATTCTGTTGTGGCCGCAACCGGGTACTGTGCGCCGACGGCCGGGCCGATCGGCCCGCCGAAGCTGGGAGGTGCGATCATGCTGCGGTTACTTGCGGCGGGGGCGGTTCTGCTCGCGGCGGGGGCGCTCGTCGCGGCGCCGGTGCCGGGCGAAACGCGGAAGCCGGCGGCGTTCCCGGCCGGGTCCTACGTGCTCACGGGGGCCGGCGAACCGGCCCGGGGCGACGACGTGTTCGAGTTCACCAGGACGTTCCGGCTGAAGCCCGGGCGGTACGTCCTCAGCGGCGGCCCGAAGCCGACCGACCCGATCCTGGTGGACGACGACCTCGAAGTGTACCAGGAGAAGGCGGCGCTGTTCGTGGACGACGACCACGTCCGCAGCACCGAAACGCGCGGCAAGCGGGCCGCGAAGTACCAGGGGCGGCCGATCGTCCTCGTGCTCGACCCGACGAAGCAGCTCCGCATCGTCGCGATCGACTACTACGAGAGCGAGGCGATCCTGGGTGCCCTGTGGCTGCACCGCTGGGACGGTGCGATGAAGAAGCTGACCGACGGCAAGACCGCGGCATCGGCGCCGGTACTGCCGGGCACGTTCTTCGACGAGTCGTTCGCGCTGGCCGACGGGTTCGAGTTGCCCGAGAAGGTTCCCACCGATGCCGCGGTCGACGTGCCGGAAAAGCCCGCGACGCTCCTTCCGCGGTTCAAGCCGCACGCGCCGCAGCCGTGAGGGGGGCGTCGGCTGACTTTTGCGCCCCGCGCTCCTCGGAACGAAATGCGTCGGCCCCGTGGAGTGACGGCCGTCACTCCACGGGGCCGACATCGGGTGCAGCCGGGCTACTTCTTCTTATCGCTGGTCAGCTCCAAGTTGACTTCGTTCGGACCGGCGACCAGGGTCTTCTTCAACTCCGACCGGGTGTTGTACCGTGCCGGCACGGGGTTGCGAACGGTGTCGATCATCGGGCTGTCGGGGGTGTCGTAGGCCTTTTGCTTGCCGATCACTTCGACGCCGTGAACCGACACCTTCATCTCGCCGACGGACGCGTCCAGTTCGTAGGCCCCGTCCTTGATGGCCGTCCCGGCGCTCTGGCCGCTGCCGCCGACCGGGAAGAACTCGATCACCCCGTCGGCCAGGGGCTTGCCGTCGATGGTAACGGTGCCCTTGACGTGGGCCTTCGGCGGTCCCCCGCAGCCGACGACGGCGCCGAGCCCCAGCGCCAGCGCCGCCAGAAACGAGTGGCGAAAGTTAGTTGTCACTGATTACCTCCCCGCCGTTGATGGAGGCGAGGGCCTGCCAGGCGGCCAGGCTGATCGAGTCGCGGGTGAACGAGACCGACCCGTCGCACCGCAGGGTCATGACCCCGCCGGTGTGCCGGCTGCGGGCGGAGACGTAGTTGTCTCCGCCCTTCAGGCAGGGCATGGTCGCGTCGTACTGTGCGTCCGAGGAGCTGGCCGGGCAGGCGTTCGACGACTGATCGACGCCGGCGTTGGGGGTGTTCACGGCCTGGAACCAGTGGTCCCCGCCGTCGTTGAACACGTCGCCGCGGACGTCCGCGTAATTATCCTGCCGGGGGAACCGCACCTCCGACATCATCAGCGTGTTCGCCGTCCCGTCGGAAATGTCGGTCAGCCGCTTCCGGTACGGTACGAAGCCCCCGAACCCGCCGCTGGACAGCCACCCGAACGGGCCGATCCGCGGGTCCGTGGAGGTCGGGGTGAACAGCAGGTTCGGGCCGTAGTTGGCCACGTAGTTCCCCCTGGCCCGCCAGTACACGTCCCCTTGCCAGATGGCGTTCGGCCGGTCGCTCGGGCAGTAGTACACTTTCGCGGTGGTGACGACGAGACCGCTCGCGGTGCCCGTCGGGTTCGGCCCGTTCGGCGGTTGATAGAACCCGAGGCCCTGGTTGTACTGGTTGTACAGGGCGGTCTGTTCGAGGAACGGCCAGACGGCGACGTAGAAGGTCCGCCGGGCCGCCACCCCGCCCGAGCCACAGCCCCCGCCGGCCACTTCCGTCCCCGCGGGGTTGCACCGGCTCCCGCCGTAGGGGAGGGCCTGGTTGACGTCGTGGTAGTTGTGCATCGCCAACCCCCACTGCTTGAGGTTGTTCGAGCACGACATGCGCGCGGCCGCCTCGCGAACTTTCTGGACGGCGGGCAGAAGTAGCCCGATCAGGATGGCGATAATGGCGATCACCACCAACAGTTCAATTAACGTAAAACCGGGACGGGCGCGGGGAGTGCGCTCGTGCATAAACACGCTCCGAACAGAGGGAACGAGGACCCAACGGGCGAGGGGGGCGAAGGGGCGTAACGGGCGAAGTGGACGAAGCGGGACTGCGAG
The DNA here is from genome assembly GCA_017306025.1 of Planctomycetota bacterium. Taxonomy (GTDB): domain Bacteria; phylum Planctomycetota; class Planctomycetia; order Gemmatales; family Gemmataceae; genus Gemmata. The sequence goes on from JAFKJJ010000073.1 coordinate 13,526, forward strand.
CGGGCGCCGCCACCATTTAGAGGTATAGGCACCGTGCCGGATCAACCTTACACGTGACAACAACCGAACCGACCTGACCGGGGCGATCACCCTTCCAATCCGTATCCCGGGCGCGAGTCACCTTCCCCGCGCAATTACCCGCACCTCTCCGGTTCGGAAGGCTTCGGCGATGACGCCGGTCGAGTGGCACCGCACCGTCACGGCGCCCGCGGTCGGCGTGTCCCACACGGCCGCGCCGGCCGCACCGTAGCCGGCGCGGAGGTGCTCCGTCGGCGTCCCGGCGCGCTGGCTCGACACCACCAATTTCGGCCGCGCCCATGCCGCCACGACGCCAGGCTCGGGCCGCTCCGGAGAGCCCCGCGGGGCGTTCGCGTTCTTCGACCCGTGGTGCGGCGAGAGCAACACGTCCACCGGCGCAACCGGCCGCGCGGTCGCGAGCGCCTGCCCTTCCCCTTCCAGATCGCCCGTGAGCAGAACCGTGTGCCCGTCGTGCCGCACGAGCAGCACGAGGCTGCGCGCGTTTTCGCTACCCGCGGGGCCGACCGGCGGTGGGTGCAGTACGTCGAACGTCACCGGGCCGGCCGTGAAGCGGTCGCCCGCGACCGCCACGCGGCGCTCGACGCCGCGCGCGTCCAGTGCGGCAAGGACGGTCTCGACGCCGTGCGATTCCTTCTCGGAAAACGTGGGGGTGGTCGTCACGCGGCCGACGACGAACCGGCGGAGCAGTTCCGGCAGCCCGTTGAAGTGGTCCAGGTCCGCGTGCGACAAGAATACTTCGTCGATGCGGCTGATGCCGCGGCTCCAGAGGTACGGCGCGACGACCCGGCGCACCGCCTCCGGCCCGGCGGTCGTGCCCGCGTCGTAGAGCACCACCCGTCCGTCCGGAGTTTCGATCACCACACAACCGCCGTGCCCCACGGCCAGGAACGTGATTCGCGCCTCGTCCGACGTTCGCGGCTGAAGGCCGAGCGTCAGACCGAACATGACCCAGACGGCACACGCGAAAAAGCACTTCCTCGCGCGCGGGCCGTCGAGCAGCACAACGCACACGACGAGCAGGTAGAACCCGACGAGCCACCACATTGGCGGCGCCGGCGCGTAGATGTGCGCGAACGAAACGCCGTCCCCGAGGTGAACGAGCCACTCGCACGCCGACAGGCTCCACTCGGTAACCCGCGCGAACGGCCACGCGGCCACGGTTCCGATCGGCGCCGCGACCAGCACCAGAAAGCCCGCGACGAGCGCGATCGACGTGAGCACGATGAGCACCGGCCCGAGCAGCACCGCGACCGGCGACGCCACGTTCTGCCACGCGAGGACGAGCGGCGCGTTCACGACGGTGATGATGCCGCTGACGGCGAAGAGCTGCCAGAGCCACCGGAGCGCGGCACGGGCCACCTTCTCCGGCACCCCGCGCGTTTCGTCGATGAGCTGCTCCACCGGCGTGAGTTCTCGCGGCTTCAGCCAGCGCACGCAGCCCCAGAGCAAAACGAACACGCTGAGAAACGACAACTGGCAGCCCGCGGTGAACGGGTCGGTCGGGTTCACCCCGATCACGATCAGCCACGCGAACGCGAACGCGTTCGCCGGAATCACCGGCACCGCGGCGCGAACGGCCGACGGGCGCCCGCCGGTCATGAGCGCGTACCCGACGAGGAACAGCGCGACGGCCCACGCCGCGTGCCGCCGGCGCACTCCGCACAGCCGGAAGACCAGCCACAGGAACCACCCGAGCACAACAAGGTGCTGCCCGGAGATCGCGAGCACGTGAATCACGCCGGTGCGGACGTAGACGTCCCACTCCTCGCGGTCCAGCGCGGTGCTGTCGCCGAGCAGGAGCGCCGTCGCGAGGCCGGATTCGTCGGGGAGCGAGCGTTCGAGTGCCCGGCCGCCCCATCCGCGGACCGCCGCGAGCCAGCCGAACAGCGACGACCGCCACCCCTCTTCGAGTCGCACCACCGGATCGGCCGAGCGCTTCACACGAAGCTCCGCGGTGATCTGCCGGTCCAGCAGAAACGACCGGTAATCGCGCTCGCCGGGGTTGTGCGGGCCGTCCGGACGCGACAGCCGCCCGGTGACTTCAATCATGTCGCCACAGTGCACATCGTCGAGTCGGCCTTCGACAGAGAGCCGCACCTTCCCCGACGCCGGCCGCCAGCCCTCGGGGCCGTCGACCGCGGCCACTTCGAGCACGCCGGTGCTGGTCGCCGGGTGTTGCATCGTGAGCAGCGGATCGTAATGCGGCGGGCGGAAACGGTCCGGCTCCTCCGCGAGCCTCCCGCGCACGCGGACCGGGACGGGCGCGTCTTTCGCAACGTGCTGAATGTCGTCGGGGTGGGACGGGTCGCGGTGTAAGTGATGGTGCGCGGCGGCCGCGGCCGCAATGCAGACGAGTTGCCAGCCGCGGGCGGTTTGCGGCGCCGCCGACCACGTGAGGCCCCATCCGACGAGCGCGACAACGGCCGCGCCGAGCGCCGGGCCGAACGGAACGCCGATGTAGCGACCGACGAACAGCCCGACCCCCACCGCGAGCGCGACCGGCACCAGCGGTGCGCGGGCGAACTCGCGCCACGCGGGCTCGGGCGGCTTTGCGAGCGGTTCGTCTGGTAGCGGTACGGGCGAAGGCATCGGCGACTATCGTACCGTCTCGCAACGTGACGAACCTGCGCGTTCTCGCTGAAATGCCAAGATGAACACCGTTACCGCCCCAACACTGGCGATACTTTCTCGGAAAACGTGGGAGTAGCCGTCAAGCGACGCCGCCGAACCAGCGGAACAGTTCCGGCGGCCCAGAACTTTGCTAAACACACCTTATCCGTGCGATGAAAAAGGCTCGGTTTTCAAGGCGTTTGGCGGTTACACACGAAAGGGAGCTCATGGCGACTTACAAAGCGATAGCGGCGCACGTGAAGAAGCACGGTGGCGGCACGGTGAAGACGTGCTGGATTGCGCACGTCAAAGAACTGAACAGCTTGCCGTTGGGCGATGCTCCGAACCGATATGACGAGAACGAGCGAACGAACCCATGCCCGGACGAAAAGCGCTCGCTGATCGAAGACGCAATGCGACGACTTGGGATGCTTTCCGCCTCAGCTCGACTGGTGCCGATTCTCCTGCTCTCAAGCGGCCGGAGCCCGCGAGGTGAATAACAGTTCGCGCACGGGTTCGGGCAGTTTCTGGAACGCGTGCTGGGCATCGGCCCGTGGCAACATGGCTTCGGCCCGGAGCCATCGGCGA
>JAFKJJ010000300.1 GCA_017306025.1 Planctomycetota bacterium
AGGCGCGAATCGCGGACCCTTTTTCAGAGTAGATCGCATTCGACGAGCGGCGAACACGAGAGCGTTGGCCGCTCGCTCGCAACACATCCCCGAACTCATCGTTCGGGCCATTTAACCTCCTGCCACTTCACGTTCTCCTGGTACCCCGACAGGATCGTTTCGACCTGCCTCCTGAACCGCTCGAACTCTTCCGGGAAATAGTTCCGGCAACCGATAGCCTTCACTCGCCCACCTTGCTTGATGGCGATCCCCCGCCAGCAACCGTCGAACATGTCGGTGTAGGTATAGCTGCGGTGTAGCCGCATGATCCGATTGGCGCCAACCGCGTCGAGTATCTCCGTTCTCGCCTCGGGCGGAATCGTGAACGTGGCCGTTTCCGTTACTCGACGTCCCTCCGATCCCACGACGGCGTACCTGTTCCGAGTCGCCACCACTCGACCGTCGGAGTGAATGACGCGCTCTTGCTCACTCACTCCGGGCAGGGCGAGTTCCCACAGAGTGATTTCGTAAGGCTGATCGGGGTCGATCTGAAATGGCGGCTGCGGGTCGCGCTCGATCTTGATCTTCGAGTTCCACTCCCAGAACGGCGAATCAAAACCCCATACTGCGACGGCGGCGCCGGTGACGAGAAGAACGCTCGCCACAACCAACGCGATTCGCTTGCCGTACGACAGTCGGCCCATGACGGTTCTCCGGGTGATTTCACCCGAACAACTCTAGCACCGGTTTCCCCGTGCTCACGGGCCGCGTGAAGCCGTCGGCGCCGAGCTTCGTTTCCGGCGGCACGCCGAGCGCGTGGAACAGCGTCGCGCCGAAGTCCTCCGGCTTCACCGGGTCGTCCTTGACGTACGCTGCGGTCTTGTCGGACGCGCCGTACACGAGGCCGCCGCGAATCCCCGCGCCCGCCAGGAGCGCCGAATAGCACGCGGGCCAGTGGTCGCGGCCGTCGCCGCTGATCCGCGGCGAGCGCCCGAACTCGCCCACCATCACCACCAGCGTGCTTTCGAGCATCCCGCGGTCTTCGAGGTCGGTGAGGAGCGCGGAAACGGCCTCGTCCACGCGCGGCAGCGCCCAGCCGAGGCCGAAGTGCCCGGTGCCGAAGATGCTGCCCAGCCCCGGCCCCGTGCCGTGCATGTCCCACGTCTGCACGTTGCGGAACTTCTCGCCCGGCGGCAGCCCGGTCCACGCGGTCACGCTCACGAGCCGCGTACCGGCCTCGATCAAGCGCCGCGCCATCAGCAGGTTCTGTCCGAGCGGGTGGCGGCCGTAGCGGTCGCGCACGCGGGCCGGTTCGTGGTCGAGGTCGAACGCGACCCGCGCCGCCGGTCCGGTCAGCAGATCGACCGCCTTCTCGCGGTATTTGCCGAGGTTGCCCGGCTCGTGCCCGGCGGGCGTCCGCCCCGCGCCTTCGGCGCGCGCGAGCAACTGCTGCCGGTCGAGGAGTCGCTGCGTCGGCACGTCGGGCGGCGTGTCGAACGAGCGCACCTTGAAGCCCGGCGCCGACGGCGTGTCGAGGTCGTTGCCCACGCGGAGCGGCGCGTACGCGGCGCCGAGGAAGCCGCCGGTGAGGTACCGCGGCTGCACGTCGCCCGCGAGGTTCTGGAGCCACACGTACGGCGGCACGTTGCCCGCAGACGGGCACAGTTTCGCGACGACCGAGCCGAAGTAGGGCGTGTTCTCCGCGGGCTGCGAGTGGCCGGTCATGGCGACGTGCATTCCGCCGTCGTGGCCGGGGTTGCCGTGCGTCATCGACCGCACGAGGCAGTACCGGTCGGCCATCCGGGCCAGTCGCGGCAGGTGCTCGCAGATCCGCGTACCGGGAACGCTCGTCGCGATCGGCTTGAACGGCCCGCGGATCTCGGCCGGGGCGTCCGGCTTCATGTCGAAGCTGTCGATGTGGCTGCACCCGCCGTACTGCACGACGAAGATGCACGCCTTCGGCGCGCCGCGCCGAGCGAAGCTCCCGGGCGACGCGCGGAGGAGGTCCGGCAGGCCGAGGCCCATCACGCTGATGCCGCCGAGCTGGATCAGTTGCCGGCGGCTGAGGGCGGGCTTCATGGCGGGGTCCCCGTGGAGCGGCCGTGAAGCAGCGCTTCGCTGCGACAGGCCGCGAGGTCAGCAGGCAATGAAGCGGGGCAGGTCTTCGAGCATACCAGAACCGCTCTCAAACCGAGATGCGGATTCCTGTGGTCCGGTCACTCCGTGACCGGATTGCTTTGCTTCCGGTCACGGAGTGACCGGACCACAGGAACGTCACGCCGCGATCACCGCCTTCGCCAGCAGCGCGCCCGCGGCGCCGCCGAGCAGCGGGCCGACGATCTGCACCCACGCGTACGACCAGTCGGAACCGCCCTTCCCCGCGATCGGCAGCAGCGCGTGGGCCAGCCGCGGGCCGAGGTCGCGGGCCGGGTTGATCGCGTAGCCGGT
>JAFKJJ010000301.1 GCA_017306025.1 Planctomycetota bacterium
GTCGCTGGGGCTGTCGGCCCGTGCGCACGACCGCATCTTGCGGGTGGCGCGGACGGTGGCGGACCTGGCCGCGAGCGAGCGCATCACCGCGGACCACGTCGCCGAGGCCATCGGGTTCCGCGCCCTCGACCGCAAACTCTGGGAGCGGTGAGCCATGACCGAGGCCGAATGGCTCGCGTGCGCCGACGCGAACGAACTGTTCGAGTGGGCGGTCCGGACCCGCCGAACGAGCCAGCGCGTGTTCCGACTGTTCTGCGCGGCGTTCTGGCGCTGGCACGCGAATCGCTGTCCGGTCACCCCCTTCATGCCTTCCGCGAACCGCGAGTTGCTGCGGCAGCAGATGGGGCAGCTCGAACAGTGGGCGGAAACCGGGGTGCCGCCGCCGTACCGTGACCCCACGAAGGGCTTTTTTGACACGCGGGCCCGCGCGGCCGCTCGGGGAACGGTTCTCCTCGCGCGGCAGTGGCTCGACGTCAGGTGGGGCGGACCGGAAGTGCCCGTCGCCATTTGCTCCCTGATTCGCGAAGTCTTCGGCAATCCCTTTCGGCGGGTCAAAGTGAACCGGGCGTGGCTCACCTCCGACGTTCTGACCCTCGCCCGCGGCATCTACGACGAGCGCGCCTTCGACCGGATGCCGGTCCTGGCCGACGCGCTTCAGGACGCCGGCTGCAATAACGACGACGTGCTCGCCCACTGCCGCGAGCCGGCCCGGCCGCACGTCCGCGGGTGCTGGGTGGTCGATCTGCTCTTGGGGAAGTCATGACCGAGGCGAAGTGGTTCGCTTCGACCGACCCGGCCGCGCTGGGGGCGGCCGTCATGCGGCGCAAGCGGGCGTCGGCCCGCGTGCTGCGGTTGTACGTGGCCGCGTTCTGGTCGTGGCAGTCCCACCGGCTCAAAACCGCCCGCGATCGGGCACAGTTGCGGCGCCGGGCCGCACTGGTGGAGGAGTGGGCCGAAACCGGCGTCGAACCGCCACAGGCCAACGCCGAACGCATCTTCGTCGGGCTCGGCGCCTCCGCGAAGGAGGCGTTTCGCTCGACCGTCCGCGCGCCGAAGCAGTGGAAGGACGGGAACGGCCCGGCCACGAAACACGCCGTCCGGCTCCTGCACGAAGTGTTCGGCAACCCGTTCACGACACGTGCCGCCCGCAAGACCGCCCCCCGCCGCGGGTGGATGTTTTCCCCGTCGTGGCGCACCGATACCGCGGTGGCGCTCGCACGTCAGATGTACGATTCGCGGGACTTCGGCGCCATGCCGATCCTGGCGGACGCACTGCAAGACGCCGGGTGCGACAACGACGACATCCTCGACCACTGCCGCGGACCGGGCGAACACGTCCGCGGGTGCTGGGTCGTCGATCTCGTGTTACAGAAGGCGTGAGCGGCCATCCCCGGGAAGGCCGGCCCGGCGTCACCAGTCGCTGCCGAGGCGCTCGCCGCCGGAGCGGGTGATCGCGGCGCGCATCGTCTTCTCGGACACCTTGTCCGTAACGAACCGCACCGACCCGTCGGCCATCAGCACGCTCGACCCGCCGGTGAGCGAGGGGTGCCCGAGCTTCGGCAGCGCGGAGTCGGCGCCGTACTTCAACTCTCGCGGCTCCGCCCACGGCACCTGTTCGGCCGCGTGAACCGCCATGATTGTGTTCGACGTGCCGTCGGTGATGTCCCCGAACGTCACCCGTTTGTCGTCGTCGTTGAACAGCGCGCCCCCGCCGACGAACACCCGGTACGGCGTCTTCTGGGACGGCTCGGGGCCGTCGTAGGGGGACGTGTAGGTCTTGATGGGCGTGTTCGAAATCGGGCGGTTGGCCGGGCCGTCCCACGGCTGGGTCAGGTCGTACCGGCGGAACAGGCTGTCTTGCTCGATGTACGGCAACAGCCCGACGCGGAAGCTCGACCCGGTGTAGATGTTCCCGCGCTGATCCTGGGCGTACTGCGAGAAGCCGTCGGTGCGGTCGGCTTGGTTGTGCGTCGCCAGCCCGATCTGCTTCAGGTTGTTCTGATCGACTATGCGCGTGGCCGCGCCGCGCACCTTCGAGGTCGCGTAATACAACACGCCGACGCTCACGAACGCGCCGAGGACGCTGAGCGCCAGCCCGGCGGCCGCCAACCCGCGGCCGGTCGGCTTGCCCAGCGCCAGGGCGGAACAGATCACCCCCGGTATGGCCGTCAGGCACGTGCAAAACGACAGACCGCCGAGGATCAGCCCCGCGATCGCCATTCCGTTGGACTCTTCCACGGTGGCCCCGCGGCGCCGGCGCGGGCGGTCGTCCTCGTCGTCTTCGCCCTCGTACCGCCGGCGCCGCGGGCGGTCCTCGGAGTCATCGTCGCGGTCGTCTCGGTCCCGGTCCCGGCGGCGCGGGCGGTCGTCGTCGTCGCGCCCGCCGCGGTCCCACGGGCGGTTACGGGGCGGCTCGTTCTCGT
>JAFKJJ010000302.1 GCA_017306025.1 Planctomycetota bacterium
GTCGAGCGCGTCGAGGAACCAGACCGCCGGCCGCTCGAAGATGCCCATCGTGCGGTCGCCCTGCACGTTCGAGTGCCCCCGGACCGGACACAGCCCCGCGCCCGGCTTCCCGATGCTCCCGCGCAGGAAGAGGAGGTTCACCACCTCCTGAATGGTCGCCACGGCGTGCTTGTGCTGCGTCAGGCCCATCGCCCAGCACGCGATGATGCGCTCGTTCGCCGCGACCAGTTCCGCGAGTTGCTCGATCGGCTCGCGCGCGAGGCCGCTTTGCGCCGTGATCTGCTCCCACGACACGTCCGCGAGGGCTGCGGTGAACTGGTCGAACCCGTCGGTCTTCTCCGCAATGAACGCCTTGTCGAGTGCGCCCCGCGTGACGAGCGACTTCATCACGCCCTTGAGCAGCGCCTGATCGCCGCCGATGCGCACCTGCAAGTAGAGGTCGGTGAGCGGAGTGCCGGCGCCCAACCAGCCGCGCACTTCCTGCGGGTTGCGGAACGCGAGCAACCCGGCTTCCTTCAGGGGATTGATCGCAACGATCTTCGCTCCGGCGCGCTTCGCGGACTGGAGCGCGGTGAGCATCCGCGGGTGGTTCGTGCCGGGGTTCTGGCCCAGGATGAGGATCAGTTGCGCCTTCTCGAAGTCTTCCAGTTTGACGGTACCCTTGCCGAGACCGACCGTCGGCGTGAGCGCGGTGCCGGATGACTCGTGACACATGTTCGAGCAGTCGGGCAGGTTGTTCGTGCCGAACTGGCGAACGAAGAGCTGATAGAGGAACGCCGCCTCGTTCGACGTGCGCCCGGACGTGTAGAAGAGCGCCTCGTTCGGCGACGCGAGGGCGTTGAGTTCGTCGGCGACGAGCCGGAACGCGTCGTCCCAACTGATCGGCTCGTAGTGACGGCTCCCGGGCCGCAGCACGAGCGGTTCGGTGAGCCGGCCCTGCTGGCCGTGCCAGTAGTCGGACTCCCTCGCGAGATCGTCGATCGAGTGCGTGCGGAAGAACTCCGCGGTGAGGCGCCGCGCGTCCGCCTCCCACGCGACGGCCTTCGCCCCGTTCTCGCAGAACTCCGTGGGCGAACGGCGCGCGTCCGGGTCGGGCCAGGCACAACTCGGGCAATCGACGCCCTGTGCCTGATTGAGTGTGTAAAGCGCGCGTAACCCGCGCCGAAACCCCGCCACGCCGAAGACGTGCGTCAGCGAGACGGCGACGGCCTTTGCGCCGGCCGCAGCGGTCTTGGGCTCGGTGAGGGTGAGACCGGTCAGGGCTTCCGGGCACAGCGCTTCCGGCGCGGGTTGCGGTGGTGGGCTCGTCTCCCCACCGCCGGCGGAGGGGCTCGGTTCGTGGTCCATGTTGGGTCTCTCGGTCGTGGGAGATACGTTCGTTGTACCCTCATCGTGTGCGAACGGGAATGCGTCGGGCTGGTGGTCCGGGTTGACGCGGCGGGCCGGGGGAGGTATCAGCCGCGTATTCGGAACGCGTGCAAGGACGCCGCACATGCCGAGAAAACGATTCACAACGGTTCTACTCGTTGCTTGCGCGTGGACGTTCCTCGCGACCGGTTCGGCTTCCGCGCAAGACGTGAAGTGGCTAACGGATTATGCCGCGGCCCGGAAAGTGGCGACCGAGACCGGCCGCCCTCTGTTGCTCGATTTCGGGACGGAGGCGTGCTTCTGGTGCAAGAAGCTCGACGCGACCACGTTTCGCGACCCGAAGGTGGTGAAACTGCTCAACGAGGGCTTCGTTCCGGTGAAGATCGACGCGCAGAGGCACCCGCGGATGGTCGAGGCGCTGAAGATCGACGGCTTCCCGACGCTGATCCTCGCGTCTCCGGAGGGAAAGGTGCTCGGTCGGCACGCGGGCTACGCCGATGCCGCGCAGCTCACCGCGCTCTTGAGCAAAGCTCCGGCACCGGTCGTGCCCGCGGCCCCGAAGCAGCCTGTGGAGGTCGGTGGCGACCTCGGGGCGCTGTTCCCGGAGATCGCGGCCAAACTGGACCGCTGAGCGGTCGCCCGGGGTGGCGCACGTTGCCACGTGCTGACCCTGGGCTTTGAGATACAACCCCTTCGGGGTAAAGGCCGACGGGGCACATTACTTGCTTGCGTCCGGCACATCGCGCGGCTATCACTCTCTTCCATCTCCGACCCGCACCGCGCAGAAGCCTCCCCGATGAAACCCGCGGCCTGTCGCGCACTTCGACGCACCCTCGCGGCCGACCAACCCGCGTTCGGGTTGTGGGTCACGCTCGATTCGCCCGCGGTCACCGAAATGGCCGTCGCGCTCGGGCTGGACTGGGTCGTCATCGACGCGGAACACGGGCACCTCGACTGGTGCGGAGCGAAACTGTTGCGCTCGTGCGGCTCGCGGAACTCAACGGCGGGCTCATCAAACGTGCCCTCGACATCGGGGCCGACGGCGTCGTAATTCCGTGGGTGGAGACCGCGGAGCAACTCGCGTCGGCCGTGTACTTCGCGCGCTATCCGACGGAGGGCGTGCGCGGGATCGGCGCGGAGCGCGCGACCGCGTGGGGACAGGCGCTCGCCGAACACGCGGCCGAGGCGAACGAGCACGTCTTCGTCGTGCCGATCATCGAGACGGTCAAGGGCGGGGAGAACGTACCGGCGATGTGCGACGTTCCGGGCGTCGATCTCTTCTGGTTCGGCCCGGCCGATTACTCCGCGTCGGCGGGGTACCGCGGGCAGTGGGAAGGGCCGGGGGTCGCGGAGGCGATCCTGCGGGCGAAGGACGCGCTCCGCGCCGCGGGGAAACACTGCGGCGTCGTCGCGACGGGCGACGCGAACGTTCAGGAGCGGCTCGCGCAGGGGTTCCGCGCGATCGGCCTCGGGATGGACGCGGGACTGCTGATTCGCTCGCTCCGCGCGTCGCTCGCGGGCGTCGGGCGCGACCGGGCGATGTCTGCCGACCTGAGCGCACCCCCCGCGGTTCCGGGGAAATCGAAACGGCCCTTTCGCGTGGCACTGACGGCCGACTTCACGGCGGCCGACGGCACATTGAAGTACCGCGACATCGGGCTCGGCCTGTTCGAAGGAAGCGGCGTTGAGGTCGAACGGTTCGCGCGGCACCTCCCCGAGATCGTCACCTATCAACTGGCCGGCCCGAACGGCGCGATCGTGCTCACGCCGCGCGTCACCGCCGACAGCCTCGCCGCGAGTTCCGATCTGATCGCGATCGGGCGGTTCGGGGTCGGTTACGACACGGTCGACGTCGCGGCCTGCACCGCGGCGGACGTACTGCTGTTCATCGCGGCCGGCGCGGTGGACCGGCCCGTTGCCGAGGCGACCGTCGGTTGGATGCTGGCGCTCACGCACCACGTGCGAACGAAGGACCGGCTCGTGCGCGAAGCGCGGTGGGACGACCGCAGCAAGTTCATGGGGACCGAGCTGCGCGACCGCACGCCGGGCGTGGTCGGCTTCGGCGGGATCGGTCGCGCGCTCGTTCGCCTGCTCGCCGGTTTCGGGATGAGGCCGCCGCTGGTGTACGACCCGTTCGTTACCCCCGCCGACGCGACGCGCCTCGGTGTGACTCTTGTTCCGCTCGATCGGCTCCTGTTCGAGTCCGATTTCGTCTCGATCCACTGTCCGCTCAACGAGCAAACGCGCGACCTCATCGGCCCGCGCGAACTCGGCATGATGAAGCGCACCGCGTACCTGATTAACACCGCACGCGGCGGGATCGTGAACGAAGCCGCGCTCGACGAAGCTCTGCGCGAAAACCGCATCGCGGGCGCCGCGGTCGATTGCTTCGAGAACGAACCACTCGCCGCGCCGCCCGCGCTCGCGAGCCTGGACAACGTGCTGCTCGCGCCGCACTGCATCGCGTGGACGGACGAACTGTTCCGCGACATCGGCCGCACGGTCTGCCGCGGGATGCTCGACCTCGCGGCCGGCCGCGTGCCGAAGGGCGCCGTGAACCGCGAGGTGCTGGACCGGCCGGGCTTTCGGGCGAAGTGGAAACGCATTTGTGGTCCGGTCACTCCGTGACCGGATTCCGAAGACCGGTCACGGAGTGACCGGACCACAACAACCAGGAGTAACTCATGCGCTGGGCCTCGTTTGTCCTCCTGTTGCTGGCCGCGCCCGCGGGCGCTGCCGATCCCATCGTTCCGCCCGACGCGAAGCTCGAAAAGGTGTTCGACGGGGGGCTGGTGCTCACCGAGGGCGTCGCGGTCGCGCCCGACGGCACGGTGTACTTCAGCGACATCACGTTCACGTCCGTTTCGCGGGCCGAGAAGAAGCCGATCGAGGCCGGGCACATCTGGAAGCTCGACCCCAAAACCAACAAGGCCGAAATCTTCCGCTCGCCGAGCGGCATGTCCAACGGCCTGAAGTTCGACGCGGACGGGGACCTGTGGGCGGCCGAGGGCGCGGACTTCGGCGGGCGCCGCGTCACCAGGACCGACATGAAGACCGGCAAGACGTACATCGTGGCGGGGCTGTTCGAGGACAAGCCGTTCAACTCGCCCAACGACATCACCATCGACGAGAAGGGCCGCGTCTATTTCAGCGACCCGCGGTACCTCGGTCACGAGCCGCTCGACCAACCGATCCAGGCGGTGTACCGCATCGACACCGACGGCAGCGTTCACCGCATCATTACCGACGCGGGCAAGCCGAACGGGGTCGCGGTGGCGCCCGACCAGAAGACGCTGTACGTGGTGAGCAACGACAACGGCAGCACCGGTCTCGGCCGGC
>JAFKJJ010000074.1:0-15101 GCA_017306025.1 Planctomycetota bacterium
TGATTTTGGCATCAATAGCGATCATGTTGCGGCGCCTCTCGCCACCCAATGATGATGTTATAAGCGGATGTGTCGCAATCAATAACTGCGAGCGCCGGCGGAGCGAAGCCGCATAATTCAAGCGATTTCGCTCCGGATAGCCTCTGAGCGGTAAGTGGTGATTCGGACTTCCGTGCGTTGCCGGATCTCCCCTCGCACCCCGCTGCCGATCGCTTGGCCGGGGGCCGAGATGTGGGAACTTACCGTCACAGATCGTAACGTCTGGCGGATGTGGCGATGTTTCGCTTCGCCGCTGAGCGTGCGCCGTCGGTGCGGGGCCGACGGCGCGTACGCGGTGAGGGCGTCAAGGGCCAAGCCATTGGGCTCACGTTTCAAGGCTCGCGGGGCTTGGCGGCGGAGAAGGAACGTCCGACCGATGACTAGCCTGGTCTGTGCCCGCAACTCCGTGCAGTGGGCCTACCGGGAACAGGCAACCTGTCCCAAGAGAATTGGGATGCACCCGATCGCGCGACTCGCTCACGTCGCACTGGCGAACTGCGCCGATCGCCCTAAAATACCCGGATGGGTTCGAAATTCCGGTCGCAACGGTCGATGTAAGGAGTGTCGATGCGCCGGGACCTGCGCGGACGGGTCGTACTGGTGACGGGGGCCTCGCGGGGCATCGGCCGCCGCGCCGCGGAGCGGCTCGCGAAGCTCGGCGCAACTCTCGCCCTCACCGCGCGCTCCGCCGACGATCTCAACAAGGTCGTCGGCGAACTGAAGGGCCTCGGTGCGCGGGCCGACAGCTTCCCCGGGGACCTCACGAGGCCGGAAGACCGCGAGCGGATCGTGGCGCAAACCGTCGAGCGATTCGGCCAACTGGACGTGCTCATCAACTGCGCCGGGGTGTGCAGCTTCGGCGAGTTCAGCACGTCCAGCGAGGAGGTCGTTCGGAAGGTGCTCGAAGTGAACTTCTTCGCGCCGGCGGAGATGATTCGCGTGGCCGCGCCGCACCTGACGCGGAGCTTCGAAACGAGTCACGACGGCTGGCGCCCCGTGATCGTGAACGTGGCGAGCATCTGCGGCCGTTGGGGCATCCCGTCGATGTCCGAGCACTGCGCGAGCAAGCACGCGTTCGTCGGACTGACGGAATCGCTCCGGGCGGAGTTCCAGCGGTTCGGGATCGACGTCCTGCTCGTCCTCCCCGGGCTCGTGCGGAGCGACGATCTGAACCGCCACCTGCTCCGCAACGAGGGGAAGATTCACCTGGACTTCGAGGGCGCGCAACCGTCCGACGAGGTGGCCGATTCGGTGGTGCGAAGTTTGCTTAAAAACCGGGCGGAGGCCGCGGTCGGGTTCGCGTCGTGGTGGGTGTGGTTCGGCAAGCGGTTCTTCCCACGCGGCGTGCGGTTCTTCATGCAGCGGAAGGTGTGGAAGTACGCCCGGCGACACCGGGAGCGAGAAGGAAGCGCCTGATGGGCTTGAGCGGAAGCGGCCGTTGTCGGCACCGCCGGCCGGTTTGGTGTTCGGGATCGTCGCTCTGATCGCCGCGCCTGTGAGTTTGTCGTGGGGTGGGCACTCGTCATCCTGGCGAGCCTTTTGCTCGCCGAGTTTCTGGATCGGTTGTAGCCGGTGTCGCCGCTCGACTCGTTCGAACAACGAAAGTGAGGCGCGTTGCATGTGCGGGATCGCGGGGATGTTCGACCTGAGCGGCCAGCGGCACGCGCCGGCGGGCGTCGTACACGCGATGTCACAGGCACTCTTCCACCGCGGCCCCGACGAAGACGGCTACCTCGAACGTCCGGGGCTGCACCTCGCGAACCGCCGGCTCTCGATCGTGGGCCTGGCCGACGGCCAGCAGCCGATCGCGAACGAGGACCGGTCGGTCTGGACCGTCTTCAACGGCGAGTTTTTTGACTACAAGGAGAAACGTGCCGCACTCGAAGCGAAGGGCCACGTCTTCCGCACGCACACCGACACGGAACTGATCCCGCACCTGTGGGAAGATCACGGGCCGGAGTTCCTTCAGCACGTCAAGGGCCAGTACGCCATCTGCGTGTGGGACAGCCGCACGAACGAGGTGCTGCTCGCGCGCGACCGCGCCGGGATCTGCCCGCTGTTCTACGCCGTCGTGAAGCACGACGGCGCCGACTGGCTCTTGTTCGCGTCCGAGATGAAGGCGCTGTTCGCGTCCGGGCTGGTCGAGCGCAAGGCGGACTTCCAGGGGCTGAACCACGTCTTCACGTTCATGGCGATGCCCGGCCCGACCACGGTGTTCCAGGGCATCAAGTGTCTGATCCCCGGCCGCTACCTGCACTTTAAACTTGGACAGACCACGCCCGAACAAGCCACCGCCCAGAAGATCTACTGGCAGATCAGCTACCCCGATCGCGGGCACGAGGACTACGGCGCGGACGAAAAGCGGGTGGTGGACGGTTTCGAGGCGGTGCTGTTTCAGGCCGTTCAGCGCCGTGTGTGGGCCGACGTGCCGGTCGTGTCGTACCTGTCGGGCGGCGTCGATTCGAGCCTGGTCGTCGCGATGGCGAACAAGAGCGCCGGCCGCCCGCTGCCGACGTTCACCATCTCCATCGGCGACGCGCGGCTGAACGAGAAGTCCGAGGCTCTGTACGTCGCGAAGCACCTCGGCTGCGATCCGGTCGTGGTCGACTGCGGCCACGACGAACTGCGCACCGGCTACCCCGAACTGATCGCGGCGGCCGAGTTCCCGGTCATCGACACGTCGTGCCTGGGACTGCTCGACCTGGCCCGGTCCGTTCACCAACACGGCTACAAAGTCGCCCTCACCGGCGAAGGGGCCGACGAGTGGCTCGCGGGCTACTCGTGGTTCAAGATCCGCAAGCTCGTCGGCTGGATGGACAAGGTTCCCGGTCTGCCGCTGGGCTGGGCGGTCCGGCAGTTCTTCCAGTTCGTCACCGGCGCGCCGCGGTTCCCGTACTCCGCGTACCGGAACACGATGAGGCAGTTGGGCGGCTCGAACGGCTGGTTCGACGTCTACGGTCTGGTGAGCACGAACAAGCTCCGCTTCTTCACGGGCGCGGCGCGCGAGGCGATCGTGGGCCGGTCCGCGCTCGACGACATCGAGATCTCGCCCGACCTGTACCGCTGGCACCCGTTCCACCGGCAGATGTACTTCGGCGGCCGCGTGATGCTGCCGGGGCACCTGCTGGCGTCGAAGGGCGACCGCGTCGCGATGCACTCGTCGGTCGAGACGCGGTACGCGTTCCTCGACGAGGACGTGATCGCGTACATGGCCAAGTTGCACCCGCGGTGGAAGCTCCGCGGCGTCATGAACGACAAGTTCGTCGAGCGCAAGGTCGCGGAACGCTGGCTGCCGAAGGACGTGGCGTGGCGGCGGAAGAAGATGTTCCGCGCGCCGATGGACACGTGGGCGGCGGTCCGGCGCGACGCGGCGCAGAACCCGCGGGCGAGCTGGATCGACCAGGTGCTCTCCGAAGAGTCGATCCGCCGCGCCGGCTACTTCGATCCGGTCGCGGTGGCCGCGGCGCGGCAGAGGCTGGCGAAGCCCGGCCGCGGGTTAGCCCGGCTGAGCACCGAAATGGGTCTCACCGGCGTCCTCGCGACGCAGTTGTGGCACCACCTGTACCTCGGCGGCCAGTTGTGCGAGTTGCCGGACCGCGTCTCCGGCACCGGAAAGGCCGCCTGAGGAATCAGGGCACAGCCACAGAGGACAGAGCCACAGAGGACAGCAAAGACAAAATCTGCCCTCTGACCTTCTGTGGCTCTGTCCTCTGACCTTCTGTGGCTCTGCCCTCTGACCTTCTGTGGCTCTGCCCTCTATCCCCGGACGCCCGTGTCGATCGCACTCCAAACCCTGTGGCACGAACGCTCGCGGTACGCGTCCGGCGTGCTGGCGGTCACGTTCTCCGCGGTGCTGATCGCGCTCCAGTGCGGGCTGCTGCTGGGCCTGTTCAAGATCACCTCGATCCCGATCGACAACACGACCGCGGACCTCTGGGTCGGCTCGACCGCGGTGCCGAGCGTGGACCTGGGCAAGCCGATCCCGCTATCGTACCTGACCCGCGTCGACGGAACCCCGGGTGTCACCCGCGTCGAGCCGTACATCGCGAACTTCGCCAACTTCACCAAGCCCTCCGGCGGCACCGAACTGTGCTTCCTTCTGGGGAGCGAGGTCGATTACGGCGCGGCCGGGGCCGCCAAGATGCTCACCCGCGAGCAACTCACCCTTCTGACGATGCCGGACAGCGTCATCATCGACGAGTCGGACGCGAAGCGCCTGGGCGTGGACAACCCCGACGTCCCGGAGCCGCGGGCGAAGATCAACGGCAAGGAGGTGCGGATCGTGGGCAAGGTCCGCGGGCTGAAGAGCCTCGCGGCGCCGTGGGTGTTCTGCTCGCTGCACACCGCCCGGCACCTGCTCGGCTTCCTGCTGCCGCCCGACCACGTGACGTACCTCCTGGCGCGGTGCGAGTCGCCGGAGCGGGCCAAGCAGATCGCGGCCGGGCTGCGGACGCAGTACGGCTCGGACATGGGCGCGTACACCGCCGCCGAGTTCTCCGCGGGCAGCCGGAAGTACTGGCTGTTCCGCACGAAGGCCGGCGTCGCGATCGGGTACGCGGCGCTGCTGGGGCTGGTCGTCGGCGCGGTCATCACCGCGCAGACGCTCTATTCCGCGACCACCGCCAACGCCAAGGAGTTCGCCATACTGTTGGCGCTGGGCATCCCGCGGTGGCGGATCTCGCTCATGGTGCTGGCGCAGTCGTTCTGGGTGGGGGTGATCGGCGTCGTGCTGGCGTACCCGGTGTGCCTGGGCTTACGGGTCCTGGCGCTGCAGGTCGGCGCGGACGTCGACCTGCGGTGGGAGGTGCTGCTGGGCACCTCGGTCGTGACGCTGGGCATGGCGCTGGGGGCCGGGCTGTTCGCGCTGCGGAGCGTTCGCCAGATCGAGCCGATGTCGCTCCTGCGATAGTCATTGGTCATTGGCGCGGCTGCATCGTGGGCCGCGAGAACAGAGCGTAGCGAAATACGAATGGTGAAGGACTAATGACCAATGACGACCGCGCGATCCCCTGGGCCGGCACCAGTTCGACGCCCTCCCTCAAGGGGGTGAAGCTGGTCCGCACCTTCGGCGACGGCACCACCCGGCGGGCCGCGCTCCAGGAGGTGAACGTCGACCTGTTCCCCGGCCAGCTCGTGCTCCTGATGGGACCGTCCGGCAGCGGGAAGTCGACGCTCCTGGCCGTGCTGTCGGGGCTGTTGGAGCCGGACTCCGGGCAGGTGCTGGCGGACGACGACGGGGTGTTGCGCGACGTGTGGGCGATGACCGCCAAGGAGCGCGAGCAGTACCGCCGCAAGCACACCGGGTTCATCTTCCAGGGCTACAACCTGTTCCCGGCGCTCACCGCGCGGCAGCAGTTGGAGATCGTCCTAAAATGGGGCGAGGGGACCGGCAGCGGCGACGCCCGGCGGCGGGCCGACGAGATGCTCGACCGGTTGGGGCTGGCGAAGAACAAGCACAAGAAGCCGGCGCAACTGTCGGGCGGGGAGAAGCAGCGGGTCGCGATCGCGCGGGCGCTGGTGAAGAACCCCACCTTCATGTTCGCCGACGAGCCCACCAGCGCGCTCGACTGGGAGAACGGCCAGAAGGTGATCGAGATGCTGCGGGACGCCGCCCACCAGCGCGGCGCGTGCGTGCTGTGCGTCTCCCACGACCACCGCATCCTGCCGTTCGTGGACGTGTATTACCACCTGGACGACGGGCGCCTGGAACGGCGCCCGCTGCCCTCGGAGTAGTGTTGTAGGGCGGGCGGAGCCCGCCACGGCTCGCTCAGCGCAGCGGGCTCCGCCCGGCCCGACCTACAAATCCCGGAGGGGTTCCCATGACGTGGCTCCGCAAGATGCGGCCGGTACTGTTCGCCCTCGGACTGGTACTCGGTATCGGCGTGCTGATCGGCGCGCGCTCGCTGGCCGGCGGGAGCGGCCCCGACGCCTCCGCCAGGCCCGGCGACCCCGCGCCGCGGTCCGCCGTCGGGCTGGTCGTGCTGGGGCTGGTGGACACCGACCCGCCCCCGGTCCCCTACGGGCTGCCCCCGGTGCTGCCGTCGGGCACGGTGGTCAAGGTCCACGTCAAGGAGGGCGACGAGGTGAAGGCCGACCAGCCGCTCTACGAGTTCGACGCCACCATCCAGCGACAGGACGTGAAGCGGGCCGAGGCCGCGGTCGCCTACGCCAACACGAAGGTGAAGGAGGCGCAGGAGCTCGCCAAACAGCACGAGGAGCAGATCAAGGTCGCGGAGAAGGCCATCGAGACCGCGCAGCGGAAAGAGGCGCTGACCAAGCAGTACTACACCCTCGTGGAAACGTCGCTGGAGGCGCTCTACCGCAGCGAGGGGACCGCGGAGAACAAGTGGGCGGAGCGGAAGAGGAGCGACCCGAACCTGTTCAAGGCGAACGTGGACTACGACACCGCGGCGAACGAATTGATCCTGACGCGGGCGAAGCGGGACCAGCTCAAGGCCGCGGACCCGCAGGTGAAGGTGAAGGAGGCCGAGGCGTCGGTCGAACAGGCGAAGGCCGAACTCGCGAAGGCCCAGGCGGCGGTGGAGCTGTGCGTGGTGAAGGCGAAGACGGCCGGGGCCGTCGAGCAGATCACCATCGGCGCCGGCACGACGATGGGCGTGAGCACCCGCGCCCCGGCGCTGTGGCTCATCCCCAACGTCCCGCGGGTGGTCCGCGCCGAGGTCGAGGCCGAGTTCGCCCACCAGGTCGGCCCGGACAAGGTCGGCAAGGCGGTGACCATCATCGACCACAACGACCCGAAGTTGACGTACTCCGGCGTCGTCCGCCGGGTCCCGAACGTGTTCCTGCTGAAGCGGGCCAGCGCCGAGAACTTCCTGGGCGGCGACACCCGCGTCCTGGAGGTCGTCGTCGAGGTGACCGACGCGGCCGACGCGGACGCCTGGCACGGCCGGGCGACGTCCGGCAAGCCGCCGCTGCGCGTCGGACAGCGGGTCCGCGTGAACCTGGGCCAATGAACGGCGCCGAGCTGATAGTGCCGGGTGCCGGGTGCCAACGGACGAGCCGGTCATGACTGTCACCCCGCGCCCCGCGCCCGGCACCCGGCACTCCTTCGCGGCCTGCCACGCGACCACCGCGGCCGCGAACAGTTCGTTTCCCGTCGCGTTCCGGTTGCTCGCGCCGGCGCGGCGGCGCGCGATGGACGCGCTCTACGCCTACATGCGCGTCACCGACGACCTCGCCGACGAGCCGGGCGAGCCCGGCCAGAAGCGGGCGAAGCTCGCGGCCTGGCGCGCGAGCCTGTCCGCGGCACTCGCCGGCGCGTTCACCCACCCGATCCACCCCGCGCTCGCCGACACGGTGCGCCGGTTCGACGTCCCGGAGCGGTTCCTCTTCGACGCGATCGACGGCATGGAGACCGACGTCGGCCCGGTCCGCATGGCGACGTTCGACGAGCTGTACCCGTACTGCTACCGGGTCGCGTCGGCGGTGGGGCTGGCGTGCGTGCGCATCTGGGGCGCGCGGCCGGGCGTCACGGCGGACGACACCGACCCGCCGGCCGAGGCCGCGGGGA
This sequence comes from Planctomycetota bacterium, assembly GCA_017306025.1. GTDB lineage: Bacteria > Planctomycetota > Planctomycetia > Gemmatales > Gemmataceae > Gemmata. The sequence goes on from JAFKJJ010000074.1 coordinate 7,571, forward strand.
TCGCGTTCCAGCTCACGAACGTCCTGCGCGACCTGGGCGAGGACCTCGCCCGCGACCGCGTGTACCTCCCGGCCGACGAACTCGCACACTTCGATTGTCCCCCGGAGCGGTGGCGCGATCCGGCCTTCGCCGACCGCTTCCGCGCGATGATGCGGTTCCAGGTGGCGCGCGCCCGCGACTACTACCGGCGCGGGGCGGAACTGGCCCCGCTCCTGTCGCCCGACGGCCGCGCCATCTTCCACGTCATGCGCGGCGCGTACAGTCGGCTCCTCGACGAGATCGAGCGCGCGGGCTACGACGTGTTCGCGCGCCGCGTGCGCGTGCCGAAGTGGCGCAAGGCCGCGGTGTGCGCGGCCGGCTGGCTGGTGAAGTGGGGCCTGTGGTAGCGCGGAGCGCGGAATGCGGAACGAAGACGAGACCCGAGCGGCGCGGTCGGACACATCGGCCTTCAACTCCGCGTTCCGCGTTCCGCACTCCGCGCTCGTGGTGGGCGGCGGACTCGCGGGGCTGGCGGCCGCGGTCGGGCTGGCGCGCCACGGGTTCCGCGTCACGGTGCTCGAATCGCGCAACCGGCTCGGCGGGCGGGCCGGATCGTTCACCGACCCCGGCACCGGCCAGATGGTCGACGCGTGCCAGCACGTCAGCATGGGGTGCTGCACGAACCTCGCGCACTTCCTGCGCACGGTCGGCGTCGATCACCTGCTCGCGCCGCAGCCGAAGCTGTACTTCGTCACGCCCGACCGGCGCGTGAGCACGTTCAAGGCCGACCCGTGGCCGGCCCCCTTCCACCTCGGCCGTGCTCTCATGGGCGCGCACTATCTCACGCCCTGCGACAAGCTCCGCGTCGCATACGGGCTGGCCGCGATGCTCTGGGCGCGGCCCGACGCCGACCCGCCGCTCTTGCCGTGGCTTCGGACCCACCGGCAGAACCAGCGGACCATCGACCGGTTCTGGGGCGTCGTGCTGACGAGCGCGCTGAACGAAACGGTGGACCGCGTCGGGCTGAAGTACGCGCGGAAGGTGTTCCGCGACGGCTTCGTGCGCCACCGCGACGCGTTCACGGTTCACGTGCCGACGGTCCCGCTCGGCCGGCTCTACGGCGACGAGCTGCGCGCGTGGCTGGCGAAACACGACGTCGAACTGAGGGAGAACGCGGGGGCGAAGCGGCTGGTTCTCGGCGCGCCGGGAGTGTCCGCCGTCGAACTGCGCGACGGCTCGGCGCTGTCCGCCGACTGGTACGTGCTGGCGGTGCCGTTCGACCGCGTCTCCGACCTGCTGCCGGACGAGTTGAGTTCGCGCGAGTCGTACTTCGCGGGCGTGAAGAACCTCACCCCGTCGCCGATCACCAGCGTTCACCTCTGGTTCGACCGGCCGACGATGAAGCTCCCGCACGCGGTACTGGTCGACTGCCTCGGGCAGTGGGTGTTCGACCGCGGGGAAGTCGCGCCGGGGGAGTTCTACTTGCAGGTCGTGGTGAGCGCCGCGCGCGACCTGCGCGGGCTCGGCCGCGACGAGGTTCGGCGCCAGATCGTGGAGGAGTTGGGCCGCGTGTTCCCGCCGGTGGCGGGTGCGAAGTTGCTGCGTGCGAAGGTCGTGACCGAGCACGCCGCGACGTTCAGCGCCGTGCCCGGCGTGGACCGGTGGCGCGTCCCGCAGGCGTCGCCGGTGGCGAACCTGGCCGTGGCCGGCGACTGGACCGAAACCGGCTGGCCCGCGACGATGGAGGGGGCCGTTCGGAGCGGCTACGGCGCGGCCGAGGTGATCCTCGAACGGGCCGGGCGACCCGCGAAACTGGTACAGCCGGACTTATAACGTGGTCCGCGAGCGGTGCGATACGTGCGAAGAACCGGTGCGAACGGCTCTTCGGTCGAATACGCGCGAAGCAACCGCTCGCGGAGCGAGCGGACCACACTGAAGGCCGCACTTCCGTTGACCCGAACCACATCCGGCTGTTAAACTTCCGTCACACCGACCGTGCCAGAAGCCCGCGTGCGGGTGAGGAGCTGCGATGAGTTTCGGCGACGAAGCCGAGGTGGACTACACCACCGCGAAGGGCCGCGACTGGCCCAGCGTGCGGCAGTTCAACGTGTTCCTGGCCAACCGCATGGGCGCGCTGCTCGACCTGATCCGCCGGTTCGAGCAGCCGGAGGTGCGGGTGGTGTCATTAACCGTGGTGGAAACCGCCGACTGCGCCATCATCCGGCTCGTGCCCAGCGATTACGAGCGCGGGTACGAGATCCTCATGGCGGCGAAGTTCGCGTTCACCGAGAGCGACCTGCTCGTGGTGAAGTTGCCCGACGACGACCGCCCGCTGCTCACGATCACCAAGGCGCTGCTCACGGCCGAGATCAACATCTGCTACATGTACCCACTGTTGATCGGCGTCGGCCCGATGGGCAACACCGCCATCGCGGTGTACGTGGACGACTTCGAGAACGCCGCGGCGGCGCTCGAATCGCAGGGGTTCACACTGTTCACCGAGAACGACCTGAGCGAGTAGCCGAGCGCGGAGCGCGAAACGTGGGGTGCGGAGCGAAAGACAGAAAACCAACACCGGGCTTTCTGTCTTTCGCTCCGCACCCCACGTTTCGCGCTCCGCGCTTTTACCATCCCATACAGCACCCCACGCCATTGCCGCCGCTCATGATGGGCAAGATTCGCCGCTCGAACGGCAGCTTCAGGTAGTCGTCGCGGTTGTAGACCACCTTTCCGCGCATGATCGTTCGCGTGACGTGCGTGGTGTGCTCGAACGGATCGCCGTCGTACAGCACGAGATCCGCCACCTTCCCCACCTCAATGCTGCCGTACTCCTTGTCGATGCCCAGCAGTTTCGCCGCGTCGACGGTCACGGCGCGGAGGGCGCGGTCCCGGTCCAGGCCCGCGGCCACCGCCATCGCGGCCTCGTAACGGAGCACGCGCGTCTTCGGAACGTAGCCCTCGAAGCCGGTGCAGATCGTGACCGGCACGCCCGCCGCGTCCAGCGCCGCCGCGTTGCCGGTGAACGAGTGCATCGTTTCGATGCTGCTCCCGGCGCGCTGCATGGTCGGGTGAACGACCACCGGCACGCCGGCCTTCTTCAGTTCGTCGGCCATCCGGTAGGCCTCGGTGCCCAGCGCGATCACCGGTTTCAGCTTGAACTCGTTCGCGATGCGGAGCGCCGTCTGGATGTCGTCCTTGCGGTGCGCCGCGAAGTACACCGGCGCCTTCCCTTCGAGCGCGGGAATCAGGGCCTCGTGCCTGGCGTTCTTCGCGGCGGGCTTGTTCGTGCGGTACGCGTCGGCGTCCGCGAACGCCTTCCGCACGAGCGCCGCGACGCCCATCCGCGAGGTCGGGTTCTTCCCCTTCGGCACCTCTCCCAGGTTCACGACGAGCGCCGCGACCGGCGTGATCGCCGCGCCCTCGGTCGTGATGCCGTCGGTGCGGAAGACGCCACTTCGACCCGCGATCGCGTTCGCACGTCCGGGCGTCGCGTGGACGACGGTGATGCCGTTGGCCTGGAGGAAATCGAGCAGCGGTTCGCGCGGGTTGAAGCCGTCGAGCGCGCGGAGGTCCGCCTGGTTGGGGTCGCTCAACTCGTCCTGATCCTGGTCGGCCGGAATGTTCCACGCGCCGGTGAGGCCGGCCGAGCAGAACGGGTCGATCAACCCCGGCGTGACGTGTGCGGCCGTAAGCGTCGGGATCCCCTTGAGTGTGACCTCGTGCACCGGCCCCGCGTGTTCGATCTTCCCGTTCTTGATGACGACCACACCCTTCGGAAACACTGCCCGGTCGGAGTAGCCGCGTACGCCCGTTGCCAAGTGCAGGTTGTCCGTCAGCACGGCGAGCCACGTCGCGCCCTTGTCACTCGCGGCGTCAAAGGTGTATCGCCGGGCGACCAGGTCGTGGGTCTCGGTCACGATCTTCTGAGCCTCTCGGCGCGGGGACCGCTGTTCCGCCGCGGGCAGCGCGAACCCGCCGGTCTGGTACGCGCGATCGGTCTTCGCGTCGAACACCTTCTTGCCGTCGATGTAGGTCGCGAGGACGTGCGTGTAGACGCTGAACGGGTTGCCGCTGAGGATCGCGAAGTCCGCGTCCTTCCCCTTCTCCAGCGAGCCGAGTCGGTGGTCGAGGTGGAGCAACTTCGCCGCGTTGATCGTGACCGCTTTCAGCGCCGCCGATTCGCTCATCCCGCCGCGAACCGCGATCGCACCCGTCCGGAGTAGGAACCGCGATTCGGTGATGCTGTCGTCGGTGTTGATCGTCACCGTCACCCCGGCCTTGTCCAGAACCGCGGCGTTCTCGTCGAGCACCCCGATGGTCTCGGCCTTCCCGCCGGGACTGTCGATCAGCGTCAGCGAAACCGGGACCTTCTTCTTCGCCAGCACGTCCGCAATGCGGTAGCCCTCGGTCGCGTGCTGGAGCACGAGTTCGAAGCCGAACTCCTCTTTGATGCGGATCGCCGTGAGCAGGTCGTCGGCTCGGTGGCAGTGGAAGTGGACCGTGCGCTTCCCTTCGAGCACCTCCACGATCGGTTCGAGCGCGAGGTCGCGATCGACCTTCGCTCCCGCGTCGATCTTCGCCTTGTACTCCTTCGCCTTCTGGAACGTCTCGCGCTGGAGCGCCGCGATCTTCATCCGCGTAAACGGCGCCTGCCCCTTCGTGCGGCCGTAGCCCTTGGGGTTCTCGCCGTTGGCCATCTTCAGGCCGCCGAGGACGTCCTTCTCGTTCGCGCGACCGATGATCCGCATCTCCTCGATGCTCCGGCCGCGGTACTTCACGTAGACCGTCTGGCCGCCGATCACGTTACCCGAGCCGGGCATCACGTTGGCGGTGGTGACGCCGCCCGCGAGCGCCATGCGGATACCCGGATCGTCCGGGTTGAACGAGTCGATCGCCCGGACGCTCGGCTGCACCGGCCCGCTCGACTCGCTGCCGTCGGAATTCGCGGCCACGCCGGGCCGGCTCCACACGCCGACGTGCGAGTGCGTGTAGACGAGCCCCGGAACGATCACCGCCCCCTTCAGGTCGATCTCCTCCGCGCCCTTCACGTCGGGCAACTCTTTCATTGAACCGACCATCCCGATCGTTCCGCCCCTCACGATCAAAAAACCGTTCTCGATCGGCCGGTCGGCGGCCGCGGTGTAAATCGTCGCGTTCTTGAACACGGTGACCTTGTCGCCCGCGATCCCTTCTGGCTTTTTGGGCGTGTCGGCCCGTCCGAGCGGGACGAGCGGCAGTGACAGCGCGATGACAATCGGAACGAGCGGTGCGAGCCGGCGCATGCGGACCTCGGGTGCGGCGAGAGGTAGATTCAACAACGCTAACCTGTTGCAAAGCCCCCTTCCAGGGCTATCATCCCGATTGGAAGGCCGGTCGCCCGTTTCACTTCGCTCGAAGCGGCGCTCGCGACGACCGAATACGGAGGGTCACTCACATGAGCTTCAAAATGCAGCGGGTCCACGTGTTCCACGGGGAAGTGGAAGACAAGCCGGGCGGGATCTCGGCCAAGCTGAAGAAACTGGCCGAGGCCGGCGCGCACCTGGAATACGTGTACAGCCAGCGGTCGGCGACCAAGTCCGGTGTGGGCGATCTGTTCGTGGCCCCGCTGCACGGCGCCGGCGAACTGGCCGCCGCGAAGGCCGTCGGGCTGCACGAGGTGGCCGAGCCGATCGTCATGCGGGTGGAGGGCGACGACAAGGCGGGTCTGGGCGGCCGCGTGACACAGGCCTGGGAAATGGCCGGCATCAACCTGCACGGGCTGGTCATGTCGGTCGTCGGCGGGAAGTTCATCGGTTACGCCACGTTCGACTCCGTCGCCGACGCCAACAAGGCCGCGACCATCCTCGCCGAACTGGGAACGGCCTGAACACCGACCATCAGCCACCGGCCATTAGTCATTGGATCTTCCGATCCTCATCGTGCGTTCGCCAACGGCGGAGGCACCACACCGGGACGAACGACCAATGACTAATGACGAATGACCAACTTCCGGCATTGCTCAGTCGGCGGGGGACGCGGTAAAAATGCATACTCCCCACCGCTCCCGAGGATGCCCCGGTGCCGGTCCTTACCTGCCCGAAGTGCCCCACCAAACTGAAGGTCCCCGACGGGGTCAGCGGCAACACGCGCTGTCCCAAGTGCGGCACCGTTTTTCCCGTCGTTAAGCCGGCGTTCGAGGTCGTCGAGGACGCCCCCGCGCCGAAGCCGGCGCCGAAGATCGTTCCGGCCCCAAAGACCACTTCAACACCGAAAACGGCCCCGGCCCCCGCCCCGAAGCCGGCTCCGATCCAGCCGGATTTCGAGGTTGTCGATGAGGAACCGAAGAAGAAACGCGCCGCGGAAGACGACGACGAGGACGACCGGCCGCGGCGGAAGAGGCGCTACGAAGACGACGAAGATGAGGACGACCGGCCGAGGTCTCGGAAGCGGCCGCGCTACGACGAGGACGAGGACGACGGGGACGACCGGCCGCGGAAGAAGAAAAAGAAGCGGTACTTCGACGACAACGACTACGGCGACGAGTGGCAGCCGCGGCCGGGCGCCAAGGGGGAATACGCCAAGGGCAGGACCGGGGCGTTGCTCCTGGGCATCTCGTTCTGGATGAACATGGCGGCCTACGGGCTGCTCGCGCTCTACGTGCTCATCGCGTGGCTCCTGAGCGGCGAGGCGAGCTCCGGTTCGTCCTCACGCGGCCGGAGCAGCGGCGGTGACAGCGACGGCTCGTTTCTGGACGTCATCGTCATCCTGCCGGGCCTGATCGGTCTGGGCGCGTGGCTCGTCGGGCTGGTCGGGTCGTCGATCGCGATCGCCGGTCCGGGCAAGGCGCGGGGCATGACGATCACCGCGACCGTCTTCGCCGGGGTCCACCTGATCCTCGTCGGGGTGACGTTCAGCAACATGCAAGAGGGCCTCGGCTCCTTCGGGCGGAGCGTCCCGGGGTTGGGGAAGGTGGCGTGGATCGCCGTCGCCTCCACGCTCCCGGCTCTGGACGCGTTCCTGCCGCTGCTCTTTTACCACTCGAAGTCGATCGGCGGCGACTACGTCATCGCCCTGCTGGCCGGGGCGTGCGAGGCCGCGCGGCTGATCTTCACGCTGCTCGCGCTCAAGGCGCTGGCCGCGGCGGCCCGCGACTATAACGCGTCCGAGAGGTCCGGCTACGGCGTGATGATCGTCAGCGGGGTCATGGGCGGGGTCGCGCTGCTCGTGCTACTGGTCGCGCTCGTCCTTGAGGAAGCGAAGTTCAAGAGCCTGAACACGTACCTGAACCTCGGGCTCGGGACACTGTTCTTGATGTACCTGGGCTACGCGCTGATGATGCTCAGCCCCGCGCTGTCCGCGATAGCAACCAAGAACGCGTGCGACCGCCGCGCCTGATCCCGTTCGCCCCGCACGAGGTGCCCGCCGTGCTGCTCACCTGCCCGACCTGCCGCAGCGGACTGGAGGTGCCCGACGGCACCACGGCGCTCGTCCGTTGCCCCGCGTGCAAGACCGTGTTCTCACCGGAAGACGGTGCCGCGCCCGAACCCGACGAAGAAGAGGGCACGGCCCCGCA
>JAFKJJ010000074.1:15145-15611 GCA_017306025.1 Planctomycetota bacterium
CGCGACGAGGACGAAGACGAGGACGAACCGCGGAAGAAAAAGCGCGCCTACAAGACGGTGGAGGAAGACGAGGACGAGGACAAGAAAGACGAGGGGAAGGAGAAGCACCGCGACTTCGACCCGCTGGCGGAAGAGGACGACAAGCCGCGGAAGCGCCGGCCGCACGTCCCAGACGACGAACTCACCCCGCAGGAGCGGGCCGAACGCCGCGCGGCGTTCGACCGGGCCGCGTGGGGCGCCCGGCTCATCTCCGTCTCGCTCGCGCTGTTCATGATCTCGATGGTGTTCATCACCGGCTACTTCTTCCAGAGCGCGTTCGGCACGCCGCAGGTGTGGATTCTTACCCTCGCCGGCTTCCTCGGGCTCATCAACTGGCTGTGCGCGGCGGTCGGGGTCGGGCTGTGCCTGTCCGGCCCGCGGGCGCCGGGCCACTGGGGCTACGGGATCGCGGCCGCGACCGCCGTGC
>JAFKJJ010000075.1:0-3644 GCA_017306025.1 Planctomycetota bacterium
CGACTCGGGCGGCGAGTTCGGCAACCTGCTTGGAGAGTTCCCGACAGCCGGGACACGCGGGCTCATCCATGCCGCCATCGTAGTGATGTGGGCCACGAGTTCTCGCTCCGATTGCAACCGGGCTGGAGCGAGGCGCTAATCAAGTACGGAAAATCTATCTGAACGACGCCGGCCTGAAACTTGTAGACGCCTATCCTCACTCTCGGGACATTCTTTTTGTCGTCAATAAATATGTGCACTTCGCCTTTAGCTGTGAATTCTGTCGCCAAGATCCAATTATTGGGCACGGCTTTCCCGTCGATCTCAACAACGGTCCATGTCCCCACTAGTAACTCCGCGGTCGTCTTCTTCTCGCGCGGCGCCGGCGCCAGCGGAAATTCGCGGGCCTTCGATTTTTCGTCCTGAGCGAGTCCGGCCACGACCGGCGTTTCGACGAACCGGAAGCCACCCGTTACGGCGCACAACGCGAACAGCCAAGCCAACAGAACGTACTGCATGTTCATGGGATCTCTCACGACGGGCGAAAGCCCTTCGATGGTTGGGCGTCCGGTCGAATCGAGTGGACTAACGCAATGGTAATGGATTCGTCCCTGCGTTCAAGCCGGGAGTCAATTGGCTAGCGCGAGTGACCGTCGCAACTGCCAGTGATTTATAAATGCATTTGCGTGTCCGGCATTTCGCGCACCAGGAGGCGGACGTGACCGGCGCGGAACCGGTTTCGCCACCGCCCTCCAAGGCCCACAGGACGGGCGGGGCGGGCGCATGCACACTGATTGGCAGCCGGCGGATTTGAGGATGTGAGCGATGCGGCCGGGCGGGATCGGATGGCCCAATCCCCGCAGGAGTGGGGCGGACCTGCCTTCGGTCCGCCGGTGCCTTCTTACGTCGTGGAATCGGTAGCAAACCCACGATACCAGGGAGGCACCAGCTTTTCCGCCTAACGGAAGGGCATTGCGGCGAAAGCATCCGACCCCTTCGGGGCCGCACACCGGCTGGCCCTCCTGTTCCTCGGGGCCGTCCTCGTCCGCGGGCGCCGCACCCTGAGCTCCTGGGTCCGGGCGGCCGGGCTCGCGGACCAGTTCCGGTGCTGCTACACCGCCGTGGCCGCCGCGGGCAAGCGGACCGAACTGATCGGCGCCTACTTGCTGCGCGAGCTGGTCAAGCCCCTGGTCGCCGATGCGTCGCGGCTCGTGCTGGCCATCGACGACACCCCGACGAAGCGGTACGGGCCCCACGTCCAGGGGGCCGGCGTGCATCACAACCCGACACCGGGACCGGCCGGTAGTCCGTTCGTCTACGGGCACGTGTGGGTGGTCCTCGGGCTGCTGGTGGCGCACCCGCTCTGGGGCGTCATCGCCCTGCCGCGGTTGGCCCGGCTGTACGTCCGCAAGAAGGACCTGGGCACCATCGACAAACCGCACCGCCCGGCGTTCGCGACCAAACTGGAACGGGCCGTCGAGCTGGTGCGGTGGACCCGGTCCTGGCTGGGAATGCTGGGCACGCCGCTGTGGGTGGTGGCCGACGGCGCGTGCGCCGAGGCCCCGTTCCTCAAGGCGATGCGGGCGCTCGAGGCCACGGTCGTCGGCCGCCTGCGGAAGGACGCGGCGCTGCGCGCCGTGCCCGTCCCTCGACCGGGCCGGCGCGGGCGCCCCCGGCTGTACGGGGAGCACCGGGTGTCCCTGGCGAAGCGGGCCGGGCAGCGCCGCGGGTGGGCGACCGGGACGTTCGAGCTGTACGGGCACCCGACCCGGAAGCGGTACAAGACGTTCGAGGCGACGTGGCGCCCGGCGGGCGGGGTGATCCGGGTGGTGCTGGTGGCCGAGCCCAGGGGGTGGGTCGCGTTCTTCGGCACCGACCCGACCGCTCCGGTGGCGGACATCCTGGGACGGGTCGCCGATCGGTTCAGCCCGGAAACCGCGTTCCGGGATGTGAAAGAGATCGTGGGCGCGGGCCGGCAGCAGGTGCGGTTCGTGTGGGCGAGCGTGGGCTCGTTCCACGTGTGCCTGTGGGCGTTCACGATGACGGAGGCGTGGGCGTGGCATCGCGGCGCCGAGGAGTCGGTCGGTCATCGAGCCGCCTCCCCGTGGGACGATCAGGAGCGTCGCCCCAGTCACGCGGACAAGCGCCGGGCGTGGCAGCGGGAATTGCGGGCCGAGGAGATCAACGCGGTTGTAGCGAACGCACAGGACGGTGAGGATATCCGCGACCTCGCCGAACGGCTCCTCGACCGCGCCGCGTAGAACCTATTACTTCGCGGAAAGTACAGCTGGACTCGCAGCGTGATTTATTCCCGTATAGCCTCTTTAAGTTTATTCTGGGATGCCAGAAGGGCCGAAGCTTGGCAGCGGCTGCCAAGAGCCAAACGGTTTGATCCACGGTTCGTGACCCGTTCAACTTGAACGGGGGCCGCGGCGGTTGTCATTAAGTGGGTCGTTCTCGCCGTCCTCGTCAAGCTCCCGTTCGCCATGAGGCCGTGGGCGCTGCCCATCCTCATCGACCTGTACCGGTCGACCGAAGACGACCGCGCCCGCCGGAGGCCGCACCGCGCCCCGGCGCGGATCATGTGCGGGCTGCTGCGCCTGCTGCTTATGCGGTTCCCGGATCGGACCTCGGCTGGCGCTGGTCAGCGAACTCCTCCCGGGCGCCAGCCGGTTCGACCCGCCACCGCCGTACACGGACCCACAATAGAAAGGCAGACGAGGCAGCAGTCCACGGTATAATATCTGGCGAAATCACGAATGCCCATTTGCGGCCCGGATGATTGGCTGGCACCAATACCGGCAGACCGCGTCCTCTGCGCTCAGGCGAGGGCATCACATTCCCCGCTATCGGAGGAGCCCGCGTGACGAGGGACGGGTCCATCACCCAATGGTTCAGCTCCCTGCAGGCGGGGGATCGCTCCGCGGTGCAGGAGCTCTGGCAGCACTTCGCCGGTCGGTTAATCGGCCTGGCGCGGGAGCGACTGCGAACGGCGCCGCGCCGCGCCGCGGACGAGGAGGACGCGGTCCTCAGCGCCTTCGACAGCTTCTGCCGCGGCGCGGAACAGGGGCGGTACCCGCTACTGCAAGACCGCAACGACCTGTGGAACCTGCTGGTGGCCATCACGGTCCGCAAGGTCAGCGACCAGATTCGTCTCGAAAAACGGCAAAAGCGCGGCGGCGGTGCCGTCCGTTGCGAAGCGGACTTGGACCGCGAGGGCGACCAGGCCCTCGATGCGATCATCGGCGCTGACCCGACCCCGGAACTGGCCGTCGAGGTGGCCGAACAGTGCCAGCGTTTGCTGGAGATGCTGCCCGACGCCGACCTGCGCTCCATTGCCCTGTGGAAAATGGAGCGCTACACCAACGAGGAAATCGCCGCCAAGCTCGACTGTGCCCGCAGCACCGTTCAGCGCAAGTTGAACCTTATTCAAGCGCGCTGGGAGCAGGAACTCCCCGCCCCTCGCCATGACGCCTGAAGGACCGATGCCCCTGCCCTTCGCCGCGCTGGAGCGCATCGACCGGGCCTGTACCCTCTTTGAACGGTGCTGGCGAAGCGGCCCGCGACCGGACCTCCGCGATTACCTGTCCGGTGCCGGCGAGGAGCGCCGCGCCCTGTTCCGCGAGCTCCTGAAGGTCGAGTTGGAGTACCGCCAGAAGTGCGGC
>JAFKJJ010000075.1:3659-18697 GCA_017306025.1 Planctomycetota bacterium
GCATCGTTCGTCATCAGGGGCCGTCGGACGAGGTCCCGGCCCCGTCCGTTGTTGCCCCGGCCCTGGCGGCAGAACCGGCGGGCGCGCCCCCGCGCTACCGCGTCGAGCGGCTCCTCGGACAGGGTGCCTTCGGTAGCGTCTACCTCGCCGAAGATCGGGAGTTGCATCGCTTCGTCGCCCTCAAGGTGGCCCGCGAGGCCCGGCCGGTGCCGGGCGACAGCGACGCGTTCCTTGAGGAAGCCCGCATCCTGGCGAGCCTGGACCACCCGGCCATCATCCCGGTCTACGACGTCGGACGCGCCGAGGGGCGGTCGTACATCGTGACCAAGCTGATCGAGGGCAGCAACCTCTCCGAACGGCTGCGGCAGGGGCTGCCGACCCGGCGCCAGGCCGCCGAGTGGTTGGCCGCGGTCGCGCGCGGCCTGCAGGCCGCGCACGATCGGGGACTCGTCCACCGTGACGTGAAACCCTCGAACATCCTCATCGACACGGCGGGGCGGGCGCACATCGGCGACTTCGGACTGGCGCTCAGCGGGGAGCAGTTCGGCAAGGGGCCGCGCCTGCTGGGCACGCCGGCGTACATGAGTCCCGAACAGGCGCGCGGCGAGGGGCACCGCGCCGACGCCCGCAGCGACATTTTCAGTCTCGGCGTCGTGCTCTACGAAATGTTGACCGGGCGGCCGCCGTTCCAGGCGGAAACCGTATCGAAAACGCTCCAGCAGGTCGTGGCGCACGAGCCGGTCGCGCCCGCCCGCCTCAACCCGAACGTCGGCCGCGACCTCGACACCATCTGCCTGAAGTGCCTGGAAAAGCAACCCGCGAAGCGCTACGCCACGGCCGGGGCCGTGGCCGACGACTTGCAGCGGTTCCTGGACCACCGACCCATCCGGGCGCGGCCGGCCGGCCCGGCCGAGCAGGTGGTGCGCTGGGGCCGGCGCAACCCGCTCGCGGCCGCCTCGCTGGCCGGCGCCTTCGTGGTCTTCGTGACGGCGTTTGCGCTGGTGACGTGGAGCTACGTCCGCGCGGAAGCCGCTTTCGAGGAGGAGTCCCGGCAACGGCAGGAGGCCCTGCGCCGGGAGAAGGCCGAGCGCTGGGCGCGCTACCGCTCCAGCATGGTAGCCGCGGTCAGCGCCCTGCAAGTGCACAACCTCACCGCCGCCCGCGACGCCCTGGAGGCCGCCCCGTCCGAGCACCGAAACTGGGAATGGCGGCACGTGTATCACCAGCTCGACACGGCCGACCGCGTTCTGTCCTGCCCCCCGAGGCCCGGCTCCGTCTCCTTCACCGCAGACGGGCGCCTGGTCGCGCTCGACTACGCCGCCGGGCCGCCTCACCTCCTCGACCTCAGCGCCGAGAACGCAGTCGGGGCGCCGGTGGCGGATTTCGGCCCGAACCAAACGGCCCTTAGCGCGGACGGCCGAACCCTCGCCGGCGCCCGACCGGACAACGCCCTGGTGCTCTGGGACGTTCGCGGTAACCGGCAGCGTGCCGTCCTGTCCGGGCCGGGTCGGATCGCCGGCTGCCCCCGGTTCAGCCCGGACGGCACGCGCCTGGCGGCGGCCTCGGAGGACGGCTCCGTTCGCGTGTGGGACGTTGCGACCGGGAAGGAGCTTCTGGTCTTGCGCGGGTCCCCGGGGCCGCCCCACCAACTGACGTTCAGCCCCGACGGCCGCCGGCTGGCGTCCGCCGGCTCGGGCGACCGCGCCGTCCGGCTCTGGGACGCGCACGACGGCCGCCCGCTGGCCGCCCTGACCGGCCACGGCGCCGCCGTCCGGCTCGTGGCCCTTAGCCCCCGGGGGGAACGAGTGCTCTCCTGTGAAGCGTACCCCAGCAGCGCGCTGCGCCTGTGGGATGCCGCGACCGGAAAGCCCCTGGGCGTGTTGCGCGGGCACGGCAACGAGGTGCTGTCCCTGGCCTTCAGCCCCGACGGCACCCGGGCCGCCACCGCCTCCTACGACCAGACGGTCCGCCTCTGGGACGGGCGCACCGGGGCGCCCCTCGCCACGCTCCAGGGGCACAAGGGCTGGGTGACCGCCGTGGCCTTCGGTCCGGACGGCACGCGCCTGGCCTCGGCGTCTCGGGACCAGACCGTTCGCCTCTGGGACGCGGCCACCGGGCGGCTGCTCGCCGTCCTGCTCGGCCACACGAGCGGGGTCATGGCCGTCCGGTTCACGGCCGACGGCGCGACCCTGGTTGCCGTCGCGGACGACGGGAGCGTAAGGTTGTGGGACGCGCCGCGCGCCGAGCGCGGCGGGGTCCTGGGCACCCACGAGGACTTCGTCTACGACGTGGCCGTTGACCCGACCGGCTGGCGCGTGGCCTCGGCCTCCTGGGACGGCACCGTCCGCCTCTGGGACGCGCCGACCGGCCGCCCGCTGGCGCGCCTGCGTTATCCCGACAGGACCGTCGTCTCCGGTGTCGCCTTTCACCCGGGGGGCAAACTCCTCGCCTCGGTCGGCCGCGACGATTGCGTTCGCCTCTGGAACGGGGACACCGGCCGGGAAGTGGGGCGCGTCTCCGTACCGACGAACGGCGCGAACGACACGCGCGTCGCCTTCAGCCCCCGGGGTGATCTGCTGGCCTGCGGGGGCACCGACAAGGCCGTTCACCTCTGGCGACTCCCCCCGGTACCCGACGGGGTCGGGATCGGAAACCCGGGCGGCGAAGTGGCCGTGCTGCGCGGGCACCGGAGCGCGGTTTCCGCCGTGGCCTTCGGTCCCGGGGGCACCTGGCTGGCTTCGTCGGGGGGCATCGAGGATCCCGGGGTCCGCATCTGGGATCTGGGCCGCGGCGAGCAGGTTCACCGCCTGGAAGGACATACCGACATCATCAAGGCCCTGGCCGCGGCCCCGAACGGCCGGTGGCTCGCCTCCGGCTCGAACGACGGCACGGTCCGCCTGTGGGATACGACGACGTGGAAGACGGCCGCCGTCCTGACCCAGGGGAGCCCCGCGTACGGGGTGACCTTCACGCCGGACGGCACGCGCCTGGCCTGCGCCTGTGCCAACAACACCATTCGCCTCTGGGACCTGGCCACGTTCCAGGCGGTCGTTGACCTGCACGGCCACGGCGCCTACGTGCACCAGGTCGCCTTCAGCCCCGACGGCACTCGCCTGATCTCCGGGTCGGGCGATTTCACCGTCCGCATCTGGGACAGCCTGTCGCACCAGCAGCGCGCGGCCCGCCGGCAAGCGGACGGCGCCCCGTAGACGGTGGCGTCCGCTTGCCCGCCCCTTCTCTGGCCAACGGGCCGTTCCTCGTCCCGGCAAAAAATTATCCCGCCGGATGAGACATTCCGTCGCCGTTTGTGGATCACCCCTCTAAACCTCCGCGGAGATCGCGCTCCCCGAACCGGTGGCGAGTGAACCCCTGCGCCCACTCCAACGCGAGAGCCCTTGCGGCGGGGGTGTCGTCATCAGATGTCTAACACGAGCGAGGCCTTGATGTCCCCGCGTTCCTGGGTTCGTAAGCTGGTCGACCGCAAGCCCGTGCAACCGCCCGCCCGCCGCCGGACGCGCCTGGCGGTGGAAGCACTGGAAGATCGCCTCGTGCCGGCCACGATCACCGTCACCAGCCTGGCCGACGTCGCCCTCGGAACCTCCCACACGGGGGTGACGCTGCGGGACGCCATCCAGGCGGCCAACACCGACACGTCGGTCAACGGCTCGACGGCCGGCAGCGGCGCGGACACCATCACGTTCGACCCGGCGCTGTTCGTCACCGGGCCGGCGACGATCTCGCTGACGCAGTTCAGCCAGGGCCTGAACAGCGACGAGTTCGGCCCGAGTGCGTTCCGCATCAGCAGCGACGTCACGATCGCCGGGCCGACCGGCAACTACGGGCTGACCGTCCAGCGCGACGCGACGGCCGCCAACTTCCGCCTGTTCTACGTGTACGGCGGGGCCGGCTCCGAGGCGGCCGCGAGTCTGACCCTCCAGAACCTCACGCTCAGCGGCGGCGTGGCCCACGGGGGCAACAGCGCCTCGGGCGGGGCGGCGGCGGGCATGGGCGGCGCGGTGTTCAACCGCCAGGGCGCCCTGGTCCTCCTCGACACTTTGCTCGCGAACAACACGGCCCAGGGTGGTTCGACGCACACGGCAAGTTTCCCCGCTGGGGGGGCGGGTGTCGGCGGGGATACGTCGAGCAACTACGGGTCGGGACCCAACGCCGGTGGGTTTTTCACTTCCGCCGGCTTCGGCGGCGGGGGTGGTATCAATAACCCCTACACCTCCTCCCCCGGCGGGTTCGGCGGCGGGGGAGGGGCCAACTACGATTTCAACGGCGGGGGACCCGGCGGGTTCGGGGGCGGGGGCGGGAGTTCCCTGAACGGCACGAACCCCGGCAGCAGCGGGTTCGGCGGCGGTACCGGGTCCGCCAACTCCGCTCTCGGTGGCGGCGGTGCCGGCATGGGCGGGGCCATTTTCAACGAGAGTGGGACAGTCTCGATCACCAGCTCCACGCTCACCGGTAACAGTGCGATCGGCGGTACCGGGGCCAACAACGGCCAGGGGCTCGGCGGGGCCGTCTTCACCCGCAACGGCACCGTCACCGTCGCCCAGAGCACGCTGGCCGGGAACACCGCCAACGAGGGCGGCGGGGCGGTCTTCGCCGTCGCCGATGCCGGCGGCGGCAGCGGCTACAGCGGCGGCAACGTCGGCGTGGCCCTCACCAACTCGATCCTGGCCGACACCGCCGGATCGGCCGCGGATTTTGCCAGCGCGGCCCTGGGCGGGGCGACGCGTACCTTCTCCGGCACGAACAACCTGATCGAGGCCAACGCCGGCAGCGGCAACGGCTTCACCGGCGGGATCGCCTCCAGCGCCGACCCGCTGCTCGGCCCCCTGGCCAACAACGGCGGGCCGACGCAGACCCTGGCCCCGTCGCCCGGCAGCCCGGCCGTCGATGCCGGCAGCAACGCCCTGATCCCCGCGGGGGTCAGCACCGACCAGCGCGGTTTCGGTCGCACCGTCAACACCACCGCGGACATCGGCGCCGTCGAGATGCAGCCGGTGGAGATCACGGTCTCGCCCAGTCCGTCCGTCTACGGCCAGGGGGTGACCTTTACGGCCACCGTGACCAACCTCGGCGCCGCGGTGACCGGCGGCACGGTCACATTCCTGGACGGGAACACGGCCCTGTCCGGCGCGCTGGCGCTCGGCGGCGACGGCCGGGCGAGCTTCACCACGGCGACGCTGTCGGCCGGGCCGCACACCATGACCGCCCAGTACAGCGGCAGCCTGACTCTCCCGGCGGCGAGCCTCGGGCAGGCGGTTCGCCGCCGCGCCATCACGGTCACGGCCGCCCCCGGCCAGTCCAAGGTCTACGGCACCAGTGACCCCGGGCTGACGTTCGCCGTGGGGGGCGCCGGCCTGGCCGGCGGCGACACCGTCGCCTCGGTCTTCAGCGGCAGTCTGCACCGCGCCGACGGCAAGAACGTCGGCACGTACACCATCGACCAGGGCAGCCTGCAGGCCAACAGCAACTACACCATCACCGGCTTCACCGGCGCGAACTTCACCATCACGCCGCGGGCGCTGACGATAACCGCCACCGGCATCGACAAGGTGTACGACGGCACCGCGGCGGCCGCCGTCGCCCTGACAGATGACCGCGTCGCGGGCGACGACCTTACCGCCAGCTACACCAGCGCGAGCTTCGGCGACAAGAACGTGGGCACGGCCAAGCCGATCAGTGTCGGCGGCATCGCCATCACCGGGGCCGATGCCGGCAACTACACCTTCAACACGACGGCCGGCGCCACCGCCGACATCACCGCCCGGCCCCTGACGGTGACGGCCACGGCCGAGGACAAGCCGTACGACGGCACGCCGGCGGCCGTCGCCCACCTGTCCACCGACGCGCTCGCCGGCGACGACGTCGCGGCCGGCTACGCCTCGGCCCTCTTCGCCGTGGCCGGCGCCGGCCCCGGGAAGGTGGTCACGGTCGGCGGCATCGCGCTCTCCGGTGCCGACGCCGGGAACTACGCCCTGACCGCCGACACCGCGACGGCGACCGCCGCCATCAACAAGGCCGACCAGACGATCGCCTTCGGCCCGCTGGCGGACAGGACGTTCGGTGTCGCCGATTTCGTCCTGAGCGCCGCGGCCACCAGCGGCCTGCCGGTGAGCTTCGTCATCGTCGGCGGCCCGGCGGCGCTCGTCGGCGGCAACACGGTCCACCTCACCGCGGCCGGCACCGTGACGGTGCGGGCGGTCCAGGGGGGCGACGAGAACTACAACGCCGCGCCGGCCGTCGAGCGGTCGTTCGCGGTGGCCGACGCGACAGCCCCGGCGACGTCCGGCGCGGCCGTCAGCGCCAGCCCCACCCGCACCGCCCCCACGGTCGCCGCCTCGGTGAGCGACGTCGGCACGGGCGACGGCACGATTGTGGCGGCCGAGTACTTCATCGACGCCGTCGGCGCCCCGGGCACCGGCACCGCCATGTCCCCCGCCGACGGGACCTTCGACGCCGCCAACGAGGGCGTGACCGCCGCCCTCACGGCCGAGCAGTTCGCCGCCCTGAGCGACGGCGCGCACACGATCTTCGTCCGGGGAGAGGACGAAGCCGGGAACTGGAGCGACGCGGCGAGCGGCGCGTCCGACTGGGCCGGGGCCAAGGTCACGTTCACGAAGGACACGACGGCCCCGACCGCGGCCCCGTCGTTCTCCGGCACGCCGGGGAACAACGGGTGGTACACGACCGGCGGGGCCGTCGCCCTGAACCCCGGCGACGCGACCGCGGGCGTGGTCGCCGCGACCTGCGGCCTCGACGGGGCCGCCGAGGCCCCGTACGCCGGCCCCGTCCCGGTCACCGGCGACGGCACGCACGCCGTCGCGTACACCATCACCGACGCGGCGGGGAACGTCACCACGGGGACGTACGAGGTCCGGATCGACGCGTCCGCGCCGACGACGACCGACGACGCGCCGGCCGGCTGGCAGCCCGGGCCGGTGACCGTCCACCTGACGGCGGCCGACCAGGACGGGCTCTCCGGCCTCGCCGGCACGGAGTACAGTACCGACGGGCAGGCGACCTGGTCCCCCTACGACGCGTCGACCGGCATCGGCGTGTCCGGCACGGGGGTGCACACGGTCTACTACCGCAGCACCGACAACGCCGGGAACGTCGAGGGGGTCCGATCGTTCGCGGTCCGGATCGACACGTTCGCCCCGACCGCCGCCGGGTTCACGAAATCGGGGGACGAGGATCACCCGATCGCGTTCGCGGCCGCCGACTTCGCCGGCGCGTTCACGGACCTCGACGGCGATCCACTGGCGGCGGTTCGGGTCGAGTCGCTCCCGGCCCACGGCGCCCTGACGCTCGGCGGGGCCGACGTGAACGTCGACGACGTGATTCCGGTCGGCCGGCTCGACGCGCTGACCTTCACCCCCGACACCAACTGGAGCGGCGCCGACGGCTTCACCTACTCGGCGAGCGACGGCGCGCGTTGGAGCGACGCGGCCGCCGTCACCATCACCGTGAAGCACGTGGAGGCGCCGGGCCTGGTGGTGGACACCACGGACGACACGAGCGACCGGTCCGACGACAGGACCAGCCTGCGGGAGGCGATCGCCTACGCCGGCACCCTTTCCGGCCACCACGACATCACCTTCGCCCCCGGCGTCGCGGGCACCATCGACCTGACGGCGGCGCTGCCGCAACTGACCGGCGACGTGTCCGTCGTCGGCCCCGGCGCCGATGTCCTGACGGTCCAGCGCGACGCCCACGCGGGCACGGACTTCGGCCTCTTCGTCGTGCACTCCGACGCGACCGCCGCCGTCAGCGGGCTGACCCTCCGCGGGGGCACGGACACGGCCGTGTACAACTCCGCCGGGGCGTCGCTCACCCTGGACGCCGTGGTCGTCCGCGACAACCACGTCACGACGACGAGCGCCGTCGGCACCGCCGGCGTCTTCAACTTGGGCGCCCTCACGGTCCGCAACAGTACCGTCGCCGACAACGTGTCCACCGGCGGTCTGCACGCGGCCGGCGTCGACAGCGAGACGGGCTCGGTCGAGATCACTAACTCCACCGTCAGCGGCAACGAGTCGCACGGCACCAACAGCGCCGGAGGGATCGGCATCTACGGCGGGACGGCCGTGATCGACTCTTGCACCATCACCGGCAACGTCGCCGACAACCGCGATCTTCCCGACAACCGTAGCGGCGGCGGACTGGACGTCGGCGTCGCGAGCGTGACCCTGAGTAACACGATCCTGGCCGGCAACACGAGCTACCCGGGTACGGCCGACCCGGACGTGCGCGGCGACCTGGGGTACGAGCCCCTCGTCGGCACCCTGGTGAGCGGGGGCCACAACCTGATCGGCCGGACGCACGACGCGACCCCCTTCGGGGCCACCGACCTCGTCGGCGCGCTCGGCGCCCCGGTCGACCCGCTGCTGGCGCCCCTGGGCGCCTACGGCGGCCCGACGCCGACGGTGGCGCTCTTGCCCGGCAGCCCGGCCATCGGCGCCGGCGCCGCGACCGCCGCGGACCAGCGGGGCGTGGCCCGCGACGCGGCGCCCGACATCGGGGCCTTTGAGTCGCAGGGCTTCACCATCGCCGTCACGAGCGGCGACAAGCAGAGTACCCCGGTCAGCATCGCGTTCGCGGCCCCGCTCGTCGTGACCGTCGCCAGCGCCCACGGGGAACCGGTCGCGGGCGGGCGGGTGACCTTCACCGCACCGGGCTTCGGCGCCTCGGCGACGTTCGCCGCCTCCCCGGCGACCGTCGCGGGCGACGGGACCGCGCAGACGACGGCCGCGGCCAACTGGTTCGCCGGGGCGAACTACGCCGTGACCGCGGACGCCCGCGGCGCGAACGCGGTCGCCTTCACGCTCAGCAACAGGGGCGGCGGCGGGGGGGGGCAGGGGCCGGCCGCGCCGGTCCTGGGTCCGATCGGGCCGAAGGCGGTGGACGAGCAGGCGCCGCTCACCTTCACCGTGAGCGCCACCGACCCGGACACGCCGGCCGGTGGGCTCACCTTCTCGGCGATTAACCTCCCGGCCGGTGCCACGTTCGATCCGGCCACCCGCGCCTTCGCCTGGACCCCGACCGAGGACCAGGACGGCACCTACACCGTCACCTTCGCGGTGTCCGACGGCACCCGGTCGGATCAGGAGGCGGTGACGATCACCGTCGCCGAGGTGAACCGGTCGCCGGCGCTGGCCCCGATCCCGGCCCTGGCCGCCACCGCCGGCGCGACCGTCGCGTTCACCGCGGCCGGGTCCGACCCCGACGCCGGCCCGGGCGCACGGAACCGGTTGACGTACAGCCTGGTCGGCGCGCCGGCGGGCGCGGCCATCGACCCGACCTCCGGCGCCTTCGCCTGGACGACGACCGAATCGACCGCGCCGGGCGTGTACGCCTTCACCGTCCGGGTGACCGACAACGGCGGGCTGTTCGCCGAGCGGGCGGTGACGGTCGTGGTCGCGGCGGGGTCCGCGGGCGGCGGGGACGCCGTCTCGCCCCAGGGGCGGCCCGCGGCCACCCCGCGGCCGGCGTCGGCGACGGGTTCGGGGATCGGCACGCCGGGCGGGGTCGTCGTTTACGACGCGTCCGGGGCCGAGGTGTGGCGACTCGACTTCTCCCTGTGGTTGGGCGGGCTGACCGCGACGGTCGCCGACGTCACCGGGGACGGGATCGCCGACGTCCTGGTGGGCACGATGACCGGGCGGCCGCTCTTGGTCGCGTTCGACGGGGCGACCGGAACGATGGTCGGGGCCGTGCTCGCGTACCCGCGGCCGGACGTCGGCGGGGTGCTCTGGCTGGGGACGATGGACCTGACCGGCGACGGGCGGCCCGAGGTCATCGCCCTCGGGGCGGGTTGGGTGTCGGTCTTCGACCCGCTCACCGGCCTGGTGATCGCGCTGCCGTGACCCCGCGGCCGGCTGGGTTATGTCGGTGGCCGTGGCCGCGTCCGGTCGGGAGGCACTCCACTCGTTCCCACTCCCGATCGGCGCACGCTCGTAGCCCGCTCGGGCGCCGACGGTCGGGCGGCCGAAAGGGGCGGCGCCGGACCGATGCGGAGCCACACCCGATAACCGAACCGCAACGCCGCCGGCGACGTTGCGGCGCCGGAGCCCGCAGCGCGAGTGGTGGCGGCCGTTCCACTCTGCCAAAGCAAACCCACCGATGTTCGGCCCGGCCCGGGGTCCACGGCCACGGTCACGTCTGCCACGGCCGGCGGTGGTATCGCTTCCCCTCCGCGCCGGGCCTGAAATCGCTCCAGCTCGTGGAGCGTGGAAGTGAGCAGGTTGTGGAGGTGGCGCTCGTACTTGGCGATCCGCTCGTCCCGGCCGTCACCGGGCAACAGCTTCGCGGTCCGCTTTCGCTCCGCCCGTCCGTCGAGGAACCGAACCAAGGCGCCGGCCTCGCGCTCCGGGCGCCGAATCTTCCGGTCCAGCTCGTCGGCCCACGACCCCAGGTCCGACCGCACGGCCTCGACGAACTCCTTGGTGGGTTCCCGCGTGTAGCCGGCGTAAACGAGCGGCCCACGGCGGATCGGGTTCGCGGTCCAGTCCACCATTTCCGCGTCGGCACCGGGCAAGCCGAGTTTGCGCAGGAAGCTCTTGCTCGCAAACGCGGGCGGGTCGGACCGCAAGCCCTCGGCCGTCTCGGCGCGCCCACAGGCCGCATCCAAGACGCCCTCGGCCACGGCGAAGGGAACGGCCGCGCCCTCTACCGGTTCCTGCACGAAGAAGTCCCGCGCCGGGACGACCTCGGCCAACTCGCGGCGTGCGGCCCGGAGTTCGTCGCGGATCTGGCGGAGCTGGTCCTCGCGGGTCGGCGGGGCGGGCTTGGGGAACAGTGGGTCGGGCTCCTCGGGTACCGGGAGCGCGGGCGCCTCGACCTCGTCCATCGCGGCCGCGACCGCCTCCGCTTCGTACCGGGCCAAGCGCCGAAGGCGCCACAATAGCAGCGCGGCGCGTTCCGCAAGGTTGACCTCCAACAGCCATCCCTCTTCACGCTCCGGCATCTTTCCCAATAGCCTATGGGGACGGTAGTTGTGTGATGTTCCGGGGGCGGCACGGATGTTGAAGGATGCCGTTCCGGAGCGGTTCATCGCCAAAAGCCCGATGGCGGTGGCGGTTCGGGGGGCGCTCGAGTACGCCCTGGCCCCGGCCGACCTCGACGACCTGTTCGTCCGGACCGTCGGGGACGGCGACGACCGGGAGTTGCTGTTCGCCACGTGCGTGGATCTGATGGCCACCGTCGTGTGCCGGGTCAAGCCCTCGGTCCACGCCGCCTGCCGAGCCGAGGACCACCTGCCGGTAAACGTCACCGCCGCCTACGCCCGCCGCGCACGGGTTCCGGCGACCGCCGGGCGGGATCGGGTCCGACACACCGCACAGCGACTGGAACCGGTGATCCGAGCGATGGGCGGGGCCGAACCGGACCCGCGGCTCGGCTACCGGGTGAAGGTGCTCGACGGGAACCACCGGGGCAAGACCCAAAGGCGTCGGAAGCCCCTGCGGGACGTGGTCGCCGGTCCGTTGCCGGGGCCGGCCCCGGTGGTGCTCGACCCGGCCCTGGGATTGGCCATCGACGTGGTCCCGTGTGAGGACGGTCACGCCCAAGAGCGGTCCCGGCTCGGCCCGGTCCTTTCGACCGTGGTCGAGAACGACGTGTGGGTGGCGGATCGGAACTTCTGCGCGACGGGATTCCTGTTCGGGGGCGCCGGGCGGAAGGGGTTCTTCGTCATCCGCCGGCACGCCGCGACCCCGAGTCGGGAGCGGGAGTCGGACCGGGCGGAGGTCGGCCGGACGGGCACCGGGACGCTCTCCGAGGCGTGAGGGTATGCTCCATGAGGCGCGTGTCTCCATCCTGGGCGTGTGACGTGTGGTAACGCCATTCTCAGGATGGGGCACGCGTTCATCTACGGCCTCCGCTTCTCGCAACGGCCAACTTGGGAACTACTGACAGAGGACAGAGGACAGAACCACAGAGGACAGAGGACAGGAAGACCGCTTGAGTTCCGTGCTTGGTCTCTGGTCTTCTGTGGTTCTGTCCTCTGACCCTCTGTGGATCTGTCCTCTGTGGCTCTGTCCTCTGTCCTCTATTTCTTGGCGGGCGGCCCCAGGAAGTACAGCCCGGCCGCGGTGCTGATGACCGGCTGGTCCGAGTCGACGCCCCGCTCGCTTTCGGAATACGACAGTGACCCGTCTTTCTGTTGGCGCTTCAGCAGCTTCTCGACCCCCTCGCGGTACCACGCTTTGGTTTTGTTTTCTGCCTTGAACGCGGTCGCACTCAGCGCGTGACCCAGTTCGGCGACGGTCATCAGCGCGATGAAATGGGTCTTTCCCGCTTCCCCGAGTTCCCCCAGTTGGCCGCTGAGGAGCAGGGCCATGCCCTTATCAAAAGCGGGGTCCTGTCCCTTCGCCCGCTCGTCGTACTTTACCGCGACCGCCAGCGCCAGAAGGCCGACGGCCGTCATCGTCTGGCTGGCGCTGGTGTCGCCGGCGTTGTGGTACGCCCACCCGCCGTTCTTCTTCTGCGTGGCGGCGTAGTAGTCGCGGACCTGCTGCCAGATTCCGGCGTCCACCTTCGCGCCGGCCTGGGCCGCGGCGTGCAGCCCCGTTACCGCAAAGTGCGTGTTGGAATTGTCCCCGATGTGGTTGGCCGGGTAGCTCCAGCCTTCCAGCTTCTTCTCCTTGAAGATCGCCTTGTCCATCAGCCAGTCGGCGTTCGCCTGGATCTGCTTCGCGTGCTTCTTCGCGTCGACGCGCGCGAGCACCTGCGTCTGGAGGCTGACGACGTAGGTCTTCTCCGGCTTGAGCGGGAGCAGGTACTCGACCGCCCTCGCGACGGCCGGGTCGTTCGCCGGCGCGCCCGCTTCGAGCAGCGCGAGCGCCGCGAGTGCGGTGGTGCCGCCCTTGTGGCCGGCGAGATGGGTCAGGGTCGTCGATTCCCAGCTCCCGTCCTTGTCCTGCTTGTCCTTCAGGAACTTCACCGCCTTCAGCCGGGCCGCGTCCACCTTCTCGCGGAACTCGCGGTCGGCCGCGTCGTCCTTCGGTACGGGAGCGGCCGCCAGAGCCAGCACGATCAGCAGCGGGGTCATCGCACGCGCCTCCGTTTCTAGTGCGGGCGGATTGCCGGGTCGGTTGCGGTTTCTAATGGGCATCTCATCAGCACCCCATTGTTTCCGCTCGATCACGCGCACACAATACCTTCACCTCTCGCACTCGCGCCGCCCTCACTCGCACTCCGGAGCTTTCCCCGATGCCGCCGCGCGCCGTTACGTCCCGTCTCGCGCTGTCCGCCGCGACCGGCGGGCTGTGCCTGTTGCTCGCCAACTTCACCGCGGCCGCGCCGCTGGAGGTCGCCCCGGCCCCGCGGCCGTCGGCGTCCGAAACGGACCGCGCGATCATGGCCGAGATCAAGGCGCGGGCCGAGATCATGAAGAACCTGGAGCACCTGTCCGACCGGATCGGCGGGCGGCTGACCGGCTCCGCGAACCTGGAGCGTGCGAACCGGTGGACCGCGGAGAAGATGAAGGCGTACGGGCTGGAGAACGTTCGGCTGGAACCGTGGGAGATCCCCTACGGCTGGGAGCGCGGCCCCGCCGGCATGAAGCTCGTGGAGCCGAACACCGGCCACGCGCTGACGATCGCTTCGGCCGGCTGGGCGCCGGGCACGAAGGGCAAGGTGACCGGCGACGTGGTCGTCCTCAACGTCAAGACCAAGGCCGAGTTGCAGGCGTACAAGGGCAAACTGAAGAACGCCGTCGTCCTGCGCCGGCCGCCGAGCAAGGTCGCCCCGATCACGGACCTGAACTACCCGGGCGGTCCCGAGAAGAAGGGCGAGGCGAAGAAGGACGAACCGAAGAAGGACGCGGGCGAACGGCCCCCGGCCAAGGGGGACAACAAGGCGCCGGACGCGAAGGAGCAGCCGAAGGACCAGCCCCCCCGCAAGGGCGGGTTCGGCTTCGACATGCAGTTCCAGAACGAGGTGCGGGACTTCCTGAAGGCCGAGGGCGCGGCGTGCGTCGTGTCCGACTCGGGCAAGCCGCACGGGCTGCTCGTGACCACCGGCGGGTGGGGGCGCGGCGACCGGGCCGCGGCGGAGGAGGGCATCGCCAGCGTGTTCATGGCGCACGAGGACTACGCGATGCTCTACCGGCTGGCCTCGCGCGAGAAGGAGCCGACCCGCGTGGAGGTGGAGATCCGCAACACGTTCGTCCCCGGCCCGATCACGGTCTACAACACGATCGGCGAGGTCCGCGGGAGCGAGAAGCCGGACGAGGTCGTCGTCGTCGGCGCGCACCTCGACTCGTGGGAGCTGGCCACCGGCACGACGGACAACGGCACCGGGACCTGCGTGGTGCTGGAGACGGCGCGGACGATCGCGGCGCTGGCGAAGGCCGGCCAGCGGCCGAAGCGGACGATCCGGTTCTGCCTGTTCACCGGGGAGGAGCAGGGGCTGCACGGGTCGCGGAAGTACGTGGAGAAGTACAAGGACGACCTGCCGAAGCACTCGGTGGCGCTGGTCCACGACACCGGCACCGGGAAGGTGACGGGGTTCGGTCTGGAGGGCCGCGAGAACGTGCGGGAGATCATGGAGAAGGAGCTCGCCGGCCTCAAGGACGTGGAGGGCTGGAAGGGGCTGACGCGGGGCGGGATCGGCGGCGGCACCGACCACTTCCCGTTCCACCGCGCCGGCGTGCCGGGGTTCGCGTGCAACCAGGACATCGACGAGTACCGGCTCACGCACCACACGCAGAGCGACACGTTCGACAAGGCCAAGGAGCCGAACCTGATCCAGGGGGCGCAGGTGCTCGCCGTGACCGCGGTGCGCGTCGCGAACCTGCCGGACCTGCTGCCGCGGAAGTAGCGGCCGGGGTGCGAACGCGCCCGCCGGGCGAGCCGCGACCGCGAGGGAGCGGGTCCCGGTAGTGAGCCGCGACCGGAAGGCTCATGATCCCCCACAATTGTGGAGTTCCCATCCGTCGATCATAGCTTGGAGTCGGGTCCAACCCCGGAGCAGCGTGAGCCAACCGGGGGAGCCCAGATGTTTCGCGTTCTGGTGACCGCCCAGAC
>JAFKJJ010000303.1 GCA_017306025.1 Planctomycetota bacterium
GGTGCGCGCCGGGCTGGTGGGCGACCGGACGCGGCTGAAGAACCGGGTCCGGTGCCTCCTGGCACAACTGCTGGTCGAGCCGCCGGTCGACGTGCTGTTCACCAAGCAGGGGCTGGAGTGGCTGCGGTCCGTCAAACGGCCGCCCGACGGCCGGGAGACAGTCGATCGCTACCTGCGGCTGTACGAGGCCGCGGAGAAGGAACTCGGTGAAGTGGAGGATCAGCTCGTGGCCCTGGCGCACGAGGGCCACCAGGCCGAACTGCTGATGACCTTGCCGGGTGTCGCCCACGGGGTGGCGATGTCGCTGTTGGCGGCCCGGGGCGACATCTCCCGGTTCAAGGACGGCGATCACGCGGCCAGTTACCCGGGGCTGGTACCGATCACCCGCCAGCCCGGGGGCACGTGCTACCACGGGCGGATCACCAAGGCCGGGTGCTCGCAGACGCGGGCGATGCTCACGCACGCGGCGCCGCACGCGGCCAGCCACCCCGGCCCGATCGGCGCGTTCTTCCGGCGGCTGGGGAGGCGGAAGCCCCACAACGTCGCGGTGACGGCGGTGGCGCGGAAGTGGGTGACGATCGCGTTCTTGATGCTCAAGAGCAACGAGCCGTATCGGTATGCCAAGCCGGACACGGTGCGAACCAAGTTGAACGAGGTGCGGCGCAAGGCCGGCGAAGAACCCCCGAAGAAGAAGTCAAAGAAGGCGGCGAAGGCCGAACCGAGCGCCGGACGGTTGAACGCGACGTACCGGCGGTCGGCGCGGCCGGCGGCCAAGAGCCCCGAGCAGCGGTCGGCCGGCGAGCACCGGGCGCTGGCAGCGGCGGGTGTGACCGCGTTCGCCCGTGAGGTTCATACCGAGCCGGTCAAGCGGCCCCGCGCACGCCCGAAGACGAAGACCAAGTCGTAGCCGCGTCCGAACTCGGCGTGGAGGTGCGGTCCGCCTGTGGCGGGCCGCAGGGGCAGTTGTTTTCTTTATCACTCAGCCCGCACGCCTCGGCGGACAACAGACCGCCGACGAAGACGAAAAAATGGTCGCCACGAGTTGACAGGTTCAGAGGTAGGATGTCGCGCTCCATCTCCAGCCGCTTGACCTCGGCCCGGAGCTTACGGTTCTCTTCTTCGAGTGGCGTGAGGTGTCCCGATCCGGGGAAGGCGTCGGCCCCCTTCGTCGCGTGCGCCTTCTTCCACTCGTGCAGCCGCCCCTCAGCGACACCCCGCCGCCGCGCGACCTCGGCCACCGACAGCTTCTGGTCGGTGATCATCTTGACCGCCGCGAGCTCGTACTCAGCCGTGTATGTCTTGCGCTGACGGGCCATCGGTGATTCCCCCTTGTGCTTGGAGTTTACACCGCTTTCCCGCTGTCTACCATTCGTGGGGAACTTCAGACGACACCGTCGATGGGCACACGGGCGAACACGTGTACGGCAAGGCTCGGCACCGCGATCCGGTGCGCTCGACCCACTCCTACACCGCGTTCCGGTACGGGCACAAGTGGGTCGCCCTCGCGATCCTGGTGAAATTCCCGTTCGCGACCCGTCCCTGGGCCTTGCCCGTCCTGATCGACGTGTACCGGTCACCCGAAGACGGCCAGGGGCAGTGCCGCCCGCACCGCACGTCGCCGCGGATCACGTGCGGGCTGTTGCGCCTGTTGTTGATCCGGTTCCCGGACCGAACGTTCGTATTTGCCGGGGATTCCGGGTACGGCACGCATGAGGTCGCGCGGTTCTGTTACCGCCATCGGGCCCGGCTTGTGCTGGTCGGCAAGCTGCACCCCGACGCCAACCGGTACGACCCGCCACCGCCGTACGCGGGCAAAGAGCGGCTCCGGCGCAAGGGCGCTCGTCGGCCCAAGCCGAGCCAAGCGGTCGCCCGTGCGAAGCCCTTCACCCGGTGCAAGGTCGGATGGTATGGGGGGGGCACACGACAGGTCGAGACCCTCGACGGGGCCGAGCATTGGCACAAGGCGGGCCGGAACTTGGTGCCCGTGCGGTGGGTGTTCGCCCGCGATGTGAGCGGCACGCACCGGGACGAGTACTTCTTCACCACCGACCCGACGCTGGCACCAACGGCGGTGAGCGGTCATTACTGTGGGCGCCGGGATATTGAAACCACATTCCCAGAGGCCCGCAGTTGTTCGGGCCTGGGGAGTACCCGTGGGTGGTGCGCCGAGACGGTTCTGCGCGCCGGCCCGTGCCTGCGGGGCCTGTACTCGGTCGTCGCGCTGCTGCTTAACGCCCTGCCGGAGTCGAAGCGCCGGGGCGGTCGCGTGGCCCGGCCACGCGACGGTGACGTTCTCCGATGCCCGGTGTGCCATTCGCCGGCGGTTGTGGGACAAAACCCTTTTGCCACAGGCCGGTGATGACGCGGCGCTGAAGAAACTCCCACAGCCGATCCGTGAG
>JAFKJJ010000304.1 GCA_017306025.1 Planctomycetota bacterium
GTGGTCCCGTCGCCCTGCGGGAACAGGTGGCTGATGTTGGACCATTGGAGGTCGCTCAGGTCACTCGGGTAGCGCTCACGGGTACTCATACCCGTATCGTAACGACCGCACCAAACGGGACCGGGAGCAGCTTTCTAGACGGCCTTTGAGGAACTCCCGGTATCGGTACTGGTGGCGACTTCGAGAGGAGCACCGCGCGAAGGTGACCGCGGAAGGTCCGGAACGTCAACGGGATGAAGGGCGAGATCAAGGAGTCCGGCCCCGCCCGGCTC
Organism: Planctomycetota bacterium; assembly: GCA_017306025.1. Lineage (GTDB taxonomy): Bacteria > Planctomycetota > Planctomycetia > Gemmatales > Gemmataceae > Gemmata. The sequence continues at coordinate 273 of JAFKJJ010000304.1, forward strand.
AACACCAGCGGCACGCCCACCGCCACCGTCAAGGCCGACGGGCCGAGCACCTTCAAGTTCGGCGTCGCCAACAAGTAAGAGCAGCGGGGTTCTCGTACCGAGAGTGGGCGGGGCGGGTATCCGCCCTCCCCCAACACCCTGCACCACGTTCCTACTTTTGGACCTCGCAGACGAGGGTCGCGTAGGAGCGGATCTCGTCGAACTTCTTGCCCGCGTGTTCGCCCGCCTTCGCCTCCACGCGCTTCGCGACCACGCCGTAACGGCCGGCGCCGTCGAACGTCGGCGTGTAACCGTCCTTGTCCGTCTTCACCGCCCTCTTGCCGCCCGAGGGTCCCATTACCGTTACCTCCGAATCCGCCAGTGGCTTGCCCGCGGCCAGTACCTGGAACCGCACCTTGCCCATCGCCGGCTCGGCCACCACTTCCAACGCCAGTTTCTCGCCCACCGCCTTCGCGGCCGCGCTGCCGATGGTCGCTTTCGGGTAGTACGCGAGCTTGAACGGCTTGTCGTCGCCCTTTTGCAACACCCCGTAGTCCGTGACCCCGTAGATCACGCGGTCGCCGCGGCCGGGCACGTTCACCGCGTAGAACCCGTCGCCCTTCTTCCACTCCAGCGGCACCTCCTTGCCGGCCGCGTCGCGGAGCGTGAGCTTGGTGCTCGCGATCTTCTCGACGTTCACGTTCGTGTCCGGCTCGAGGTCGTCGCTGAACACCACCTTCGCCGACTCTCCCTTCGCGTCGGGCACCACGAACTGAAAGTGCCCTCTCACCGCCCCGACCGCGAACAGCCCGACCACCGCCGCCCCGATCATGCGGTACATCGCGTCTCCTCCTGTGAATCCGGTCCGGATGTTATAGGCGAACCCCGCTCTTGCGTGCGGGTTCGCCTACTCGCGCGCCAGCACGTCCGGGACGTCGGCCGTGGTGCCGCGAACGCTGATCCGCTTGAACGGCCACTCGGTCGGGGGCGTGACCGGCTCCGCACCGGTCTCGGTGACGAGCACGGTATCCGCGCACACGGCCGGGCCGACCCGCGGCTGCCATACCACCGCCTGCCCGACCGACAGCGGCTCGTCCTGTCCGGCGCGGCGCAACTCTTCCGCCGGGAAGTGGCCCGTGCCGTAACCCGGCTGAGTCAGCCGGCCGTCGAACTCGAAGGGCGTCCCGGCCAGCACCACCGCCGCGACCTCGGCCAGGGGGGCGATCGTCGCCCCCCGGACCGTGAACGAGTGGTACACAGCGGCGATCTTCATCGCGAGGTCCTGCGCCGCGCGGAGTTCGTCCGGCGGCGGGCCGAAGCTCACCGTCCGCGCGACCGTGACGAACAGCCCGTCGCGCTGGCCGGTCGCCTGGAGGACGCAGGTGCTCGCGATCGGGGCGGGCGTGAACCCGGAGCGGCGAAACTTCGCCCCGCGCCCGTCGGCCGTGATCGCCAGCGCCGTCGGTTCGATCCCGTGGTGCAGCAGCCGGTGCCCGAGCTGCCCCGCGACCTCTTCTTCCGTGTCGCCCCGTCGGAGCGTTCGGGCCGTCGCCTCGACGGCGTGCGCGACGGCGGCGCCGAGTTCGCGGTAGCGCTCCCGCTCGTAGGCCGATAGGACGCGGAGCAGCGGCCGGAGCCGGTCGTTGACCATCGGGACGTTCGGAAACGGCCGGTCCCCCGCGACCTTCCGGTTGAGCGTGAGGTTGTACAGCAGGTCCGACCGCCCCCCGAGCCACGTCCACTCTTTGAGCTGAAAGCCGAGCTGGTCGAGTTCCTCGTCGAAGAGCCGCTGGGAGTCCACGTTCGAGGAGAGGAGCCACCGCTGGCGCCCGTTGGTGTAGACGCCGGGCCGTTCGGAATCGGCGATCAGCCCGCGGACGTTGAGCCCCGCGGTGAGCCACGCGACGTGCGCCGGCATGAGCAGCACGACCGCCTCACAGCCCATCGCCTCGAGCACGTCGGAGACGAGCTGTTGCTTCGCGTCGATGTCCGCGCGCCGCGCGGCGATGCGGTCGGTGGGAGACATTTTCAGAGTCGGAGGTCTTCGCGTCGTAGTCGAAGGTCGTAAGGTCGAAGGTCGTAAAGCCGGAGACCGGAAACTGAACGTCTCCGGCTTTACGACCTTCGACCTTACGACCTTCGA
>JAFKJJ010000305.1 GCA_017306025.1 Planctomycetota bacterium
TCATACCGGATCGTGGTGATCTGTAACCGTACCGGGGCGGATCGTCTGGACCCCGAAGGGGTCGGATACGTTAGCCCCGGGCAACGCCCGGGGGACACGGGCCGGTTTGTTTTCCAGGCTGAAGGCCCGGGATTGCGGGGGATCACAGCCCTTCAGGCTGCAAAGAGGCACCGCCGCCAACCCCGGGCGTTGCCCGGGGCTAACGTATCCGACCCCTTCGGGGTCCAAAGCCCGGTAACCCGTTACGGGAACGGATCAACACGATCCCGTATCACTTGTCCGGCAGCTTCCAGAGCAGGACGGTCAGCCCGGTCCGGGTGGCCAGCGTCTTCCCGTCCGGGGAGATCGCGGCCGGGGTCCCGGCGTCCCGGCCGGGGAGCACGGCCCGCACCTCGCCCGACGGCCAGGCGCGCACCTCCAACTCGATCCGCTGGCCGGTCTTGGGCCGGTTGTCCAGCGCGTACACCACGCACCGCGTTCCGTCCGGGGTGAACACCGGGGACATCAGGAACAGGTTGTCCGCGCCGAACTCCCCCAGGGTCTTCCCCGTGCCGGCGTCCAGCGCCTCCACCCGCCCGCGGACCACGGCCGCCAGGGTCTTCCCGTCCGGGGCGGCCGCCAGCTTCACCGGGCCGCCGGGGAACGTCCGCTCCCATTTCGCCTTGCCCGTCGCCACGTCCCAGGCCGTCACCGACGCCTCGGACTCCTTCGCGCCGGCCTTCGGCTCCCGGTCGAACCCGACCGCCAGGGTCGACCCGTCCGGGGTGAGCGCGACGGCGTATTCCTCCCCGAACCCGGCCCGCGCCGGGGGCAGGGCCACGTCCAGCGCCGTCTTGCCGGTGGCCGGGTCCCACAGCACGCACCGCCCCGCCGCCCCCGCACCGCCCGCGGCCCGGCTGACCAGCGCCACCCGCCCCCCGGTGTCCGGGCGGACGCCGGCCGAGGGGTGGGAGAAGCTCAGGCCGCTGGGGTAACCGGAGAGCCGCTTGCCCGTGTACAGGTCGTAGGCCGCCCGGGTCGAGAACCCGCGGGCCGCGTCCGACGACGGGCACAGGACCGGGGGCGGGTCGCCCGGCGCGTCCGGATCGACCCGGACCGGGCCGATCGGCTTGCCCGTCTCCGCGTCCCACCGGAGGTTCACCCCGGCCGCGTCGGTCGTCACCACCTGCTTGCCGTCCGGGGTGAACGCGACCCCGGTCAGACCCGCGAGGTGCCGGAAGGTCGGGGTGAGGGGCGTACCGGCCAGCGGGTCCCAGGCCAGGGCGACGTTCCGGTCCCACACGCCCCAGGCGAGCGGCTTGCCGGCCGCGGTGTACGTCGCCCCCCGGATGACCCCGCGGGGCGGCAGGTCCGCCGGCCGTTCGGTGAGCTTCACCCGGCGCCCGGTGCCCACGTCCCACGCGACCGCGGCGAGCGTCCCGAAGTCGACCGCCAAGAGCGTCTTGCCGTCCGGGGCGAACGCCAGCCCGCCGGGGCCGGTGAGGGCCGGGTCGGACAGGGCACGGACCCGCTTGCCGGTCCGCGGCTCGAACACCTCCACGGCCCTCGCGTCCGGGTTCCAGGCCGCCCCGGCCGCGGAGTCCGCGGCGAACGCGAACTGGTAGAGCGGCCCCTCGGCCTCCAGCTTGCCCAGCGCCTTGCCGGTGCCCGCGTCCCAGACCCGGGTGGTCCGGGTGTCGGCCGGGGCGGGCTGGCCGAACGGGGGGCTCGCGCCGTTGCGCGTGAGGAGGGTCTTGCCGTCCGGGGTGAGGGCGACGCGCGCGTTGCCCTTCTCGGCCACCGGCACCCGGGCCAGCTCCCGGTTGCCGGCCACGTCCCAGACGATCGCGGACGCCCCGCCTTCGAGCGGTTGGCCGAACCGCTGCCCCTGGCCGACGGCGACCACCCCGCCGTCCGCCGAGATCACCGCGGACCGGGGGTCGAGTTTGGTGGCCGCCGGGATCGTGGCCAGCCGCTTGCCGGTCTTCAGGTCGTACACCCGGGCGTGGTCGTTCCAACTGAACGCGGCCCGCGCGCCGTCGGCCGCGACGGCCACCGGTTCGCCGGCCCCGTCGTTGTCGCCGACCGAGACGTTCTTGCCGACGTCCCGGCCGGTGGCCGGGTCGATCCACCGGAGGGTCCAGTTGCCCTGGCGGAGCAGGACGCGGCCGTCCGGGGCGAGGGCACAGTTGGTGCCCCACCCGAAGGCGTAGGCCCCGCGGTCGGTCCCGAGCCGGGCGCGGGCGCCGGGGGGAGCGGGTCCCCGTGGGCGTCCGTCGCTCCCTTCGGTTCTTGTGCGTAGGCGGTCCCGGCGAGGTACAGCGCGAGCGCGAGCGGGGCGGCGCGCGAGGGGCGTGCGGTCATGGGTTTCACCCGAAGCGGGAGGGCGACGGCAACGCCCCCAGCCTACACGAC
>JAFKJJ010000076.1 GCA_017306025.1 Planctomycetota bacterium
CTGCAAGTCGGAGTTCAGATGCCGGCCCCGTGCCGTTGTTCCGCTCACCGTCCTGTGCCAAGGTCTACTTGCCTGAGGACGAGCAGTAGCCGTCACGGGCCGCGCTCGCTCAATGCATCACAACATGGTCTGTCGGGAAGCGGCATGCGCTCTCCCGCTTCGCATCTATTTCTTGGGCTTCATCTGTGGGCGGGCTGCCTCGGCAGCGTCGCTGTCCGCTTTAAGACCGGCGATCAGAAGCTCGAGTTCCTCAATATCCTTCGCGAAGTCGGCTGGAGTCGGTACCGCGACGGTATCCGCCGCAGGGTTGTCATGGCTGTGCGTATTCGCGCGCGTCATGCCATCGTGGAAGCGGATGGCGAGCGCATCGGAGAGACGAACATAGCGCAGCAACTGTGTTTGGATGACATCGGTGCCGCGCCGCACGATATCCCGGAAGATGATCTCCTCGACAACGCGCTCGTAGGTGTCGCGAAGCCGGCCATATACGTTCTTCACCGCGACTTCGTAATCGGCCGGGCTGGTCGTATGCAGCTTCGACAGTTGGGCAGAGTCGTTCTTGATCCGGCCGATGCGCTTGGCGACATTCAGGCCCTTCCACGGCATGCCTGCAGTATCGATTTTGCCGGCGGCGCTCTTGTCGCTGAAAAGCGCGACCGTGACCGGCTCGATCCCCTGAGCGTCGGCGGTGCGGCAGAGTTCATTGAAGAAGACTATGTCGTGGGTGAATACGATAACCTGTCGCTTCAACGCCTCCTCGGCGATGCGCTCCGCCACCTTGACGCTGCGATCGCGGTCGAGTGAGGACACCGGATCGTCGATGACGATCGCACCCGACCCGTCGGTGAGGGCGACCTCAGTCAGGAAGCCGGCCAACGCCAAGGCGCGCTGCTCGCCTTCGCTGAGGATCTCCGACGTCACCTTGGTCAGTTTGGTGTTCGGGTTGACCTCGAATTCCGCCTTGGTCTGGCCGCTCTTGCGCGCGAGCCCGACATTGAGATGCATGATGTCGAAGCGCGTGCGCTCCGCATCGAACTGCGTCACCACGGCCGTCGTCAGATGCGTATCGAGCAGCTCGTTCGCGCGCTGGGTGATGCCACGAGTCTGGACGTCCGTAAGAGCCTTGCCGTACGCATCGTCGACGACGAGCAGATCGCGCCGGGTGACAAGCTTCCCCTTGTTGGCCGATAGCGTCTTCCGATCTTCGAGCTCGGCCTTCTCGGTCGTGAGCTTGGCCCGCTCCTCGGCGTTGCCCGCCTGCGCCAGCCCATCCTTTTCCGCCTTCAGCTTGACAGCAAACGCCTGCACCTCATCGATCGGCACCACGATGGCAGGGGCGGGCTCGTGCGGCTCGCCGCGAAGGCGTGCAATCGCCTGCTCCCGGCGCTTAACCGCTGCCGACTGAAAGCTCGTGAGCAGGTCGGCCAACCCGGCATCGCGCTTTCGCACCTGCTCGAGCCGATCAGCGAAGTCGGTCGCCCGAAGGCAGACGAGCTCGTGCAGCTTTCCGAGCGCATCGGCTACCGCCTGCTCAGCCTTCGTGGCCGCGGCATCCAGGGTGTCGTCCATATATTTCTGAAAGCGCTGCATACGGCTCACGCCATCGGGCAGAAGCGGCTGCTGACACAGTACGCAAGCGGCGGGCTCCGCATCCGTCGCCACCACAGGAAATGGCTTGCCTACATAGGCCTCCTTCAGCGAGTAATCCCGGGCCGCGGCCCAAAGCGCCGCTCGGCATGTCCCGGCTGGACGAGCCGCGGGCGCTCGCGTTGCGGCTCGGTGACGAGAAGGGCGAAAAGGACAAGAAGGACGACAAGGAAGAAAAGAAGAAGATCGCCGCGCCGGAACTCACCGGCGGGGCCGCGTGGCTCAACACCGGTGGCCCGCTGTCGCTCAAGAAGGACCTCAAGGGCAAGATCGTCGTCCTCGACTTCTGGACGCTCTGCTGCATCAACTGCATCCACATCATGCCGGACCTGGCGAAGCTGGAGAAGAAGTACCCGAACGAGCTGGTCGTGATCGGGGTCCACTCGCCGAAGTTCGACAGCGAGAAGCTCACGTCGAGCATCCGCAAGGCGGTCCTGCGCTACCAGATCGAGCACCCGGTGGTGAACGACGCCGACCACGCCATCTGGGACCGCTACGAGGTGGACGCCTGGCCCACGATGGTGGTCATCGACCCCGAAGGCAATCTCGTCGGGTTCACCTCGGGCGAGGGCAACTACGAGCTGCTCGACGTCGTCATCAAGAAGCTGATCGACGAGCACAAGAAGAAGAAGACGCTCGACGAGCGGCCGCTGCGGTTCGACCTCGCGCGGTACCGCGAGAGCGGCGACACCCCGCTGTTCTTCCCCGGCAAGGTGGTGGCCGACGAGAAGTCGAAGCGCCTCTTCATCGCCGACAGCACGCACCACCGGATCGTGGTGACCGACCTCGACGGGAACGGGCTCGCGGCGATCGGCACCGGCGCGCCGGGCAGGGCGGACGGCGCGTTCGACGCGGCGCAGTTCGACGACCCGCAGGGGATGGCGGTGAGCGGCGACCTCGTGTACGTGGCCGACCGCAAGAACCACCTGATCCGCCTCATCGACCTGAAGGCGAAGACGGTTTCGACGGTCGCGGGCAACGGCGAGCAGGACCACGAGATCGAGAGCCGGCGCCTGGTGCTGCCGGTGCCGGCGACGGACATCGGCCTCAACAGCCCGTGGGACGTCCACCTCGACGGCGACAAGCTGTACATCGCGATGGCCGGGCACCACCAGATCTGGGCGCTGGACCTGAAGGACAAGAAGCTCGTGCCCTACGCGGGCAACGGCCGCGAGACGATCGGCGACGGGGCGCTGCGGAAGGCGATGTTCGCGCAGCCGAGCGGCTTGACGAGCGACGGGAAGGCCCTGTACGTGGCCGACAGCGAGATCAGCGCGCTGCGGAAGGTGCCGCTGGACCCGGACGGAAAGGTGGAGACGCTGGTCGGCCGCGGGCTGTTCGTGTTCGGCGACGTGGACGGCCCCGGACAGGTGGAGGGCGACCCGCTCATGGAGAAGCCGGAGGCGCGTCTGCAGCACGCGCTGGGCGTGGTCCACGTGGACGGCAAGCTGTACGTCGCGGACACGTACAACAACAAGATCAAGGTGTTCGACCTCAAGACCCGCCAGCTCACGACGCTGGTCAGCGGCCGGCCGTTCGGGATGTTCGGCCCGACGGTGTTCAACGAGCCGGCCGGCATCAGTTACGCGAACGGCAAGCTCTACGTCGCGGACACCAACGCCCACCGCATCCGCGTAATCGATCTGGTGACGAAGGCGGTGACGACGCTACAACTCAAGGGTGTGAAGCCGCCGCCGGCGCCCAAAGACGCGGCACCGGAGCCGAAGAAAAAGTAGGCGGGCGGCGTCTACAGAGGACAGAGCCACAGAGTTCAGAAGGCAGAAGTCGGAGAGCGAGGTGGCGTTTCTTGGCTGTCCCTCTGTGGCTCTGTCCTCTGATCTCTGTGGCTCTGCCCTCTGACTTCTGGCATCTCGGAGGTTCCCATGACCCGCGCGTGCGCGCTGGTATTCGCGACGGCCGCGGCCGCGCTCCTCGCGGGCGCGCCGGGGGCCGCGAGCGCCCAGAAGTGGTACGAGAAGGCCGTCAAGAAAGTCGAGGGGAAGTTTACGCCCGCCGAGGCCAAGCCCGGCCAGACGGTCACGTTCACGCTCACCGTCGAACTCAACGACGGCTACCACACTTACCCGACCGCGCAGCCGGACAAGCAAGCGGCCGGGATGGTGAACGTCATCAAGTTCCCACACCCCGGCACGGTGATCTTCGTGGGCGCCACCGAGGACCCGAAGGACTTCGTGACGAAGGAGGAGCCGGACATCGGCATCAAGGAGCTGCGGGTGAACGTGGGCAAGGCGGTCTACACCCACAAGGCGGTGGTGTCGCCGAAGGCGACGGCCGGCGAGACGAAGGTGAAGCTGGCCGCGTTCGAGTTGAGCGTGTGCGACAAGATGAACTGCTTCCCCGCGAAGACGGTCCCGGTGGAGGCCGCGCTGAAGGTGCTCGACGGCCCGGCGGTGCCGGTCGAGAAGGCGTACGCGGACGAGGTGACTAAGGCACTGGCCGGAAAATGAGCGCCGGTGTAAGGGCCGACGGCGCCTCGCGGTATCACCCGTCAGCGAGGCAGACCGGCATGTCGCCTCTTGGTCGATAAACAAGCCCACGGGTCCCGTGGGCTTTGTTTTTTTGTTTCTCCTCGCGGTACCGATCCAATGGCGCGCCCGATCTTTCTACCGGCACTGTTGGCCCTGTGCGCAGCTCCCGCACTCGCCCCCGCGCAGCCGCTCGAACTGGTTCCCAAGAATCCGATCGGTGCGCCGAGCAAGTTGCCGAAAGGGTTCGCGCGGCTGGCCGACGTGACCGTGGACGTCGTCCCCGCAAAGGCGAAGTGGGGCGAAACGGTCGTGGTGAAGCTGACGATCACACCGAAGGCCGATGGCTACACGTACCCCGCGTTCCCGAAGGACGCGAAACAGGATTCCCGCAACACCGTCGAGTTCCCACCGATCGGCGACCTGATCTTTATCGGAACCGTTACCGATCCGCCCGTGGTGTGGAAGGAGAAACCGCGAGACGAAAAGAACCCCGGCGGGCCAAAAGATCAGTACACCGACAAGCCGGTCACCTGGGAGCTCAAGGCCGTTGTGTCTCCGAAGGCCGCCGCCGGCAAGAAGGAGATCGCGCTCGACGGTACGCGGTTGCAGGTGTGTGACCACGACGGCTGCAACCCGGCGCGGGGAAAGCAACTGCCGCCGGTAACGGTCGAGGTGGTGGAGGGGGCGTCGGATCGTGTGAACCTTGAGGACCTGGCGGCCGCGCTGGAGGTGCTGAAGGTCGCGAGGCCCGCTCTGCCGGTCGGGGCGGCCCGGGGCGGTGGCGACCAACCGCGTCTCGTGGCCGCGCCGCCCGCGCCTTCCGGGGCCGCGGTCCGGAGTGAAAGCCGCAAGGCCGCGAAGTCGATCGACGCGTACACCGAGGAACTCAAGGCGATCGCGCCGACCATCGTACCGGCGGACGAGTCCGCGACGGGCAACGGGGAGAAGCAAACGGGGCTGTGGGCGTTCGTCGCCACGGCGGCCGCATGGGGCTTGATCTCACTCGTCACCCCGTGCGTCTTTCCGATGATCCCCATCACGGTCAGCATCTTCCTCAAGCAGGCGCACGGCTCGTTCCGCGAGCGGCTCAAGCTCGCGGGCGTTTACAGCCTCACCATCATCTCGGTTCTCGGGGTGTCGGCGTTCGCGCTGCTGAAGTTCATGGCGTGGCTGAGCGCGCACCCGGTCACCAATGTGCTGCTCGCGGCGCTCTTCCTGGTGCTCGCGCTGAGCCTGTTCGGAATGTACGAAATCGCGCTGCCGAACGTGATCCAGAAGCGATTGCAGGCACGACAGGCGAAGGGCGGGGTGGTCGGAACGATCTTCGGCGCGCTGGCGTTCACGGTCATCAGTTTCACGTGCGTGGCGCCGTTCCTGGGCGGGTTCGCGGGCATCTCGGCCGGCAACGACGGCACCGGAAGTCTGATCGCGGTCCCCACGGCCAAGGAAATCGCCGGCGGGCTGGCGTTCGCGACCGCGTTCGCGGCCCCGTTCTTCGTTCTGGCGCTCGTGCCGGGACTGATGAAGGCGCTGCCGAAGTCCGGCGGGTGGCTCGACAGCGTGAAAGTGGTGATGGGCTTCCTGGAACTGGCCGCGGCGCTCAAGTTCCTTCGGACCGCCGAAATCCGCGTGTTTCCGACGCCGCAGTACTTCACCTACGATCTCGTGCTAGGCGGCTGGGTGGCGATCAGCGCCGCGTGCGGGCTGTACCTGCTCAACGTGTTCCGGTTACCACACGACGAGGAGAAGCCGAACATCGGCGTACCGCGGCTGTTGTTCGCGCTCTTGTTCCTGGGGCTCGCCCTGTATCTCGCGCCGGGGCTTCTCAGGGGTCCCGACGGCAAGGCGCAGCGCCCGGCGGGTACGGTGTACGCGTGGGTGGAAGCGTTTCTGCTGCCCGAGGTCGAGGAATGGCCGACGGACCTCAAGGATGCGATCGAGCGCTCGCGGGTGAGCGGCAAACCGATCTTCGTAGATTTCACCGGAAAGACCTGTACCAACTGCCGTTACAACGAGCAGAACGTGTTCACACGGCCGGAAATCCGATCGCAGTTCGACCAGTTCGAATTGGTACAACTCTACACGGACGAGGTGCCGGCGCGGGCCTACTCGACCGACCCGGGCCACTCGGCACGCATCGCGGAGGCCGAAGCGAACGGTGATTTTCAGGTCGCGGTGCTCAAAGACAACACACTTCCGACCTACCTGATTCTGCTCCCCCAACCGGACGGAAAGGTGAAGATGGTTAAATACCCCGAGGGGAAGATCAACAACCCGGACAAGTTCGAGGCGTTCCTCAAGGGAGGGCTCGCCCAGGCCATGCCGAAGAAGTAAGCCGCCGCCGCGGAGCCGCGAGCGATGATCTTTTGTTGCCGCTCGCGGTCCCACAGTCAAATCGCGGAAGTCACCGATTGGTACGGCGTAAACACTTCGAGTTGCGCAGCGCGGAGCTGGAACGGTTCAAAGCCGGGAGACCACTTCGCGAAGTGACGGTCTGGCCTAGCAGTAACGGCTATCAGAATCGCGGCCCGTTGGCAAAAATAAGCCCCGAGGCCACTTCGACGAAGTGGCCTCGGGGTTCTGGCATTCCGGGTGTGCGAAAGCACGCTCACGCGATGCCGTCGGCGAAGTCGTCGGGCTTGGCGGCCTTCACGGACTGCGCCGGCGCGTCGGACGTGTGGAAGTGCGTCCCCTTCGGCGCCGGGTGCGGGGCGTGCGCCTTCACGGCCTTCCCCATCTCGCTCACCACCCCGCCGTAGCTCACCGGCACGTCGTCGTCGTAGTCGAACTCGTCGTACGTGCAGACGTAGCCCGGCAATTTCGACTTCTCCTTCTCCTCCTGGTACGCCTTCACCACCGCGTTCTGGATCAGCTCGCGGGCGCCGCTGTGGATCGGGTGCGCGATGTCCGCGTGCAGCTTCGCCCGGCCGTCGGTGGCCCGCATCGCGCGCTGCTCGTCCTGGCGCGTCCCGCACTGGTTGCAGAACCGCGCCCGCAGGTGGTTCTTGCCGCCGCACCGCGGACACCGGTCCGTCAGCTTGCGGCTGGGCATCGCCACGAACACGCCCTTGGTGCCCTCGATGATCTTTAGGTCCCTGACCACAAAGGCGTTGTCGAAGGTGACCGAGCAGAACGCGAGCAGCCGCTCGTTGTTCTCCTCACACAACTTGATGCGAACTTCCGTGATGACCACCGCAAGTCTCCTTCAGCGGGATCAGGGGGTAAAACTCCGCAGAACAAGAACACGTGACTCGGGTTCGTCGGCCGGGCGCGAGTCCAGAAACTTTTCGGCCACTTTCACCGCGTGCGGGCGGTCGTGGCACACCGCGAACACCGTCGAGCCGCTGCCCGACATCATCGCGCCGCACGGCCCGCACGCCGCCAGTCGCTGCCGAATACGGCCCACCAGCGGTTCCAGGGCGAGCGCGGGTTCCTCCAGGCGGTTGAACAGCGCCCGGCCCAGCGCCTCCGCGTCGCCGGTGCGAAAGGCGTTTCGCACCCCGGCGCCCGGTACTGGTTTTTCCGGTACCGCGAGCCGCCTGTACACCCCGGCCGTTCCCAACCCCACGGGCGGGAACACGAGCACGAAGTGGAAGGGCCGCGCGCCTTCGGCGATCGGTTCGGGGGTCGCGATCTCGCCGCGTCCGGTACACCACGCGGCCGGGAGCGTCAGGAAGAACGCCACGTCCGAACCAACGGACGCCGCGATACCGACAAGTTCTTCACGTGTCAGCCCCAATTTCCAAATTCGATTCAAGCCGACCAGCGCCGCGGCCGCGTCGCTCGATCCCCCGCCCAACCCGGCCTGCGCCGGGATGCGTTTCGTCAGGCGGATTTCCGCCCCGAGCTGCGGCCGGTTGACGTGTGTCCGGAGCGCGGTCGCGGCCTTGTGAACGAGGTTGTCCGGACCGGCCGAGAGTGACGCGGGCTCGCAGAAGAGGGTGAGCGCGCCATCGGTCGGATCTCGCGACCTGTCGCCCGCAAGGCCGGGCTTCACGGCCGCTCCTGTCGTTCCTCGCGGCCTGTCGCCCACAAAGCCGGGCTTCACGGCCGCTCCGCGGGTCCGGATTTCGAGCGTGTCGAACAGTTCGACGGCGGCCATGAGCGATTCGAGCTCGTGGAAGCCGTCGGGCCTTCTGCGGAGGATTTCGAGGAACAGGTTGAGCTTGGCCGGGGCCGCGATCACGACACCGTCGGGTCCGGTCGGGAGCGCCGGGTGGACCGCGAACGGGTCCGCGAGGCGGGGTGTGGCACCGGGGAGCGTCATGGTGTCGGGGCGGCTCGCCGGCGAGGGAGCGGCCCATCCGTGGGTGCGTGTGCGGTTTCGACGGGCACCGCCGAAACCCTGTCCGTAGTCCGAACGGCCGGAGAGGCGGTCCCGCGGCGTTCGGGCGAAGCCGCGGCACTCACGCGCCGACTTCGCACGGATGGGCTTTTGCCGCGGGTCCGGTGAACTGAGTGCGAACGTTAAACGAAGAATACCGGCCCGTCAAGAGCGGGCTTCGGGCGAACGAACCGTTCCCGTTTGGCGGTCGGCACTTGAGTGCGGGATTTTTCTCGCGCTGGCCCGCACCGTGAATCCGTTCTAGGCTTGGCTGCCGAATTCCGTCGTTCCCGTCGCAGGATTTCGCCGCCATGCTGCCGTTGCGACCGTCCGGTCCCCCCGCACCCTCCGGGGGCCGCAAATCCGGCCCGATCGCCTTTCCGCCAGCGTCGTTCGAGCAGGTCAAGCGGCGCGTCCTGGCCAAGCTCGAAGAGCGGCTGGACATGAGCGCCTCGAAGCGGATGCCGCAGTCGCTGTTGCGCCAGAGTTTGCGCCAACAGGCCGACCAGATCGCCGACCAGGAGGCCCGCGGGTTCGCCAAACCGGACCGCGATCGGATGATCGACGAGGTGCTCGCGGAACTGCTCGGTTACGGCCCGCTGGAGGAGCTGTTCGCCGACCCGACCGTGCGGGAGGTCATGGTGGCCGGGCCTTCGACGGTCATCGCGCGCCGCGAGCAGAGCCACTGGCTGCCGACCAGTGTAAAGTTTCGCGACGAGGACCACGTCCGGGCGGTACTCGATAAGATCGCGGCCCACGCGGACGCGGTCGGCCCGGTACTGGTCAGCATGGCCGTCTTCGACATGAAACTGCCCAACGGGTTCCGTGCGGTGGCGGTGATCCCGCCGGAGGCGCTGGGCGTGCCCGCGACGGCCGCGTTCGTTCGTGAAACGACCATCCCGGTTCCGAAGGAGATCCCGAAAGAGGTGCTCCACGGCGCGCCGACCGCGTCGACCTCCAACGGCGCGGCGCGGGCGGTTCCCGGGTCGGTGATGGCGTCGCCGCACCTGCCCGGCAGCGCGCTGATCGCCACCCCGCCGCCGCGGTCCGGCCCGACGGACTCGCCCGCTCACTTTCACGCCGAGCGCGACCCGCTCGCCCGGTACCGCGCGCGCATTCTGGAACGGCTGCTCACCAAGTTCGCGAGCATCGGGCTGTACGACGTGCAAAAGCTCGACGTGAACGAGTTGCGGAAGGTGATTAGCGCGTACGTGAGCGAGTACGCGGCGGACGAGAAGATCTACCTGAGCGACCCCGACCAGGGGCGACTGACGCTCGAAATCCTCACCTCGCTGCGGAAGTGATCCCAGCGGGGAGCGCGGGGCGGGGAACGCGGAGTGAAGACGGAGCGCCGGCTGGGCTCCTGTTTTCACTCCGCGTTCCCCGCCCCGCGCTCCCCGCTCCCCGCTTCGACTGTCCCTTTGCATCCCCTCCCCCTTCGGCGTACCATCTTCCTTCACGCCTCTTCTTCGTGCCGTGAAGGATTTTCCTCATGCCGCGCTTCTCCCTCGCGCTCCTCGTCGCGCTGACCGCCGCAACCGCCGCCTTCGCCCAGAAGGAGTTCGGGTTCGACAACCGCAAGGGTTCCGGACAGCCGTACCTCAAGCCGGAAGAGACCGTCGCCAAATTCAAGGTTGCTGAAGAATTCGAGGTGAAGCTGTTCGCGGGCGAGCCGCAGGTGGTCAACCCGGTCGCGTTCACGATCGACGAGAAGGGCCGCGTGTGGGTGGTGGAGTGTTTCGAGTACCCGAAGCGCACCCCGAAGGGGAAGCAACCGCGCGACCGCATCGTGATCCTCGAAGACACCGACGGCGATGGGGTCTGCGACAAGCGGACGGTGTTCGCCGAGGGGAAGGACTTCCCGGTCCCCGAGGAGCGCGCGAAGGCGGGCCTGGGGGCGTTCGATCTCTGCACGGGAATCGAGGTCGGCCACGGCGGGGTGTTCGTCGGCGCTGCGCCGTACCTGTGGTTCATCGAAAACAAGAACGACAAGCCGGGGAAGTTCGACGTGCTCCTGAAGGGCTTCGGCAGCCAGGACACGCACGAGACGCTGAACACCTTCCAGTGGGGGCCGGACGGCTGGCTCTACGGGCTACACGGCGTGTTCACGCAGTCGAACGTGAAGCCGCTCGACGGCCCGGAGACGCGGATGAACGCCGCGGTGTGGCGGTACCACCCCAAGCAGAAGAAGTTCGAGATCTTCGCCGAGGGGACGAGCAACCCGTGGGGCATGGACTGGCGCAACACCGACGGGCAGTTCATCCTCGCGTGCTGCGTGATCCCGCACCTGTATCACATCGTGCCGGGCGGCATCTACAGGCGCCAGGCGGGCGCGAGCTACAACCCCCACGCCTACGGCTACATCAACGAGATCTGCGACCACACGTTCCACAAGGAGAGCGGATGGGCGCACGCGGGGCTGATCTCGCTCGACGTGCCCCACGTGCCGAAGCGGTTTCAGAACAGCGTGATCTTCGGCAGCATCCACGGGTGCAGCATCAAGCAGAACGTCCTGAAGCCGAACGGCAGCACCTACACCGCGAGCCGGGGCGACGACTTTCTCGTGAGCGGCGACAAGAACTTCCGCCCGATCAACATGAAGTGGGGGCCGGCCGGCGACATCTACCTGATCGACTGGCACGACCAGAACCCGTGCCACCAGACCAACCCCGACGACTGGGACTACGAGCGCGGCCGCGTGTACCGCATTCAGCTCAAGGGCACGAAGACGAAGAAGGCCGAGGATTTGGCCTCTTTGACCGACGAGGGGTTGCTCCGGCAACTCAACAGCTCCGACCCGTACCACGCGCGGACGGCCGCGCGACTACTCGGCGAGCGCGCCGCGGCCCCGGGTGGGGACGCGCTGGCCAAGACGCTGGCGCGTGTGGGCCGAACGTTTGCGGGGCTGAACGCGGCCGCACAAACAAAATTCTACCAGGGCGGGGTCGCCAAGCGCATGGCCGAAGACGCGAAAGCCTTCCTGAAGGCACCGCCGGAATACGCGCCGCACCAAGCCGTGATGATCCGCGCGGCGGCCCAGGCAGACGAAATTACCCCGGCACTGCTCGGCGCGTTTTCCGCGATCGCGCAGGATGTCAAGGACGCCGGCGTTCGCCGCGAACTCGCCTCCGTCGCGGTTCGCCTCGGTGAAAAACACGACGTGACGCCATTGCTTCGCGCGCTGATGGTCCGCAAGGAGGACGCGAAGGACCCGGTCATCCCGCAGCTCGTGTGGATCGCCTACGAGAAGGTCATCGCGAAGAAGGAAGGAGCGAGCACGCCCGCAGAGAAGGAACTCGCGTGGCTCGCGGAGCAAGCGCCCGACAACCCGTTCGTCCGCGACTCCATCGTGCCGAAGGTGATGCGGCGCCTCGTCGCCACCGGCCGTCCCACCGACCTGCGGCTGTGCGTCGAGTTCGTTTCGAAGCTGAAGGGCGCTGCGAGCCGCGAAAAAGCACTGGAAGGGCTGTCGATCGCGCTCGCGGGGCAAAGCGTGGACGCGCCGAACGGGTGGGCCGCCCTGCAAGCGGACATCGCGAAAGGCGGTGACCCGAAGCTCGTCGCGCTGGCGAACAAGCTCGCGGTGGTGTTCCGCGATCCGATCGCGCTCAAGCGGGCCGTCGAGATCGTCAAGAGCACCTCGTCGCAACCGGCCGAGGCCCGCGCCGAAGCGGTGCGGCAACTCGGTGCGATCAAGGCGCCCGAAACGCTGCCGGTTCTGCTCAACGTCGTCAGCCTGGACAAGTCCGAACTGGTCCGGGTCGAAGCGGTCCGGGCGGTCGCCGGCTTCAATCACCCGAAGATCGCCCCGTCGCTGGTCGCGGGATGGAAAGACTACCCGAAGGGGCTTCGGCCGGAAGTGATCAACACGCTCGCGACGCGCAAGGAGTGGGCGAAGGCACTGTTGCAAGCGATGGCCGAGAAGAAGATCGACCGCGCCGAGGTGACCGATAACACGATCCTCCGCATTCAGGCGTTCAACGACAAGGAACTGAACGCGCTCATCGAAAAGGCATGGGGGCGGACGCGGCAGACGCCCGCGGATCTTGCCAAACTCATCGACAAGACTCGCGACTCGTTGTACGAGGCTCCGGCGTCGTTCGCGCGCGGGAAGCTCGTGTTCGCGAACAACTGCGCGAAGTGCCACAAGTTCGAGGGCACCGGCGCGGAGGTCGGCCCGCCCCTCGAAGGCGCCGGCCGCGACATCGAGTACATCCTGGGCAACGTCCTCGACCCGAACCGCGTCATCGGCGCGCCGTACTTTCTCCGCACCGCCCGGCTGCTCGACGACACCATCTTCCAGGGCGTGCTGGCCGAGGAGGACGACACGAGTATCACGCTGAAGCTCGAAAACGCGGTGTTGAAAAAGATCAAGAAGACGGACCTCGCGGAGCCGGTGCGGATCGCGGAGAAGTCGCTCATGCCGGAGGGGCTGGGCTACAACATGACGCCCCAGGACTTCCGCGACCTCGTCCGCTACCTGATGGCGAACCCGTTCGTCACGGACGCGACCGTGAACGGGGCGAAGCTCGCCGTCGGCGTGCCGGGGCGGCTGGTGCTGCCCGACACGAAGGGCGCGCCCGCGGTGATCGAGGCCGAGGTGACGTCGTCCGCGGAGCTGAAAACGAAGCTCCTGGTCGGCTCGACCGGCGACTACGAAGTGCGGCTGGACGGCAAGTCGATCGGCACCGGAAAGGGTGGGGGGAAGGACGTCCGCCCGGACCGAGACGGCTTCGACGTGACGCTGCCCACAGGCAAGCACACGCTGACGGTCGTGGTGAAGGGCGGCGGAAAGAACGTGGTGTACGCGCGGTTCCTCGACCCCGACCGCAAACTCCGCTACCCCGACCCGGGCGAGAAGAAGTGACGAGATCCGCCGTTACACCGGTCGCGTCACCCAGACCGCGCCGACGGTCACGCGGAGGTCATCGACCACGACCTCGAACCGGAACCCGAGCGGGTCGCGGCCGAGGACGCGGTCGATCTCATTAGACGCCTGGGTGATCGCGTTTCGGTCGGTTGCGTTCAGCCAGATGCGTGCCAGATCTTGAATCGCGGCTTCCGACCAAACGATTGTGAAGTTCATGGCGCGCCGAGGCTCTTGAGGTACGCCAGCATTTCCGCGGTCGTCATCCCGTTCGTCGGGTCCATCCGCCGCTTCCACTCCTCGGCCGTCAACTCCGGCTCCCGGTCCGGCACCGGCCCGACGGGGGTCGTCCCGGTGAGCGCCAGTACGGGCTTTCCGCTTTCGTCCGCAAGATAAACTGGCCCCTTGGCGGCCCGAAACTGAGCCAGCGTCGCGGCGTCCAGTCGGATGACGGTCATGGTGGTACCTCCTCGGATAGCGCCATTCTCTCACGGCCCGCGCCGGCCGTCTACTTCACCGCGAACGCGCGCTCCGCGAGCTTCGTCTCGCGCTTCAGCGGGATCGGCTTGAGCACGTCCACCTCGAACGGCTCGCCCACACGGTTGCCGCACACGTCTTCCAGGTCCGCGTCGATCACCAGCTTGTAGCCCCCCCGCGCCCACGGCCGCGCCGGCGCGAACGACACCACCCGCTCGCCGCCACCCACCGTCAGCGCGCCCTCGACGCGCTGTCCGGACGCGTCCGTCACCCACAGCATCCGCCCCAGGAGCGCGTGGTCCAGGGGCTTCGCCAGACGCACCACGAGCGGCGCGTCCGAACCGGCCCGCGGGGCCACGAGCTTCCAGTCGTCCGGCCACACCACCTCGTCGTCCGGAGCGTACACCGAAAACGTCTTCTGGAAGCTCGCGACCAGCGGCCGGCCGTCCGCGTCCGGCCAGTCGGCGTCGACGGTGAAGGTGAAACTGCGGCCCTCTTCCAGAATGGGGCCGTGCTCCTCGCGCGGGGCCAGGCCGCGCTTCACGCGGCCCGGGTCGAACAGGAGCGTCAGCCGCAGCCCGTCGGCCGACCACAGTTCCTCGTCGAGTTCCACGAACGGCCGCAGAACCTGTTTGCCGTCGTCGCGGATGAGCTTGAACCGCTTGTAGATGTCGCCGCGGGTCACCGGGCCGGAAAAGTGGACGTACAGGCGGAGCGCGTTTTCCGGCAGCCGGTTGGTGGACGGGTAGACGTGCCGCACGCTCACCCGCGGCCCCGGCGGCGGCTTCGGGATGAACACCGCGAGCGAGAAGGCGTCGCCCTTGCGGCCCGCTCGCGGGACCGCGCCGGGGTCGCAGAACACGCGGTACTTCACGCCCGGGACGAGCGGGAACTGCGGCTCGAACCGCAGCGCGTCGCCCCGCACCGACCAGTCGCCCGCGACCGGCGCCTTCTTCGCCACCTCCTCCGGCCTGCCGTCGTCGACGACCAGTCGCGCCACCCCGGGCCACTCGGCCGGGGTCAGCTTCGCCTCCACGATTGCGGCCAGATCGGCCTTCGCGATGCCAGCGATCTCGACCGCAGGCGCCTCGCCGGGCTTTGCGGAAACGAGCTTCACCGTCGGCGGCTCGGCGCCGGCCGCGGTCAGGGTGAGGGCGAGTAGTGACAGTGCGGCGGCACTCGCGCGA
>JAFKJJ010000077.1 GCA_017306025.1 Planctomycetota bacterium
CCGCCACCACCACCTCAAGAGCCGCGACATCCCGGCGAGCGGCGACCCGATCACGGGGCGCGTCCCGCTGCTGACGAACTCGGACGTGACGCTCTGGCGGTGCCGGCCGACGCAGCCGCAAGCGGAACTCTTCCGCAACGCCCTCGCGGACGAGATCGTCTTCGTTCACAAGGGCAGCGGGCGGCTCCTCACGCAGTTCGGCGCACTTCCCTTCCGGCCGTTCGATTACGTCGTGGTCCCGCGCTGCACCACCTACCGGCTCGACTTCGACGCCGGCACGCAACCGGACCTGCTCGTGATCGAGTCCGCGGGCACGGTGAACATCCCTCCCAGGTACCTCAACCACGACGGCCAACTGAGGCTCGGCGCCCCTTACGCCGAGCGCGACCTCCACGGCCCCGCCGACCTGCTCGTCGTCGACGAGGAAAAGGACACGCCGGTCGTCATCAAGGACGGGGCGCGGCTGTCGCGCTACGTCCTCGCGGGTCACCCGTTCGACGTCATCGGCTGGGACGGCCAGGTGTACCCGTTCACGTTCAACGCGGACGACTTCGAACCCATAACGGGCACGGTCCACCAGCCGCCGCCGATCCACCTGACGTTCGAGACGCCGGGGTTCGTGCTCTGCACGTTCGCCCCGCGGATGCTCGACACGCACCCCGATGCGATCAAGGTGCCCTACGCGCACAGCAACGTCGAGAGCGACGAAGTGCTGTACTACGTTCGGGGGAAGTTCGGCAGCCGCCGCGGGGTGGAGGAATCGTCGCTGACGCTGCACCCGCACGGCATCCCGCACGGCCCGCACCCCGGAACGATCGCCGCCAGCCGCGACGCGAAGTGGACCGACGAACTCGCGGTGATGGTGGACACGTTCCGCCCGCTCTTCGTCACGAAACCGGCGATGGAACTCGACGACCCGAAGTACCCGTACTCGTGGCTGGACTGATACCGAATCGGCCCCGCGCTCACCCGACGCGGGCGTATTTCGCCGCGATGGCCCGCGCGGTGCGCAGCCCGTCCACCGCGGCGGACACGATCCCGCCCGCGTAGCCCGCGCCCTCCCCCACCGGGTACAGCCCCGGCACGCCGGGCGACTCGCGGGTGTCGTTGTCGCGGTCGATGCGCACGGGCGAGCTGCCCCGCGCCTCGGGACCCACGATCACCGCGTCCGCAAGGAACCGCCCGTGCCAGCGCCGGTCCATTTGCGGGAGTCCGTGCGCGACCGCCTCCGCCACGACCGGCGGGAGCACGGCCCGCAGGTCGCACGCGGTCACGCCGCGCGGGTAGCTGCACTCCGGCACGCCGGCCGACGCCGTCCCGCGCACGTAGTCGCGGGCGCGCTGCGCGGGCGAACGGTACTCGCTCCGCCCGCCGATTTCGAACGCCTTCGCCTCGTACTTCTCCTGCAAGCGCACTCCCGCGAGCACGTCCGTGCCCTCGAACGCATCGGTGGGCACCGTGACGACCAGCCCGCTGTTGGCGAACGGCGAATCGCGCTTGCTGAGGCTCATCCCGTTCGTGCAGAAGAAGCCGTCCTGCGACACGCTCGGGATGATGTGCCCTCCCGCGCACATGCAGAACGTGAACAGGTCGTGCGCGCCGCTGGCGACGAGCGAGTAGTCGGCGTTACCGAGCAGCTCCTCGTAATGTGCGTGCCGCGGGCCGAACTGCACCGCGTTCACCACGTCCTGCCGGTGCTCGATCCGCACCCCGAACTGGAACGGCTTCTGCGCCATCGGCACGCCGCGCTCCGCGAGCATCCGGTAGGTGTCGCGGGCACTGTGGCCGATCGCCAGCACCACCACCGACGCCGGAACGAACCCGCCCGACGTGTTGACGCCGGTCAGGCGGCCGTCGGTCAGTTGGAGGTCTTCGACGCGCGTGAGGAACCGGACCTCGCCGCCCAGGTCTTCGATGCGCCGCCGGACCGCTTTCACAACAGCAGGAAGCCGGTTGCTGCCGAGGTGCGGGCGGTGGTAGTAGAGGATGCTCGGCTTGCCGGGCTGCTGGCCCTTGCACTCCGCGAACAGTTCGAGCACGCGGAGCACGTCCGGCCCCGTTCCGCGACACGTCAGCTTGCCGTCGGAGAACGTGCCGGCGCCGCCCTCGCCGAACAGGTAATTGCTTTCGGGGTGAAACGGCCCGCCCTCGTCGAACGACTTCACGTCGCGGATGCGGTCGTTCACCTTCGTGCCGCGTTCGAGCACGATCGGCCTGTATCCGAGTTGTGCGAGGAAATACGCACACACCAGCCCGCCCGGACCGGAGCCCACGACGACCGGCCGGTGCGGGAGCGGCACGGAACCGGGCTCCGGCATCGAAAACGGCGGCTCGTGGTGGAGTTCGATCTGTTCGGTGCCGTGCGCGCGGGCCACGACCGCGCCTTCGTTCCCATTGAGATCGACCTCGAAGTTGTAAACGAACCGGAGCTGCCGCTTGTCGCGCAGGTCGAGGGCCTTGCGGACGATCCGCCACCGCGCCAGTTCGGACGCGGAAACGCCCAGCGCGCGGGCGAGGTGGGTCGGCAGCGCGACCTCCGGTTCTTCGACCGGGAGCCGCAGATTGGACACGCGAATAGACATGCCGGAATTGTACGGCACTCCCGCGCCGGGTCTGCTCCGGCGCGGGAACGCGAGCCGTCAGGGCGCATCGGACGGGATCGGGAGCCCGTCGTTGACGTTCAACAGCAGTTGGAGGGTCGGAATCGAGATCGAGAGCTGGACGCTCTTCACCGACCCGTCGGCGTAGAGGGCGTTGAACACGTTCGTGTGGGCCGACCCCAGGCCGTGCGTCCCCTGGTTGCACCCCGAGTTCGCCTTGAGGTCGGCCTGCGGGGCGAAGTTGTGGTTGTTCGTCAGCGTGGTCGTGTCCCAGTTGCCGGAGCCGCCGTAATCGACCCCCCGCGTGTAGCTGGCCCCGTCCGTGGGGTCGTTCCCCATCGTGCTCTGGCAGACGTTCTTCTCGGCCACGGCGATCGTGTTGCTGGTGCCGTCGGTGATCCCCAGCATGGTGATCCGCGACTGGTTGTAGGGGCGGATGAGGCCGTTCCCGGCGCTCGTGCCGTTGCTGTTGTAGGCGTTCGCGTAGTAGTCGATGCTGGCCATTCCGCCGGGCGTTTGCCCCGGGGCGCGCCGCGACGGGCAGAAGTAGATCGGGACCGGGGTGCCGCAGATGAGTTGCTGGTTGGTGTTGTTGTACAGGTTGCCCTGCTCGGCGTAGGGGAGGATCTGGAACGCCCAGCCGCCGCTGTAGGCGTTGTTCCACGCCGGGGGACTGCCGGCCACGGCCGTCGAGAGGCCGCTGTTCGTCCAGGTCTGCCCGCCGTAGACGACCTGGTTGGAGCCGCCGCCGGGAAAGGCGCTGTTGGTGTCGTGGTAGGCGTGAAGGGCTAGGCCGATCTGTTTGAGGTTGTTGGAGCACTTCATACGAGCGGCGGCCTCGCGCACCTTCTGCACCGCCGGCAGTAACAGCCCGATCAGGATCGCAATAATGGCGATGACGACCAGCAGTTCGATCAGCGTGAACGCGAACGGGCGCCGGCCGACCATCGGTCGGGGCACGGGGGGAGAGAGCACGGTCATCGTTCGAACCCCTCGAAAATGAGCACGAATTGCATGGCGAACGGGGTGGACGATCCGCTCACTTCTCCGTGCGAACGGTTGCGGGCCCTCGTCTGCGTAATACACCCTGAGCTATACACCCCTTACACACGCTCTGCATAATCACTCCGCGAGTCGCGGTGATGATTCTGTAGAATCGAGTTGCCGTTTTCCTTTGTGTCGGGTACAATTCAACCTAAACTACCCGCCTTCCCCGTCCGGCGCTTTTCACCGGCCGCGTCTCACCATGCCGGAACTGCAACCCGTTTCGGACGCCACGTTCGACCACGGCCTGCGCCGGCAGGCGATCGTGCGCGCGATCCTCACCGACATCTTCCACGGAAAATACCGCGCGGGCCAACGGCTCGTGACGGAGGCTCTTGCGAACCGTTTCGGCGTCAGTCACACTCCCATTCGCGAAGCCCTGATCGAACTCGGCGGGAGCGGGGTCGTGAACCTGCTGCCCAACCGCGGCGCGGTGGTGCGGAAGGTGACGGCCCGCGACGTGCGCGAAGTATTGCAGGTGCGGAAGGTTCTGGAGTGCGAGGCGGTTCGCGGGGCCGCCCGGCGTGCGGACCGGACGAAGGCGGAGGCGATTTCAACCGAGATCCGCGCGCTGGCGGAGTCCGCTCCGGGTCCGGCCGCCGTGGTACAGGCCCGCGAACTCGACAACACGCTCCACGGCTTCATCTGCGCGAGTTGCGGCAACGGCTTTCTCCAATCGGAACTCGCACGGCTTCGTACACTCTACCAAGCGTTCCGCGACGTGACCTGGGACCTCGAAGAGGCCCGCAGCGACTTTCACCGGATCGGGGTGGAGGCCGGCGAGCACCTAGCGATCACGGCCGCCCTGCTCGCCCGCGACGCCCGCGCCGCCGTCCGCGCGATGACCGCCCACATCCGCAGCGGCGTGACGTACTGGCTCCAAGTGAGCGCGAACCTGGATGAGGGTTCGTAGAGAGTGGTCCGCTCGCTCCGCGAGCGGTGCGCCGCGTTCAGAAGAGCAACCGGACAACCGTTTTCGCGACAACTGTCGCCGAGCAGCCGCTCGCGGAGCGAGCGGACCACACTGAAGACACCACGCGAGGTTGTGATAATGCGCCGAACGCTCTCTTCTCTCCCTCCGCTCGTGTGCGCGGCCCTCTGTGCCGCACTCGTCACGCCCTTCCCCACGACCGCCGCCCCGCCCGAAGCGCCCGCGCCAAAGGGAGCGCCGGCCGCTCAACCCGCGGCGCAGCCGGTCAAGGCGAACGTCAGCGGGATCGAGTACAACCGCGACATCCGGCCGATCCTCGCGGAAAACTGCTTCGCGTGCCACGGCCCCGACAGCGCCGCCCGCAAGGCCGGGCTCCGCATCGACCGGCGCGACGCCGCGGTCGAGATGAAGGCCATCGTCCCGGGTAAGCCCGACGAGAGCGAGATGATTCGGCGCATCATCACGGACGACGAGCGCGACGTGATGCCGCCAAAGAAGTCCAACAAGAAGCTCAAGCCGGAGCAGATCGCGCTCCTCAAGAAGTGGGTGGCCTCCGGCGCGGAGTACCAGGCGCACTGGTCGTTCATCCCCCCGACGCGCCCGGCCGTCCCCGCGGTGAAGGACAAGACCTGGGTGCGGAACCCGATCGACAACTTCGTCCTGGCGCGGCTCGAAGCACAAGGGTTGAAGCCCGCGCCCGAAGCCGACCGCCGCACGCTCGCGCGGCGACTGGCGCTCGACCTCACGGGGCTCCCGCCCGACCCGGCCGACGTCGAGGAGTTCGTCAACGACAAGTCGGAGATGTGGTACGAGAAGTACGTCGAGAAGTTGCTCGCGACGCCGCAGTGGGGCGAACACCGCGGGCGGTACTGGCTCGACTACGCCCGCTACGGCGACACCCACGGCATCCACATCGACAACTACCGCGAGATCTGGGCCTACCGCGACTGGGTCATTAACGCGTTCAACGCGAACCGGCCGTTCGACCAGTTCACCATCGAGCAACTCGCGGGCGACCTCCTGCCGAGTCCGACGCTCGACCAGCGCGTCGCGACCGGCTTCAACCGGTGCAACATCACGACCAGCGAGGGCGGCGCGATCAACGAGGAGTACCTCGTCCTCTACGCCCGCGACCGGACCGAAACGACCGCGCTCGTGTGGATGGGGCTCACCGCCGGCTGCGCGGTGTGCCACGACCACAAGTACGACCCGGTCACGATGAAGGACTTCTACTCGCTGTCGGCGTTCTTCAACAACACCACGCAGGCCGCGATGGACGGCAACGTCCAGAACACGCCGCCGATCATCCCGGTCCCGCGCACCGAGGACCGGCCGCGGTTCGACCAGATCACGAAGGAACTGGCCGCGGTGCGCGAGAAGCTCACCGCCCGGCGCACGGCCGCGAAGTCGGAGTTCGAGAAGTGGCTGAAGACCGCGACCGCGGCCGACGTGTTCGCCAAGAACCCGCGCGAAGGGCTCCGGCTCCACGCCCCGCTCGCCGACGGCGTCGGTACTGAAACGCGGTTCGCGTTCGACGGGCAGGTGCGGGCCGCGGGCTTCGGCGACGCGTTCGGCTGGGCCGCCGGTCCGCGGGGCGGGAAGGCATTCTCGGTACAGCCGAAGGGCGCGGGCGGCCCGCCGACGATCCCCGAGGCCGGCGACTTCGACACCAAGCAGCCGTTCACCGCATCCGCGTGGGTGAAGCTCACGCGCCGGAACTCGACCGGGGCGATCGTGGCCCGGATGGACTCGACCAAGAAGCACCGCGGCTGGGACCTGTGGGTCGAGGGCGACAAGGTCGGGATGCACGTCATCAACGAGTTCCCGGAGAGCGCGCTGAAGGTCGTCAGCAACACGCCGCTCCCGATCAACCAGTGGGTCCACGTCGCGGTGGCGTACGACGGCTCCGCGAAGCCGGGCGGCATCACAATTTACGTGAACGGCCGGCCGCAGGGCACCGTGACCCAGTTCGACACCCTGAAGGGCACCACGAAGACGGAGGTGCCGCTCACGGTGGGCCAGCGGTTCACCGGCGAGGGCCGCCTGCTCGGCGCGCACATCGAGGACGTCCGCCTCTACGAGCGGAAGCTCGCCCCGGCGGACGTGGACCAGCTCGTCCGCTACGGCGCCGCGGCCGACGCGATCGCGAAGGGCGACAAGCGCGCGCCCGCGGAGGCCGAGCTCGCGTTCGGGTGGTGGCTGGTGACCTTCGACACGCCGACCCGCGACCTCGAAACCGAGATCGCGAAGCTCCAGGCGGAAGAGGCCGCGATCAAGTCGCGCGGGACGATCGCCCACGTGATGAACGAGCGCGCCGACCAGAAGCCGGGGGCGTTCGTGCTGTTCCGCGGCGAGTACGACAAGCGCCGCGACCCGGTGGCCGCCGACACCCCGAAGTCGATGCCGCCGCTGCCCGACGATGTGCCCCGCAACCGTCTGGGCCTCGCAAAGTGGCTCGTGTCGAAGGACCACCCGCTGACGGGCCGCGTCACGGTGAACCGCTTCTGGCAGGAGGTGTTCGGTACGGGCCTCGTGCGAACGAGCGGCGACTTCGGCATCGCGGGCGAGTTGCCGAGCCACCCGGAACTGCTCGACTGGCTGGCGGTCGAGTTCCGCGAGCCGACCGCGGGGCTGTGCTGCGCCGACCCGCAGCCGTGGGACGTGAAGCGGTTCTTTAGGCTGCTCGTTACCTCCGCCACGTACCGCCAGGCGGCGATCGCGACCCCGGATAAGCTCGACAAGGACCGCGACAACCGTCTGCTGAGCCGCGGCCCGCGCTTCCGGATGGACGCCGAAATGATCCGCGATTACGCCCTCGCCTCCAGCGGGCTGTTGGTGCGGAAGGTCGGCGGACCGAGCGTGAAACCGTACCAGCCGGACGGAGTGTGGGAGGCGGTCGCGATGATCGGCTCGAACACCCGTGACTACCGCCGCGACACCGGCGAGAACCTCTACCGGCGCAGCATGTATACGTTCTGGAAGCGTTCGGCCCCGCCGGCGTCGATGGAAGTGCTGAACGCACCCAACCGCGAGACCTGCACGGTGCGGCGCGACCGCACGAACACTCCGCTCGCGGCCCTGCTCACGCTCAACGACGTGCAGTTCGTCGAAGCGGCCCGCGTCCTCGCCGAGAAGACGCTGGCCGCCGGAAACGACGACGCGAAGCGGCTCGACCTCATCGCGAAGCGACTCCTGGCTCGCCCGTTCCGGGCGGAGGAATCGGCGATCATCACCGACGGTCTGAAGGCACTCCGGGCGCACTACAAGGCGAAGCCGGAAGAGGCGAAAAAGCTGATCGCGTTCGGCGAATCGAAGGCCGACCCGAAGCTCGACGCGGGCGAACTGGCCGCGTGGACCATGCTCGCGAATCAGTTGATGAACCTGGATGAGGTGCTGAATAAGTGACCTCAGAGTGGTCCGCTCGCTCCGCGAGCGGTGCGACACGCGCGGAGCCGCGATCCGTGTATTGTGTCGGCGGCTACAACCGTGTAGCGACCGCTCGCGGAGCGAGCGGACCACTCTGAGATGCGACACGCGCGGAGCCGCGATTCGTGTACTGTACCGGTAACTGCAACTGTGCAGCGGCTGCTCGCTCCGCGAGCGGCCCGCTCTGAAGGCCGAGCCGTGATGCCCCTACCCGAACTCCCACTGTTCTTCGATGGGAAGGCCGAGTTCTCGGTCACGGCCGGCCACTTGCCGCACTGGGAACAGCGCGGCACGGTCTGCTTCATCACCTTCCGAACCTGGGATTCCCTACCACGGGCGGTCGTGGACGAGTTCCTAACAATCCGAAACGAATGGCTGCGCAGTAACGGCGTCGATCCGCACCGCCCGGATTGGGCTCTCGCTCTGAGTCGATTGTCCGCGGCTCAACAATCGACGTTCCGCCGCCTCTGTTCGACGCGATGGAATAACGCCCTCGACGACTGCCACGGTTCCTGTCCGCTGCGGTCGCCAACGTGCGCGCAGGTTGTGGCCGACAGTCTCAGGCACTTCGACGAGGACAGGTACGCCCTGTTCGACTTTGTCGTGATGCCCAACCACGTGCACGTTCTCGCCAGTTTCCCCGAGCGCGGAGCCATGCGAAAACAGTGCGAATCGTGGAAGCATTACACCGCGACCCGCTTGAACCGACTACTCTCACGAACGGGTCGCTTCTGGGAAGAAGAGAGCTTCGACCACCTCGTCCGGTCCGAAGCTCAGTTCGAGCAGTTTCGCGAGTACATCGTCACCAACCCACGAAACGCAAACCTTCGCACCAGCGAATTCGTTCACTACTCCCGTAACCTCGACGCGCCACTCACCCGCGGAGCACCGCTCGCGGAGCGAGCGGACCACTCTAACGGAGCCCGACCATGACCCTCTTCTCCGACCCCGCGGCCCTCGAACTGACCCGCCGGCACCTGTTCGCGTCCGCCGGGCTCTCGCTCGGCGGAATGGCGCTCGCCAGCCTCGCCGGTAGTGCCGCGGAACAGGCCCCCGTGGCCCGCGGCGGGGCGAACACCGACACCGGCATCGGCGCCGCCCTGCCGAAGACGCACTTCCCCACCAAGTGCAAGAACGTCATCTACCTGCACATGGTCGGCGGGCCGGCCCAGATGGACCTGTACGACTACAAGCCGAAGATGCAGGAGTACTTCGACAAGGACCTGCCCGAGAGCGTCCGCATGGGCCAGCGGCTCACCACCATGACGAGCGGCCAGGCCCGGTTTCCGATCGCGCCGAGCCGGTACCGGTTCGCGCGCAAGGGGCAGTGCGGGATGTGGATGAACGACGAACTCTTGCCCTACACCGCCAAGATGGCCGACGACATGGTGTTCATCCGCACCATGAACACCGAGGCCATCAACCACGAGCCGGCCATCACCAACATGCAAACGGGGAACATGGTGACCGGGCGGCCGTGCCTCGGCGCGTGGGCCAGCTACGGTCTCGGCTCGCTCAACGAGAACCTGCCGCGGTTCGTTGTGATGGTCGCGAAGCCGACCAACCAGGACCAGGTGCAGGCGATCTCCGCGCGGCTGTGGCAGTCGGGCTACCTGCCGGGGGAGCATTCGGCGGTGAGCTTCCGCGCCGCCAACGACCCGATCCTGTTCATCAACAACCCGCCGGGCGTTTCCGACGAGGTGCGCCGCACCACGCTCGACGGGCTGGGCAAGTTGAACGAACTCAACCAC
Source organism: Planctomycetota bacterium (assembly GCA_017306025.1). Lineage (GTDB taxonomy): Bacteria > Planctomycetota > Planctomycetia > Gemmatales > Gemmataceae > Gemmata. The sequence continues at coordinate 9,753 of JAFKJJ010000077.1, forward strand.
GCGCGGCTCAACGACCCGGAGACGAAGACCCGGATGGCGCAGTACGAGATGGCCTACCGGATGCAGTCGAGCGTGCCGGAACTGGCGGACCTGACGCGAGAACCGCAGAAGGTTCTCGACCTGTACGGCCCGGACGTGAAGAAGCCCGGCAGTTTCGCGCACACGGCACTCACCGCGCGCCGGCTGGTGGAGCGCGGCGTGCGGTTCGTGCAGGTGTACCACAACAACTGGGACCACCACGGCAACCTGACCGGGCGCATGAAGGACCAGTGCCGCGACGTCGATCAGCCGTGCTGGGCTCTGGTCCAGGACCTCAAGCGGCTCGGGCTGTTCGACAGCACCCTCATCATCTGGGGCGGCGAGTTCGGGCGCACGATCTACAGCCAGGGCGGCATCAGTAAGGACAAGGACGGGAGGACGAACTACGGCCGCGACCACCACCCGCGGTGCTTCACGATGTGGATGGCCGGCGGCGGCTCGAAGGGCGGCACGATCTACGGCGAGACGGACGACTTCAGCTACAACATCGTGAAAGATCCGGTCCACATCCGCGACCTGCACGCGACGGTCCTGCGCCTGCTCGGCATCGACCACGAGAAGTTCACCTACCGCCACCTGGGCCTCGACCAGAAGCTCACCGGCGTCGAAAAGGCCCACGTCATCAAAGAGATGATCGCCTGACATAAGCGGACCGGACCAACCACAGAGACACGGAGAAAGCCGGGAAGAGTTGTCTTCAGAACGCTCTTCTCCTGCTTTCTCCGTGTCTCTGTGGTTTAGTCCGGTCCGCTTCCCTTAAAATCCCGATAGCCCCGTCGTCCGTCTTCGCGCACAATAAACTTTCCCCGCCGGTCCTCCTTCCACGAGGCTGCCAGATGTCCGAATCGACCCGCCGCGCGTTCATCCAGACTTCCGCCGCGGCCGCGGCGTCCCTCTCGCTCGTGCCCGGCGCCTTCGCCGCGAGCGACGACACGCTCCGCGTCGGCCTCGTCGGCTGCGGCGGCCGCGGCACCGGCGCCGCCAAGCAGGCGCTCCGCGCCGACCCGAAGGTGAAGCTCGTCGCCATGTGCGACGCGTTCATGGACCGGCTCGAAGACAGCCTCCGGGAACTCAACGGCATCAAGGACATCAAGGACAAGATCGCCGTCACCCCGGACACGAAGTTCGACGGGTTCGACGGCTACAAGAAGCTACTCGAACAGGTGGACGTGGTGCTCCTCTGCACCCCGCCCGGGTTCCGCCCGATCCACCTGCGCGCCGCGATCGAGGCCGGCAAGCACGTGTTCTGCGAGAAGCCGGTCGCGGTGGACGTCGCGGGCGCGAAGTCCGTGATGGAAACCGCCCGGCTCGCCAAGCAGAAGAACGTCAGCCTCTGTTCCGGTTACTGCTACCGCTACGACTACGCCAAGCGCGAGACCGTGAAGCGCATCCACGACGGCGCCATCGGCGACGTCTCCGCGATGCACATCACCTACCTGACCGGCCCGATCTGGCACCGCGGCAACGACCCGAAGTGGAGCCCGATGGAGTACCAGATGCGCAACTGGTACTACTTCACCTGGCTCTCGGGCGACTTCATCGTCGAGCAACACTGCCACAACTTCGACAAGGCCAACTGGGTGTTCGGCGGGAAGATGCCGATCGCCGCGACGGGCGTCGGCGGCCGGCAGCAGCGCCGGGACCCGAAGTACGGCCACATTTACGACCACTTCGCCGTGACGCTCGAGTACGCCAACGGGGCCAAGCTGTTCTCCTTCTGCCGCCAGATGGAGCGGTGCGACGGCAACGTGAACGACCACGTCATCGGCACCCGCGGCTCGGCGCAACTGATGGCGCACTCGATCTCCTCGCCGGGCGGCAAGGACTGGGAGTTCGGCAGCGAGACCAAGGTGAAGGACATGTACCAGGTGGAGCACGACGAGCTGTTCGCCGGCATCCGCTCGGGCAAGTTCATCAACGACGGCGAGAACGCGGCCAACAGCACGCTGATGGCGCTCCTGGCCCGCGAGTCCGCCTACTGCGGCAAGCGGCTGACGTGGAAGCAGTTGCTCGCGTCGAACCAGAACCTGGCGCCGAAGCAGTACGCGTGGGGGCCGATCGAGACGCCCCCGGTCCCGACGCCGGGCATCTACACGTTCGCGTGAGTTCGTGCGGTCGTGTGGTCCGGTCACGGAGTGACCGGATCTCGCTCGCTCCCGCGTGCAGCGCCTCGGGCGCACGAGCGCGGCCTTCCGGTCACGGAGTGACCGGACCACAACCAACCAAGCAGGTGCGGTCATGCAGCTCGGCAAGGTGCGGTACAAGGACGGCGCGGTCGGGGTCGTGCTGGTCGAGCGCAACAGCGTGTTCCGCGTGGACACGACCCGCGACCCGGCCCTGCGGACGCTCGCGGACCTGCTCCACGCCCCGGACCCGATCGGGGCCGCGAACCGGATCGTCGACACGACGGCCACCTCCGAGCGGCTCTCCGACCAGACGTTCCTCGCACCGGTCGATCACCAGGAGGTCTGGGCCGCGGGCGTCACGTACAAGCGGAGCAAGGTGGCTCGTGAGGAGGAGTCGAAAGGGGCCGCCCAGTTCTACGACAAGGTTTACACCGCGGACCGGCCGGAACTGTTCCTCAAGGCGACGCCCGCCCGCGTCGTCCACCCGGGCGAACCGGTCCGCATCCGCGCCGACGCCAAGTGGAGCGTCCCCGAACCCGAACTGGCGCTGGTCATTTCCCCCGCGGGCAAGATCGTGGGCTTCACGGTCGGCAACGACATGAGCTCGCGCGACATCGAGGGGGAGAACCCGCTGTACTTGCCGCAGGCGAAGATCTACAAGGGCTCGTGCTCGGTCGGCCCGCTGGTCACGCCGATCGCCGCGATGCCGCCCCTGGCGGGCGTGGAAATCAAGCTCGTCATCGCCCGCGGCGGCAAGACCGCGTTCGAGGGCGCGACCACGCTCGCCCAGATGGCCCGGACGGTCGAGAGCCTGGCGGAGTGGCTGTTCCGGGAGAACGAGTTCCCGAACGGCGCTCTGCTTCTCACGGGAACGGGCATCGTCCCGCCCGACGAATTTACGCTCGCGCACGGCGACGACGTGAGCATCTCCATCGCGGGCATCGGCACGCTGCGGAACCCGGTCGCGTAAGGCGCCGGTGTGGTCCGGTCACTCCGTGACCGGGGACGGTAACCGGTCACGGAGTGACCGGACCACACCGGAGGCCGCGTCATGTCCGACGAACGCGCCCTCTTTGCGGCGATCTGCGCACACCCGGAAGAAGACACGCCGCGGCTGGCCTACGCCGACTGGCTCGACGAACACGGCGGCCCGGATCAGCACGCGCAGGCCGCGTTCGTCCGCACCCAGATCGAGCGGTACCGGATGCCGCCGGACGACGCCGACGCCGACGCGGTCGAACGGCGACTCGCACTCGAAGACCGCGAATGGCAGTTGCGGCGCGACCCGGACCACAACGGCTGGCGCCCCTGGGCTCATCTGCCCGGGATCTCCGAGAGCTTCCGGTTCCTCGCCGGCCGCTCCGACGGGTTCGTCCGCGGGTTCCGCGGGTTCGCGTTCGGCGCCCCAGACGCCCTCGTCACGGCGGGTGCCCGACTCTTCGACGTTCACCCGGTTCACGGCCTGTTCGCCGACGCCGAGGACCATCCGCTCACCCGCACCGGAGCGGAGGCGTTCTTCGCCGCGGGCTGGCTCGCCCGCCTCCGCCGAATGGAACTCCACGTCGAGGCGCGACTGCTGGAGCGCCTGTTCCGGTGCAAGCGCCTTGCGAGGCTCGAATCCCTCAAGGTACGGTTCCGAGCGTGGGACCTTCCGGACGCGCCCGAGTCGGAGGCGGCCGGGACACTCGGCGCGCTCCGCTCGATCTCGCTCCAGCTCGAAGGCTCCGTCTCCGACCCGCGGCGCGCGATCGCGTACGTCGCCCGACTCCTCCCGCGCGACACGCTGACCGAGTTCGCAATGAACCGAACGGACGGCCTGCCGGGCGGGGCCGTCACGGAACTTGCCGCGCACGACCGGTTCAAAAACCTCACGCGCCTCCGGCTCGTCGTCACCGGAGCGGGACGCGAGCGCCTGGAACCGGGATTCGAGGCGCTCACCGCGGCGCCGTTCTGGCCGCGGCTCCGGTCGCTGGCGCTCACGCACGGGTTTCAGGACGCGGACGCCTTCGCGCTCGCCCGCGCCGCACCCGCGCCGGACCTCCGGCGACTCGAACTGCAGGTGAACGGGCTGACCCGCGACGGGATCGCCGCTCTGGCCGAAAGCCCCGTGCTGCGATCGCTCACGGAACTGAACCTCACCCGCGGCGGGCAGATCGGCGACGAAGGGGCGGTGCTCCTGGCGCGGTCGCCGCACCTGACGAACCTCGCCCGGTTGAACGTCAACGACTGCAACATCGGGCCGAAGGGCGTGAGGGCGATTGCGGAGGCGCCGTGGGCCGCGGGGCTGGTCGAACTGAACCTGCGCCGGAACGCGATCAAGAAGGCCGGGGTCACGGCCGTCGTCGCGCCGGGCCGGTTCCCGCGGCTGCGCCGGCTCGAACTGTTCAACGCCGTGAAGACGTCCGAACTGATACGGCGGCTCACGGACCGGTTCGGCGACGGCGCCCGGTTCGACCCCTGACGCTCCCGGTCACCGCTTCAGCGCCAGCACCAAAACGCCCGCGGCCACGAGCCCCACTCCGAGCCACTCGCGGCCGCTCAGCCGCTCGCGCAGGAACACCGCCGCGAACACCGCCACCAGCACCACGCTCAGCTTGTCCACCGGAGCGACCTTCGACACGTCCCCCGCCTTCAGCGCGCGGAAGTAACACAGCCATGACGCGCCCGTCGCAAGTCCAGAGAGAACGAGCAGTAAAATGGTTCGAGCAGAGAGCGGTTCGGCCGGCTTCCACTTCCCGGCCGCGGTGACGAGCGCGACGAGGCAGACGAGCACGACGGCGGTACGAACGAGCGTTGCGAGGTCGGGGTCGATGCCCTCCGAGCCGGCCTTGGCGAGCACCGCGGTGGCCGCCGCGAAGCCGGCGGACAGCAGCGCCCAGAACGCCCATTCGCCGACCATCGCCGTTCCGTTGGTTAGGACTACCGGACAAAACCGGATCGGATGAAGATGACGCAGGCCGCGAGCTGGCACCACCCGAGGTAGTATCGGGCGTTGCGGTCGAGTCGTCGCCCAACCCGACCGAACTGGGCGAAGAAGTTGTGACACCGTTCGACGGCGTTGC
>JAFKJJ010000078.1 GCA_017306025.1 Planctomycetota bacterium
AATCTGCCGCCCGGCGGCGTGTACGTGTGCCGCGGCTACCGCGGCGCGGCGGTTCCGACGAAGTAACCAGAAGAGGAACTAACCACAGAGGGACAGAGGCACAGAGAAGACAGGAGAGATTTCAAAGAATCCTTCTCCTGTCTTCTCTGTGCCTCTGTCCCTCTGTGGTTAGTTCCTCTTCTGGTTACTTCGTCGGAACCGCCGCGCCGCGGTAGCCGCGGCACACGTACACGCCGCCGGGCGGCAGATTGATCGGCACGAACCGGAACCGCACGTCCTCGAAGTACCGGCGGTACATCTTGTAATAGACCAGCGGCATCACGGTGAGCTGGCGGAACGTGCCGTCGTCCGCGATCGTGCGGGCCGACGTTTCGAGGATCGCGTCGCGGGCCGGGCCGGGGAACGACGGCAGCGGCAACCCCGACAGCACGTGATCCACCTTCGGAATGCCGCGTTCGGCCAGCAACTCGCCGAACTTGGTCGCGTCGCCGAGGATCACCTCCACGTTGCGCGCCTCGCGGAACCGCTCCCGCAGCCGACCGCAGAGGACGGGGTCGAGTTCGATGACGACGAGCTTCGCGTCCGGCTTGGCCCTCTTCACCATCTCCGCCGTGATCGGGCCGGTGCCGGCGCCGAGTTCGACGATGGTGCGGGTCTTGTTCCAGTCGATCCCGTCGATGATCTTGCGCGCCATGAACCGCGAGCTGGGGGCGAACGACGCGATCCGCTTGCCCTGCGTGAGGAACGCCCGCATCATGAGCCACCAGTCCGGCCCCTTGGGGGTCCGGCCGGCCGGCGGGTGGGGGTTGGTCTTGGCCTCCACCACCTGCACGCTGCGAACGGTGTCGGAGGCCGGGTGGTGCGTCACGGTCGGTGGCGTCATTTGCTCGCTCGTGTGGGCTTCGCCAGGATAAGTTTTGTCCATGACGGGTGGGCGGTCGGGGTGGATGAACTGAGGAAGTCTACGACGAGCCGGTTGATCAGCCAGTGTTTCTCGATCTGCGGCGCGTGCCCGCACTTCTCGATCTTGCGGAAGTGGCCGTTGGGCAGTTCGCGGGCGGCGTCCTCGGCGGTCTTCGGGTCGCACACCTTGTCGCCCGACGCGGTCACGAGCAGCGTCGGCGCGAGCACGTCCTTCATCCGCTCGCGGACGGAGTGTTCGAGCGTGCCGTTGACGGTGCGGAGGAACCCCTTCTTCCACTGCCGGCTGGCGAACTTGGCCTTGTAATAGCGGAGCATCTCGCCGTCCACGCGGCGCGGCTTGTGGAACACGCTGGTCACCATCGCGCGGGCGTCCTGCGCGCGGACGCCGTCCATGATCGGCAGTTGCTCCTTGTCGCCCATGCCCGACGGGCAGATGAGCACGACGCGGTTGATCACCTGCGGGTACCGGGCCGCGAACTCGACGGCGACCTTCCCGCCGAGGCTGCTGGATACGAGGTTGTACGGCGGCGTGTGCACGAACTGGTCGAGGTACGTGTAGAGCTGCTGCACGAGGTAGTCGACGGTGATCGGCTCCTTGGCCGCGATCCGGCGGTGGAGCGCCTCGCCCTCGTAGGCGAGGATGTTCGGCGCGTACACGTCGAAGAACCGCATCCAGAACTTCCGGTTGCGGTACCACGACTCGGCCTGTTCGGCCAGCCCGTTGATGAGGACCAGCGGCTGACGGCGAACGTAGTGCTTGGGGCGCAGCCGTTCGATGAGCCCCTTGATGGGGGATCGCATGCGGGGGAACTCCGCGACGCCCGCGCCAGGCGCCGCGCGGGAGTGGCAAGGGCGGCGTGCCGGCGGACAACGGTTCAGAATAGCGTGAGGCACGTCGGAGTGTAGGAAAAAAGTACAAGGCGCGCGGAATCCTTCGACTTGCCCCTGCTCTTAACGGACGGTATTGCCCGGTTTATCGCCCGCGGTCGCAATTTCGGCCGCGGTCGACGGAGGAGAACCGGAGATGCGACCGCGCGTGCTGGCGTTACTCGTGGCGGCGATGGCACTCCAGGCGGTCGGATGTGGCCGGTGGTGTCGGTGTTGCGGCAGCCGCGTCGATCCGCGCGACCGTATCCCGCCCGGGGCGCTCAAAGAAGGGCCGCCGCTCCCGCCACCCGCAAGCCCGTCGATCCCGCCACAGCCCACCGCGAGCGGCCGGCCGACCGGCGCATACGGCGGCAGCGGGGGGTGAGAAAGACGCGCTGAGCCCTTAACGACCGCGGAGACTGCCCCCTCGTCCCACAGCACCGGCCACGTTGCCGATTGAGAAAGACGCGCTGAGCTCTTAACGACCGCGGAGAAGTCGGTCCACTTCGCCGATTCAGGTGCGACGCGTCGAGGAGACGCGTGCCCCGTGAAGGATATACTCGGGGCCGTCACGCGCCGCTGGCGCGACCGCGAAGAACCTGCGCGACCCACCGCGGGTGTTGGCCGGCACACCGCCGACGCCCGCCGAACGGGAAGCCCTGCTCTCACGGCCCCGGGCACTCGGCGCGACCGTGCCGAGGCCGACCGCCGCGCTCGCCACACGTGGGCAGAACACGACCGGGCCGTTCGAGGTGCCGGGTACTTACGTGGTCCACTTCCGCCTCGCCACCGCCGCCGATCGGGATCTCGTGGCCGACCTCATGGCCCAGCGGTGCCATGAGTGACATCGGGTTCGCGAGTTGGGGCTCCGCGACCCACACCGTTGATCGTTGCCGAACGGCCGGAAACCTCTGCCGCGCCCCGCGCTGCCCGGCGGCGCCGGGCTGTACGATCGCTTCGTCCGGCAGGACGGTCGGTGTGAGCGCCCGGGGAGCGGCCCGACGGCCGAAGGGTCGGTGAGGGGTGGTTCCCCGACACACCGGTGATCGGAGCGAATCGTGACGGCGGTTGATCCCGGTACGGCACCGGAACTGCTCTGTTACCGCCGCGGCGAACCGGCCGCGCCTCCACGGAACGATCTCATGGCCCAGGCCGCCGAAGCACCGGCCCACCGCCCGGAGCCGCCCCCGACACCCGCCGTCGACCGGCGCGCGCGCCGGCGCCGGCGGGCGGCCGTCGGCGGGGCGGCACTCGCGGCGGTCGCGGTCGGCGCGTGGTTCGGCTACCCGGCGGCGAACCGGGCCATCACCACCGTTTCCACCGACGACGCGTACGTGAACGGGCACGTCACGTTCGTCGCCCCGCGGGTCGGCGGGCTGGTGCTGGAGGTGCCGGTCGAGGACAACAATCGGGTGCAGAAGGGGCAGCTACTCACCCGCCTCGACCCGGAGCCGTACCGGGTACAGGTCCAGGCCAAACGCGCCGCGGTCGAAGCCGCGAAAGCCGACCTCACCGCGGCCACCGCGCAGGTGCGGGCCACCGAGGCGCAAGCCCGCAGCCTGCGGTGGAAGCTCGAAACGGCCATCCAACAGGTGGACAACCAGGTCGCGTTCCTCCGCGCGCGGATCGCGGCGCTGCGGGCCGACCTCGCCACCCTCGGCCGCGCCCGCGCCGACCTGGCGCGATCGGAGAAGTCGACCGCCGCCGGCGCCGGCAGTCAGGAGGAGCTGGACCAGCGCCGGCAGGCGGTGGCGGTGGCCGCCGCCCAGTTGCGCCAGGGGCTGGAAGAGGTGAACCAGGTGCGCGTCGGCCTCGGGCTGGCCCCGTCCACGGCCCGGTGGGATCAGCTGGAGAAGTGGACCGGCGACGGCCCGTGGAACGAACTCGCGGCCGTCCCGCCCGACCTCAACCAGACCTACGCCGGGGTCCGGCAGGCGCTGGCCGAGCTCGTGCAGGCGGCCGCGCAGTTCAGCCCCGGCTTCGAGCTGCCACTATCCGAGGCGACGCCCGCGGAGGTGCTCAAGCAGTTCCGCGACCGCGACGCCCGCGGCGACATCGACCGCGTGCTGCGCGAGGCCATCCCCGGCGCCCCGGCCGTTCTACAGGCGACCGCCAAGCTCCGGCAGGCCGAAGAGGCGCTCGCACAGGCCGAACTCGACCTGCGGTACACCGAGGTGCGTGCCGAGATCGACGGGGCGGTGTCGCGCCGCTCCGCCAACCCGGGCAACTACGTACAGCCCGGTCAGCAGCTCATGGCGGTCCGCTCGCTCACCGACATCTGGGTGGACTGCAACTTCAAGGAGACGCAGCTCGCCGACCTGCGCATCGGGCAGCGCGTCGAACTGTTCGTGGACATGTACCCCGGGCGCGCGTTCGCCGGCCGCGTCACCGGGTTCACCCCCGGCACCGGCTCGACGCTGTCGCTGTTCCCGGCCCAGAACGCGACCGGCAATTTCGTGAAGGTGGTGCAGCGGCTCCCCGTCCGGGTGGACCTCATCGACCCGCCGGCCGACGCCCCGCTGTTCCCGGGCCTTTCGGTCGTGCCCTACGTCTATTACAAGGAGCCGGCGACCGGTCCGGACGCGGGCGGCTTCCTCCAGCCGCCGCTCGCCCCGGCCTCGTCGCTCGCCCCACCGGTGCCGCAGGCGACCGCGCCTCCGAGCCGCGGGCCGTTCGCCCCGCCGGCGGGGCCGCGCCCATGAGCGCCTCCCCCGACCGGCCGCGAGCCCGGAGCCCGTGGCTGATCGCCGCGGTGGTGACCATCCCGACGTTCATGGAGGTGCTCGACACGTCCATTGCCAACGTCGCGCTGCGCCACATCGCGGGCGGGCTGTCGGCCGCCCAGTCCGACAGTGAGTGGATCGTCACCAGCTACCTCGCGGCCAACGCGATCGTGCTCCCCCTGTCCGGGTGGCTCATCAACCGGTTCGGCCGCAAGCGGTACTTCCTCGTCTCGCTCACCGGCTTCACCCTCAGTTCGTTCCTGTGCGGGATCGCCGGCAGCCTGCCGGAACTGATCCTGTTCCGCGTGATACAGGGGCTCTCCGGGGGCGGGCTCCAGCCGTGTACGCAGGGCGTGCTGCTCGACACGTTCCCGCGGGAGAAGCAGGGGCAGGCGATGACCGTCTTCGGGATGGCCGCCCTCATCGCCCCGGTCGTCGGCCCGACGCTCGGCGGGTACATCACCGACAACTACTCGTGGCGGTGGATCTTCTTCATCAACGCGCCGGTGGGCGCGCTCGCGGTGCTCTCCGCGTGGGCGCTGCTCGAAGACCCCGACTACCTCCGCGAGCGCCGCGCGGAGATGCGCCGGTCCGCGGCGCGGTTCGACGCGATCGGGCTGGGGCTCGTCGTCCTGGGCATCGCCAGTCTCGAAGTGTTCTTGAGCAAGGGGACCGAGTGGGACTGGTTCGGCGACCCGTTCCGGCGGGCGCACGTGATGTTCGCGGGGGTGGTGCTCGGCATCGGCGGCGCGATCTGGTGGGAGTTGCGATCGCCGAACCCGGTCGTGGACCTGCGGCCGTTCGCCAACCGGAACTTCCTCGCGGCCGGTGTCGTGCTGTTCTGCGCTTATGGTGTGCTCTACGGCTCGGTCACGTCGCTCCCCGGGTTGCTCGAATCGCTCCTGGGCTATGACGCGACGCACGCGGGGCTGGTGATGTCGCCCGCGGGCCTCTTCGCGGTCGTGCTCATGCCGGTGGTCGGCCTCCTGTTGACGCGCGGCGTCGATGCGCGGTGGTTGATCGCGTGCGGGGCGACCCTCTTGTGGGCCGGGTGCTACTGGATGAGCAAGCTGACCCTGGACGTCGGACCGTGGCAGGTGATCTGGCCGCGGGTGGTGCAGACGCTCGGGTTGACGATGATGTTCGCGCCCCTGAACGTGGCCGCGTACGCGACGATGGACGCCAGACTACGGCCGGCGGCGGTGGGGGTGTTCGCGCTCTTGCGGAACGAGGGCGGGAGCGTGGGCACGTCGCTGGCCACGGCCCTCCGCGAGCGGCGGTTGCAGTTCCACGTGCAGCGGCTGGGCGAATGGGCGGACCCGCTCAACCCGGCCGTGCGAGAGTACCACGACGCGCTGAGGGGCTTCCTGATGGCGCGGTTCGGCGACCCGGCCGGGGCCGACTTCGGCGCCTGGCAGGTGATCGAGAACCTGCGGCAGCAACAGGCGCTGTCGCTGGCGTATTTCGACTGCTTCTGGGCGTTCGGCGTGGCCGCGCTGTTGCTGGTGCCGCTCGCGTTCCTGATGCGCCCCGCGCGGGCGGCGAAGGGCGAGCACGTCGGAGCCGAGTGAGCCCGGGTCCGCACGCCCCTCGCACCCGATACGCCGGCATCCTTCACCCCGTCAACGAGTGCCACCGCCGCGACCTCTTGACCGCGTCTCGTCTGTAATGGAAAGTGGCGCTCGTTCTCATCATTGTCACATCTGCCATTTCCGAAGAAGATTCTGAAGACGCTCCCACAATTCTGTCCCCCGACTCCACGCGATCACGCGAACCACCTCGGAGGTTCCTCGATGAGCGGACGATTCCTGACGCGCGCCGCCGCGCTGTGCGGTGGGCTCCTCGCGCTCGTCGTTCTGCTGGGCCGCGGGCACCCGGCGCCTCTCGCCGCGGCCGACGAGTCGAAGCCCGTCCCGAAAGCCGACGCGAAGGGCGCGTTCGGCCCGACGAAGGTGTGGTCGATTCAGCTCGAAATCTCGGCGAAGGAGTACGACGCCATGCAGCCCGCCTTCGGAGGCGGGTTCGGCACTGCGCCGAAGAAAGACGAGAAGAAGGGCGACAAGACGCGCGACGGCGAGAAGAACCTCTTCGGCACAGACTTTCCGTGGGTCGAGGCCGGCCTCACCGCCGACGGCAAGACGCTGAAGAGGGTCGGCGTCCGCTATTCCGGCGACATCACCTACTTCGTCTCCGCGCGCGGGCTGAAGCGGCCGCTCAAGATCGCGTTCGACAAGTTCGGCGGCGCGCCGTTCAACGGTCTGTCGGCGGTCCACCTCCGCGCGGCGCCGCTCGACCCGTCGAAGGTACGCGAGGTGCTCGCGTACTCGGTGTTTCGCGCCGCGGGCGTCCCCGCGCCGCGCACCGCGCTCGCGGAGGTCACGCTCACCGTCCCCGGCAAGCACGAAAAAGAGTACCTCGGCCTGTTCACGGTCGTGGAGAACGTGGACGCGAAGTTCTTCGCCACTCACTTCGGCAGCGATAAGGGACTGGCGATGAAGCCGTTCCGCGTTCGCGGGATCGACTTCCTCGGCGAGAACTGGGACGGCTACAAGGGGCAGTACCAGCCCGCGCGCGATGCCACCCAGGATGAGGCGAAACGCGTCATCGCATTCGCGAAACTCGTCAACCAGGCCACCGACGAGGAGTTCAACAAGCAGATCGGTTCGTTCATCGACGTTGACGCGTTCCTGCGCTTCATGGCCGCCAACGCACTGACGTCAAACCTGGAGAGCTTCTTCGCGCTCGGCCACAACTACACGCTCTACCTCGATCCGAAGTCGAACAAGTTTCACTTCATCCCCGGCGACTTGGAGTTCTCGCTCGCCAACTTCCTGCTGATGGGTTCGCCCGAGCAGTTGATGGACCTGAGCGTGATGAAGCCCTACCCGGGACAGAACAAGTTGCCCGACCGGCTCCTCGCGATCAAGGACGTGGCGGAGAAGTATCGGAAGCTGCTCAAGGACCTCACCACGGCCACCTTCACGAAGGAGCAACTTCTGAAGGACGCGGAGGTGCTTGACAAGACGACGAAGGACATTCGCGAGAAGGAGGCGAAGGCGGTCGCGGCGCGGAAGGAACCGCCCCCGGGTTTCGGCGGACCGGGCGGGATGGGGCCGCAGCCACCTAACATCAAGACGTTCGCGGAAACCCGCACGGCATCGGTCGCAGCGCAACTCGCGGGCAAGAGCAAGGGGTACACGCCGCAACAGTTCGGGTTCGGGCCACCCCCGGGAGGGCCGGGCGGCATGGCCGGCAACATCCAGCCGATCGACGAGAAGTCGTTCCGCGACAGCGTATCGGTGCCGTCGGAGTTCGAGGCGACGCTGTTCGCACTCCCGCCGAAGGTGAACTACCCGGTCGCGATCGCGTGCGAACCCACCGGCGCGGTTTACGTGGCCGTTGACGAGCAGGGTTCGCTCGGCCGCACGCCCGGCGGCGGGAAGATCCTCCGATGCGTCGACAAGGACGGCGACGGCAAGGCGGACGACGTCACGGTGTTCGCGAAGGTCGATCACCCGCGCGGCGTGGTTTATCGCGCCGGCTCGGTGTGGGTGATGCACCCGCCCACGCTCTCGGTCTTCCACGACGACAACGGCGACGGGATCGCGGACCGGCAGGAAGTGCTCGTCACCGGCCTGACGACCGATCAGATTACGAATCGCGGCGGCGACCACACGACGAACTGCGTCCGCATGGGCATCGACGGCTGGCTCTACATCGGCGTGGGCGATTACGGCATCAAGGAGGCGAAGGGGAAAGACGGCAAGCGGATCGTACTCAGGGGCGGCGGGATCGTCCGCGTGCGGCCCGACGGCACCGACCTCGAAATCTACTGCACCGGCCTGCGGAACCCGTTCGACCTCGCCATCGACCCGTTCATGAACGTCTTCACGCGCGACAACACCAACGACGGCGCCGGGTGGGACACGCGCATCAGCCTGCTGAAGCAGTCGGCCCTCTACGGCTACACGCAACTGTTCGCGAACTTCACCGACGAGATCATGCCGACGCTCGGCACGTTCGGCGGGGGCGGCGGCACCGGCGGCCTGTTCGTGCAGGACCCTCGGTGGCCCGGGCCGTACCGCAACACGCTGTTCACCGGCGACTGGGGCCGCAGCGAGGTCTACCGACACGAGCTGAAGGCCAACGGGCCGACGTTCGATCTGAAGCAAGAGGTGTTCATGAAGATGCCGCGCGCGACCGGCATGGACATCGACGGCAGCGGCCGGCTGTACGTGGCAAGCTGGCGTAACGGCTCGGCGGTGGGGTTCGAGGGGCCGAACATCGGGTTCGTGGCCCGCGTCGCGCCGAAGGGCTTCCGGGCGGAGGCGTTCCCCGACCTGAAGGCCGCGAAAGGCGATGAACTGATCCGCCACCTGGCCGCGCCGCAGTCCGTCACGCGGCTGCACGCGCAGGGGGAGTTGCTGCGCCGCGGGAAGAGTGCCGACACGACCAAGGCGCTCGTTACGCTGGCGTCGGACGCGAACGCTTCGCTCGAAGGCCGCGCCGCGGCGGTCTTCACACTGAAGCAACTCGACGGCAAGAATTCGCACGCGGCGCTCCTGAAGCTCGCGGAGAACGCCGCGGTGCGCGAATTCGCCCTGCGTGCGCTCGCCGATCGCAAGCACGAAGTCGCGGGGTTGGATACGAAGCCGTTCGTCGCGGCGCTCGCCGACGAATCGCCGCGTGTGCGTGCCCAGGCGCTCATCAGCCTCGGCCGGCTGAACGACCCGTCCGTAGCGAAGAACATTCTCCCGCTCACCGCACGGCCCAGGGGCTCCGCGATGCCGATCCAGCGCCCGGTGCAGAACCAGCCGGACCCGGACCGCGTCGTTCCGCACCTGGCGGTCCGCGCGCTCGTCTCGCTCAACGCCGTTGACGCGTGCCTTGACGCGCTCGACGGCCCGGACGCACAGGGGGCGCTGTGGGCGATGCGGTACATGCACTCCGAAAAGGCGGTCGAAGGGCTCATCAAGAAGCTCGGCGCGGCCCGCGATCCGCAGTTACGGCGCGGAATCCTGGTCACGCTGATCCGGCTCTACCACCGCGAGGCCGACTACACGGGCTCGTGGTGGGGCATTCGCCCGGACAGCACCGGCCCGTATTACGACCGCGCCGAGTGGCCGATGAGCAAGCGCATCGGCGCGGTCGTCACCGCGGCGGTGCTCGATGGCGACAGGGACACTGTGGCGCTCCTCAAGGCGGAACTCGCGCGGCACAAGGTGTCGCTCGCGGGCGTGTCCGGCGCGTCCGATATTGCGAAGGTCGACGAGAAGCCGATCGTGCTGCCGAAGGCCGATCCCAAGAACCCGGACCAGATCGGCAACATGACCTACGAGACGGCCGCAAAGCGCACGCTGGCGGCCACGGGCGACGCGAAGAAGGGCGAACTGCTCTTTAAAGCGCAGTCGTGCATCGCGTGCCACACCACGGCCGACGGCCAGACGCCGAAGGGGCCGCACCTCGCGGACATCGGCAAGCGGGCCAAGCCGGACGAACTGGTGGAGTCGATCCTGAAGCCGAGCGCGAAGCTCGCGCAGGGGTACGAGACGTACCGGTTCGTCACGATCGACGATCGCGTGTTCCAGGGGTTCGTGGTGGGCGAACGCGCCGACGCGACCGTGATCCGCGAGTCCATCGGCGTGCAGCGCGAACTGAAGAAGGACGAGATCGCGTCGCGGGTGATGCAGAAGCAGTCCGCGATGCCCGAGGGGTTGGCCGCGAACCTCACGCCCGAGCAACTCGCGGACCTGCTCGCGTACTTGCAATCGCTGAAGTGACGGTGCCGAGTTGCGATGCGAGCTCGTGTGGGTACTGCGCTGGGGAGGTCGTTTGGGAATCGTGTCGGTGTCCCCTCACCCGGTCAGAACGCGCTGCGCATTCTGACCACCCTCTCCCCGCCGAGCGGGGAGAGGGAAGACACCGCGCGACCGCGGACGATGCGGGCGGTGTAGCTCGGCGGAGGTGCGGTGTCTTCCCTCGCCCCGCTCGGCGGGGAGAGGGTGGCTTGGTCGCGGGTGCGAGCAAGCCGGGTGAGGGGCAAACCGACGCGGTTCTCAAGCGAACTCTTCAGCGCCCGTGTGCGACCGCGTCTGCCGGGACCACTGCTCATCTCTTTTCCCATAATGAAAGGAGAAGCCCCCTCTCCGCTCCCGCACTTCGCGACGAGGAAACCCCGTGGCCCACCGACTGCTGCCGGCCCTTTGCGCCGTGCTTCTCATCACCGCGTCGCAGGCGCGAGCCGCCGACCCGCCGCCCGCGATCTCCGCGGAGCGGATCAAGGCCGACGTCGCGCACCTCGCGAGCGACCGGTTCGAAGGGCGCGGGCCGGGCACCCGCGGCGAGGAACTCACCACCGACTTCCTCGCGGGCGAGTTCAAGAAGGCCGGCCTCAAGCCGGTCGGCGCGGGCGGGACGTATCTCCAACCCGTCCCCCTCGTCCGCGTCGTCACCAGCCCGAAATCCACGCTCCGGGCGATCAAGGGGAAGGACGCGCTCGACATCGTCTGCGACGAGGAGTTCAGCGGCACGAGCCACACGCAGACGGAACTCGAACAGTTCGACGCCGAGGTCGTCTTCGTCGGGCACGGCATCACCGCCCCCGAATTCGAGTGGGACGACTACAAGGACGTGGACGTGAAGGGCAAGGTGGTCGTGCTGTTCACGAACGAGCCGCCGTCGGACGACCCGAAATGGTTCGGCGGCCGCGCGCTCACCTACTACGGCCGCTGGACGTTCAAGTTCGAGGAAGCCGCGCGCCGCGGCGCGAAGGCGTGTTTCATCATCCACACCAACGAAACCGCGGGTTATCCGTATTCGGTCGTTCGGCCGCTGGAGGGCGCACAGCTCCGGCGCGACCCCGACAAGCCGGCGCTGGCCTTCGCCGGCTGGCTCTCGCGCAAGGGCGGCGAAAAGCTCCTGGGGCTGGCCGGCTCGGCGGTGGACGAGGCGCTCAAGCGCGCCGACACGAAGGGCTTCAAGGCGTTCTCGCTGGGCGTCAACCTCAAGGGCCACTTCCCGACCCGCGTCGAGAAGTTCACCAGCAACAACGTCGTCGGAATGGTCGAGGGCAGCGACCCGGCGCTCAAGGCGGAGGCGGTCGTCTTCACGGCACACTGGGATCACCTCGGCGTCGGCCGGGCGGTCGTCGGCGACACCATCTACAACGGGGCCGCGGACAACGCCACGGGTACCGCCCTCCTGCTCGAACTGGCACGCGCGTGGGCGGCTCAAAACCCCAAGCCGAAGCGTTCGGCCCTGTTCCTCGCGGTCACGGCCGAGGAGAAGGGGCTGCTCGGGTCGAAGTACTACGCGCAGAACCCGGTGGTCCCGCTGGGCAAGACCGCGCTCGACCTCAACTTCGACATGATCCTGCCGCTGGGCACGTTCGAGTCCGTCGTGGTCACCGGGGCAGAGCGCACAACGGCCTTCCCACAGGTCAAGGCCGCGGCCGAGAAGCACAAGCTCGACATCGAGGCCGACCAGCGAGCGCACCAGGGCGTCTTCTACCGGTCGGACCACTTCTCGATGGCCCGTGCGGGCGTCCCCGCGTTCTCGATCAGCGCCGGCACGAAGATCAAGGGCAAGCCCGCGGACTTCGCCCGCAAGGCGTACCAGGAGTTCAACGAGAAGGCTTACCACTCGCCGCAGGACGAGCTGCGGCCCGACTGGGACTTTTCGGGGTTCGTCGTGCTGGCCGGCTTCGCGCTCGACGTGGCCCGCGCCGCCGCCGACGCCGACCGGCTGCCGACATGGAACCCCGGCGACGAGTTCCGCCCGGCGCGGGAAAAGAGCGGCGTGAAGTAGCCCGGCGGTAGAGCCGGGTAAAACGTACTCGACTCGATTCATCACGGCCCGCTCGCGCCCGTCACCCTGCGGCCTTCTTTTCCTCCGACAAGTGGCGTTCGAACCAGTCACGGGCGAGTTCGGCGACGTTCTCCAGCGCGCCGGGCTCCTCAAGCAGGTGCGCGGCGCCCGGGACCACGATCAGTTCCTTCAGGCACTTCAGTCGTTCGAACGCGCTCTGGTTCCAGGTCAGGACGGGCTCGTCGTCCCCGCCGACGATCAGGAGTGTCGGCGCCTTCACCGCGGGCAGGTCGTTGCGGGCGAGGTCCGGGCGCCCGCCCCGCGACACCACGGCCGCCACCCGTTCGGGGTGAGCGGCCGCCGCGATCAGCGCCGCGGCACTGCCCGTGCTCGCACCGAAGTACCCGACCGGCGCGCCGACCATTTCCGGTTCGGCCGCCACCCATTTCGCCGCCGCGGCGAGTCGGCCGGCGAGCAGTTCCACGTCGAACACCTTCGCGCGGTCCTCGCCCTCTTCGGCCGTGAGGAGGTCCACCAGAAGGGTGGCGAACCCGGCCCCGACGAGCACCCCGCCCACGAACTGGTTGCGCGGGCTGTGTCGGCCGCTCCCGCTGCCGTGCGCGAACACCACCACCCCGCGCGGTTTGCCCGTCCACCGGAGCGTACCCCGCAGGGCGACCGGGCCGACCGGGATCACCACCTCACGAACCGGGTCGCCGCCACCGAGTTCGGCGTTCGGAACGCCGGCCGCCGGAACCGCTTCCGCGGGAACCGGAACCGACGAACGAACGGTCGCGACCGGGCACCCGGCCCGCCGGGTCACGGCCTCGGCCACGCTCCCCATCAGCGAGCGGCGAAGGAGGGTCCGACCGTGCGTCCCCATCACGATCAGGTCGCACCCGGTCCGCGCGGCGACGTCCAGAATCACGTCCGCGGCGTTCCCCTCGGCGAGTTGGTAGTTCACCTCGATCTGGTGGTCGGCCGGCTTCAACTCGTAGAGCTTCGTCATCAGGGCGGGCTCGGGATCGCCCGACAGCCGCCGGTTCGCCACGTCGTCGAGAGTGACGGGCCGCGGGTAGACGTGGAGGACGATCAGCCGGGCGCCGTAAGCGTGGGCGAGCGAGCAGGCCAGCCGGAACGCGACCGCGGACGATTCGGAAAAGTCGGTCGGATGCAGGATCGTGTTGACGGTCGACATGGCACGGCTCCGAAAAAAACGATTCGGGTGGGCGGAACGGCGCGCCGCGGCGTGCCCGGACTGGCACACATCGCAGACCGGGCAGAGCCCTTACGACGCGACAGATTCCCCTGATTTCGCGGCTTTTCTCAGCGGACGACCGCCGCGTTTTCGATTGGCATCCGGTTTGCAAACGCTGCCCCGAACTCTGTACCGCCCGGCTCAGACGAGCGGAATCGCTCATGTAATCGGAGCGTTCGATTCCGGCCCAACACCACCGTTCGGAGAACACGCGTGTCCGAATTCGAACCGCTTCGGCGAATGGTCGAGGAACTGATCCGCGAGGAGCAACTCCAAACGAGGCAACTGGAACGACTGGTGGCGCGGGTCGAGCAGTCGATCAACCGCCCCGGCCCGGCACCGGGTTCGGCTGCACAACGTCCGAGACGGACGGGCGTCTGAAGGCGGCAACGCGACCCGCACTCATCCCGGCTGAAAGTGGCCGGGTTCTGGGAGAGCCGCGACCGCAAGGGAGCGAGCGACACAACCCAAGAACCGCGGCCCCGGCTTCACCCGCGCGGCTTCACCACATCGGCCGGTCGTTCGTTCCCAGAACCGTATCGCATCGGCCTTACCGCGGGGCCGGTCCTTGACCCGCCCACCAACAGACGGACCGCCGGCCGCACGGGTCACGCGTGGGCGTGCCGACCGACGACGCGGACGGTTGTGGCCTGCGGTCCCTTCTCCCCGGACGCCTCCACGAAGACCACCTCCGTCCCGACCGGTAGGGAATCGAAGTCGGCCCCCACCAGGCTGTTCTTGTGGAAGTAGACCTCGCGCCCGTCGAACGTCTCCAGGAACCCGAAATCCTGACCGACGTTCACCACACGCACCCGGGCGCGCGGCGGCTCCTCGTGCCGCTTCACGTCCTGACGCCGATACCGCACGTACTCCTCGATCAGCCGATCGGCCGCGCCGAAGGCGTCCTTGATCGCGTCCGGAAGGCCCTTCGCCGGTTCGTGATCGGGGGCGACCCGCGTGACGGCGATCTCGTCGCCCGGGACGGTGATGTTGAGCCGGACCTGGTACTGGTTGCCCTTCTGGTGGCGCTTGTGGGGCACGTCGATCACCACGCGGCACGACGTGATGCGATCGCAGTAGCGGTCGAGACGGGCGGCCCGGTCGCGGACGATCTCCTCGACGCCGGGCAGCGGATCGGTGTTGTGGAACGTCACCTGGAGCGGGAGTTTCATGATCCTGCCTCTTGCTAGGAATGTGCGATTCGGTCGGAACTTATTCCCACAGCGCCCGGACGTCGGCCGGCATGGCCGCGATGACGTCCGCGACCTCGCCGGCCGAGACGTGGCGCTTCACGACCGCGAACACGGCGCGGGCGACCGCCTCCGGCTGGCTCCAGCCGTCGTCGCGGAAGGCTGCGGCGACCGG
>JAFKJJ010000306.1 GCA_017306025.1 Planctomycetota bacterium
CCCCCGAACTCTCCAAGCCCAAGAACCTCAAGGGCGCGGCGGACCAGCTCGACGCGCTCGCCGCGGCGCAGGACGAGCTGCGGAAGAAGGTCGAGGCGGCGGCACTCATCCCCGACCCGCAGAAGCGCCAGGAGGCGCTCAAGGAACTGGCGCGGCGGCAGGACCAGCTCATCGGGCGCGGCCGCGAGATCCTTCAGAAGCTCACCCGCGACAAGGCCGACGACGCGGCCCGCGACGCCCGCACCGCGCTCGACAAGATGGAGTCCGCCCGCGACGACCTGGAGCAAGGGCGGCCCCCCGGCGACGCGCCGGCCGAGGCGGTGGACCGGCTCGACACCGCCCGCGACCGGCTCGACGTGGCGGCCGCCCGGGCCGGCCGGCAGCTCTCCGACGAGAAGCGGCGGAAGCTCGCCGACCAGGTGAAGGCGCTGGTCGAGCGGCAGAAGGCCGCGGTCGCGGAGGCGGCACGGATTCACGGCGAGGCGGCACGGGCGAAGGGGTGGGACCGGGCGCTCCTGACGAGCTATTCGGACCTCGACGCGGTGCGCGAGAAGGAGATCGCGATCGAGGTCCGCAAACTCGCGGAGGGCGACTTCGCCCCGCTGCCGGTGTTCGCGCGGCTCCTCACCGACTCCGCGGCCGCCGTCGACGCGGCCCGCGACAAGATCAAGGCGCGGTGCGACGACGCCGACCTGAACGCGTTCGACGCCGAACTCGAAGCGATCAACGACCGCAAGGTGATGCGCCCGATGGCGCAGGCGCTGCGGAGGCTGGAACAGCTCGCCGAGGCGCTCAAACCGGACGACCCGAAGAAGCCGCCGAAGAAAGACGGCGACCGGCCGCCGCCGAAGGCGCCGCAGGACCCGCCGCAGCCGAACCCGAACGGCGGGGGCGAGCAGGACGTCGTCCCGCCGCTGGCCCAGCTCAAGGTGCTGCGGGCGCTCCAGGCGGAACTCAACGAGCGCACCGCGCAGTTCGCCAAGGACCACCCCGACCCTGATAAACTGACGGAAGAGGAGAGGGCAGAGCTGAAGGAACTCGAACAGGCCCAGCGCGAGATCGCGGAGCTGTTCGAGAAGATGGCGAAGCTGTTCGAGAAGGAAAAGAAAGAGGCGCCGGCCCCCGCGCCGCAGAAAGAGCCGAAGGACGCGCCCCCGGCCCCGGAGAAGCCATGATTCGCGTAACACCCCTGGCCCTGTTGGCCGCGGCCGTGGTCGGTCTGGTCGCGAGCGGGGCGCGCGCGCAGTTGCCCGTCGCCCCCCCGCCCCGCGAGGTCCGCCCGGACGGCACCCGCGACCCGGCCCCGAAGGCCGAGGCGCCCGCGCGGGCCGAGGACCCGGCCGCGGTCGTGGACCGCATCATCAAGAACTCGAAGGACGTCGGCGACCGGCTCGAAAACAAGGACGCCGGTGCCGACACGCGCACCAAGCAGGACAAGATCCTTTCCGACATTGATGCGCTCATCAACCGCCAGGAAGACCCGCCCCCGCCGAAGCCCGATGACAAGAACGACAAGAACGACAAGAACGACATGCCCAAGGACCCCATGACGGGCAAGGACCCGATGATGAAGGACATGCCGCCCCCGAAGGGCGACACGCCGATGGACAAGAAGGGCACGGGGATGGGGAAGGACGACGGGATGCCGATGGCCGGCATGAACGACCCGCCGCCGATGCCGATGGGCGGGAACGGCCGGCGCCCGAGAATGGGCGACCCGATGGCCGGCGACAAGAAGGACCCGGGCGACCAGCAACCCGACCCGACGAAGTCCGACAACAAGAAGGCCCCCGGCGGGCAGAAGGACCCGAAGGACCCGTCGGGTTCGATGGGGGGGAATCCCGGCGGGAAGGTGGCGCCCAAGGCGCTGGTGCCGCAAGACGAGGACGTGTCGAAGGACGTGTGGGGCCACCTGCCGGACAAGCTGCGTCGGCAGATGACGCAGTATTACAAGGAAGACGTGATGCCCAAGTACGCCGAGTTGCTGCGGCTGTACTACTCGTCGCTGGCCGAGCCGGGCGCGCCGGTTTCGCCGAAGAAGTGACCGTTTGCTGTGGTCCGGTCACTCCGTGACCGGTCTTCCCCGCGCGCAGCCGAGATCGCGCACGCAAATGAGGCGCGGCACGCGGGCACAACAGAAATCCGGTCACGGAGCGACCGGACCACAACAGGTGTTCTGATGCGCAACCCACTGCGGTCCGTGTCCCGGCGAGACTTCCTCCGAGCGTCGGCCGCGGGCGGGTCGGTCGCGGCGCTCCACCTCGCCGGGCTGGCGCAGCCCGCGGGGCCGCGGTCCGACACCGGGGCCGAGTTCATCACCGCCGACACGCAGGCCGCCATCGACCGCGGGCTGGCCCAACTCGCGCTGGGGCAGGGGC
>JAFKJJ010000307.1 GCA_017306025.1 Planctomycetota bacterium
CGGCGGCGAACGTGGATAATCGTCGCCGGATCGCCGTGGTGAGTGTGGTACTCCCCATAGCTCCCGCCTCCTTCCTTCGGCTGCAACACCAATAGAAGGAGGCGTTTCCGTTTACCAAGTCAACACCAACCCAACTGGGTGAACTCCAACGAACATATCCGTTGCACCACTCCCGCCGCTCGCGTACATTCGGTGAACCCCACCTGCTCCAATTCCCACCCCGGAGCGCGTCGCAATGATTACCGTGCTCGGCAGCCCGCGCCGGACGTGCGACGGCGTCACGCGGCGCGAAACGCTCGCGGCCGGCGCCCTCACACTCCTCGGAGGCGGTTTCACTCTGCCGCAACTGCTCGCCGCGGAAGCCAGAAGGCCCGCCGGCACGCGCCCGGGCAAGGCGAAGAACGTCATCCTGCTGTATCTCCTCGGTGGCGCCCCTACGCAGGATATGTGGGACCTGAAGCCGGACGCGCCCGCGGAGATCCGGGGCGAGTTCAAGCCGATTCCGACTTCCGCGAACGGCGTTAGCATTTGTGAGCACCTGCCGCGCACCGCCAAATGGATGCACCGCGCTGCAATTGTTCGCAGCGTGAACCACAAGGCCGGGTGCCACAACTGCCTGCCGAGCTACACCGGCCTCGAAGTGCCGATGCCGGACCAGCACCCGCGCGACACCGACCCGCCCAGCATGGGCAGCGTGTGCGAGTTCCTCCGCGCCGGCCGCGGCGACCTGCCCGATTACGTCTACCTGCCGTGCTGGCTCGGCTGGGGGCAGGCGTTCCGCCGCGCCGGGCCGTACGCGGGCATGCTCGGCCGCAAGTACGACCCGCTCACCTCCGAATGCGCCCCGTATGCGGACAAGGGCGAAAACCCCGTGCCGGGCAAGCCGTCGATCGTGCGCGGCGCGCCGGTCCTGCCGAACACCGCGTTCGAGGCCGACCTCACCATCGACCGGTTGAACGACCGCCGCTCGCTACTCCAGCAGATCGACGACCGGTCAAAAAAGCTCGAAGCCGACGGCACCGTCAGCGGCTACGACCGCGTTCAACAGCGCGCCTTCGGGCTGCTCACCGCGTCGAAGATGAAAGCGTGCTTCGATCTGTCAAAGGAGGACCCGCGGTTACTCGACCGCTACGGCCGCACCCTGTTCGGGCACAGCACGCTCATCGGCCGCAAGCTGATTGAAGAGGGCGTGCGGTTCGTGAACGTGACGTGGGACCTGTTCTGGGACCGCGTCAAGATCGACTACGACGCGTGGGACACGCACACGAAGAACTTCTCCATCATGAAGGAGAACAAGCTCCCGCACTTCGACCTCACGTTCACGGCACTCCTGGAAGACTTGTCGAACCGCGGCCTGCTCGACGACACGCTGGTAGTGGTGATGAGCGAGATGGGCCGCACGCCGAAGATCAACGGCAACGCGGGCCGCGACCACTGGACGTTCTGCTATTCGGTGGTGCTCGCAGGCGCGGGAATCCGGGGCGGTACCGTCTGCGGTGCCTCCGACGCGCAGGCGGCATACGTAAAGGACCGCCCGGTGAGCACCGCGGACGTCTGCGCAACGATTTACGAGTGCCTCGGCATCGACCCCGAATCAATGGTGCCCGACAAGACCGGCCGGCCGAACGGGATCTCGCACGGCGGCAAGCCGATTCGCGAGATCGTGGCGTGACGACCTTCGCCCGGCGGCCGCGCCGGACTACTTTCCGATCAGGACCGTGAAATGAAAATCGCTCACACGGCCGCGTTCCTCCTCGCTGTGTTGGCAGGGAGCATTGCGACCACTCGCGCCGAGGACCCCAAGCCGCCCGCGAAGGCGGACGCGGAGGCGCTGGCGAAGCTCTCGAAGGCGCTCACCCTGCACGCGTCGTTCGATACGGGCCTCGACGCGGACTTCTCCCGCGTCGACAAGAAGTGTTACATCCAGCAGGGCAAGGAACTGGTTCCGGCCAAGCCCAACGACGACGTGAAGGTGGTCGCCGACGCGGGGCGGTTCGGCGGCGCGCTGCACTTCCCCAAGAAGGGGGCCACCCGTCCGTCGTTCAAGGACGGCGGCGTGATCGGCTACAACGCCAAGAGCTGGAGCTGCACCGTCTCGGTCTGGCTGCGGCTGAACCCGGACAAGGACCTCGAACCGGGCTACTGCGACCCGGTCCAGATCATCGGCGACGACACGAAGAAGGGTTACATCTTCTGCGAGTGGTCGAAGGACGAGACGCCGCGGTACTTCCGCTACGCGATCCGTCCGCTGTTCCCCATCTGGAACCCCGATAACAAGCCGTGGGCCGACATCCCGTTTGAGAAGCGACCGATGGTGCAGGTGGACCGCGCTCCGTTCTCGCGCGAGAAGTGGACCCACGTCGCGTT
>JAFKJJ010000308.1:0-1995 GCA_017306025.1 Planctomycetota bacterium
CATGTTCGGGACGTTCGGCGCGGCCGGGTGCGGCGGCGGCCGGAGCCCGCTCGCCTGACGCCCGCAACTTCACACCGGCGCGGGCGGTTCGTACTCTGTTGGGGTACACACCGCCCGCGCCGCTGCACGTCGCCGCGGCCGCTCACGACCACGCCCCGGCCGCACGCCAATGCCCGATACCGACCCGCTCGCACCCAAGTACAAGCGCGTCCTGCTCAAGCTCAGCGGCGAGGCCCTCGGCTTCGGCGGCGGAAAGCTCGGCATCGACCTCGACGAGACGGAGAAACTCGCCCGGCAGATCTCCCGGCTCGCGTCCCGCGGCGTGCAACTGGCGATCGCCGTGGGCGGCGGAAACCTGCTCCGCGGCGCACAGTTCGCCGGCGGCGACACGCGCATGAAGCCCTCCACGGCCGATTACATGGGCATGCTCGCCACCGTCATGAACGGCCTGGCGCTTCAGGACGTGCTCGAAAACCTGAACGTGCAAACGCGGCTCCAGAGCGCCATCCGGATGGAAACGGTGGCCGAGCCGTACATCCGCCGCCGCGCGATCCGGCACCTGGAAAAGGGCCGCGTCGTGATCCTGGCCGGCGGCACCGGCAACCCGCACGTCACCACCGACACCGCCGCGGCCCTCCGCGGCCGCGAACTTCACGCCGACGTGCTGTTGAAGGCGACCAAGGTGGACGGCGTCTACAACGTCGACCCGAAGAAGAACGAGTACGCCGAGAAGTTCGACCGGCTCACGTTCGATCAGGTCATTCAGAAGCAGCTCGGCGTGATGGACATCGGCGCGTTCGAGCAGTGCCGGGAGGCGAAGCTGCCGATCCTGGTGTTCAACTACACGCAAGAGGGCGCGATCGAGCGGGCCGTCGCCGGGCAGCCGATCGGCACCGTCATCAGCGGGTAGCGGGAAGAGCGCCGCTGCCCGCTTCACGTCCGGCCCCGGACCTGACACAATAGTCTTGCACTGCCACCGCGAACGGCCACTGACACCCAGGTGACGCGATGACCAGCCAAGAGATCCTGAAGGACTCCGAAGCCCGTATGGAGAAGGCGCTGGACGTGTTCCGCAACGACCTGAAGGGGTTGCGGACCGGCCGCGCGTCGCCGCAGATGCTCGACGCCCTGCGCGTGGACAACTACGGCACCCTCTCGCCGATCCGCGACGTCGCGTCCGTCACCTGCCCGGACGCCGCGACCATCGTCATCAAGCCCTACGTCGCCGACAGTCTGAAAGAGATCGAAAAAGCGATCCGCGCGAGCGACCTGGGGCTGGCTCCTAACAACGACGGCAAGGTGATCCGGCTGTCGATCCCGGCGATGAGCGGCGACCAGCGGAAGAAGATCGTCGCGCAGATCGGGAAGTCGGCCGAGGCCGCGAAGGTGTCGTGCCGGAACATCCGCCGCGACGGCAACAAGCACTTCGAGGACGCCGAGAAGGCCAAGACGATCACCGAGGACGACCGCGACAAGGGCAAGACCAAGATGCAAGACCTGCTCAAGACCTACGAGGGCAAGATCGACGCCCTGAGCAAGACGAAAGAAAAGGAAGTGATGGAACAGTAACGCGATTGATGTTTCGTGTTTCGTTCAAAAAAGCCGCAGTGAGCGCGCGGACCATCGCGCCCCACTGCGGCTCGCGCGTTCCGAAATCGCGTTGCTCTTCACGCGAAACACTCAACACGAAACACCAAACACGCCTCACCGAGCTGCCACATGCGATCCCTCCGCGCCGTGTCCGATTTGTACCCCGGGGCGACCGAAACCGGGTTGTCCGACGCGCAGGTCACCGACAGCCGCGCGCGGTACGGGGCCAACCGGCTCACCCCCCTCCCCCGCGAACCGGCCTGGAAGAAGTTCCTCGAAAAGTTCGACGAGCCGATCATCAAGATTCTGCTCGCCGCGTCACTTTTAAAGATCGTGGTGGACCTGTTCAAGGAGTCCCCGCTGGCGGGCGGGCTGGCGCTCGGCGCGGTCGTCGCGGTGTTCGTC
>JAFKJJ010000308.1:2013-5103 GCA_017306025.1 Planctomycetota bacterium
GTGGCTCCCGTCGGCGCTGTTCGGCCTCGCGGCGGTACTGGTCGGCGTGAGCGCCGTCATCGGGGCCGAGTTCTACGAGGGGCTCGCGGTGATGGTGGCCGTCGTGCTCGCGACGGGCGTCGCGTTCGTCAGCGAGTACCGCAGCGACAAGGAGTTCGAGAAGCTCAACGCGGCGAAGGACTCCGTCCGCGTGAAGGTGCAGCGCGACGGCGGCGTTCACACCGTCGCGCTGGAGGACGCGGTCGTCGGCGACCTCGTCCTGCTCGAAACGGGCGACGAGATCCCGGCCGACGGGCGGATCGTCAAGGCCAACGAGCTGTTCATCAACCAGTCGCTCATGACCGGCGAGAGCGAGGCGGTGAAGAAGACCGCCTCCGGCCCCGACGACACGTCGGACGGCCCCGAGCAGCGGGGGTGCGTGTTCCGCGGCACGCAGGTCGTGGACGGCGTCGGCCAGATGACCGTCACCAACGTCGGCGACGACACGATGCTCGGCCAGATCGCCCGGCGCCTCGGGGGCGATCCGGCCGAGCACGCCCGCCCCGCCCCCGACGGCGCCGACCCGGCGCCCGAGAGCCGCGAGTCGCGCGTCCAGCGCAAGCTCACGATCTCGAAGCAGGCCACCCCCCTGCAAGAGAAGCTCGGGACCCTCGCGGGGCTCATCAGCAAGGTCGGGTACGCCGCGGCGGTCGCGATCTTCGTCGCGCTGCTCGTCCGCGGGCTGTGGGTCGGCGAGGTGCGGCTCCCCGGACCGGGCGAGGAGCCCGGCCGGGTCGTGGTCGCCAGCGTCCGCGCGCTCCTGTCGTACTTCGCCGAAGGGCTGCCGATGAGCGTGACCGTGTCGCTGGCCATCGCGTGGCGGAAGATGAGCAAGTCGAACTCGCTCGTGCGGCAGCTCGTCGCGTGCGAAACGATCGGCTCGGCCACCGTAATCTGCTCCGACAAGACCGGCACCCTCACGCAGAACAAGATGACCGTCTCGCGCGTCGGGCCGGGCGGCTCGGTGTTCGAGAAGGGCGACGAGTTGGCGCGGTCCGGGATGACGACCGACGGCACCGCGAAGCCGGATTCGCCGCTCGGGTGGCTCGTCGTGAACGCGGCCGCGAACTCCACCGCGAGCCTCGAAGAGAAGGCCGGCAGAACGATCACGGTCGGCAACAGCACCGAGGGGGCGCTCCTCAACTGGCTCAAAGCGGGCGCGTGGGTCCGTTCGGAAGAAATCAGCTACATCGAACTCCGCTCGCGGTTCCCGGTGTTGTACCAGATCCACTTTTCGTCCGACCGCAAGCGCATGACGACGGTCGTGAAGACCGGCTCCGCCCCGGTGACGCTCGTGAAGGGCGCGCCGGAAGCGATCCTCGCAGAGTGCCGGCAGTACCTCGCGGCCGACGGCACGGCCCGCGAGATCACGCCCGAAGTGCGGGCTCAGATTCAGGCGCAGATCGCGGCCGCCGCCGGCGACGCGATGCGGACCCTCGCGTTCGCGCACGCGGAGCTTCCCGCGGACTTCCCGCGCGACGAGGACGCCATTCACCACCGCCGCGCCGAGATCGAAGACGGCCTGGTGTTCGACGGCTGGGTGGGCATCCGCGACCCGCTCCGCGACGACGTGAAGGAGGCCGTCCGCCAGTGCCGCGCCGCCGGGATCGAGGTGAAGATGATCACCGGCGACACGATCGAGACGGCCCGCGCGATCGGCCGCGAGATCGGGCTGCTCGATTCGCCCGACGCGCTGGCACTCACGCACGACGAGTTCAAGAAGCTGACCGACGAGGAACTGTCGGAGCGGCTCCCGCGGCTGCGGGTGCTCGCCCGCGCGCTGCCCGGCGACAAGTTCCGGATGGTGCGGCTGCTTCAGGCGCAAAACCACGTCGTCGCGATGACCGGCGACGGCACCAACGACGCCCCGGCCCTCAAGACGGCCGACGTGGGCCTGGCGATGGGAATTTCCGGCACCGAGGTGGCAAAAGAGGCCAGCAAGATCGTGCTCCTCGACGACGCGTTCAGCACGATCGTCCGCGGCGTCCAGTGGGGCCGCGCGCTGTACGAGAACATCCAGCGGTTCATCCAGTTCCAGCTCACGATCAACGTCTCGGCACTGCTGATCGCGTTCCTGGGGCCGTTCCTGGGCCTGAAGCCGCCGTTCACGGTGCTGCAGCTGTTGTGGATCAACGTCATCATGGACACGTTCGCGGCGATCGCGCTGTGTAGCGAGCCGCCGCGCGCGAACCTCCTGCACCGGCCGCCCAAGCGGCGCGACGAGAGCATCCTCACGCCCGCGATGCTCGGCAACATCTTCATCACGGCCGGGTTCTTCGTCGTGGTTATGATCGGGCTGTTACTCGGCATGAAGCACGCCGGGTGGTTCGCGGGCGGCGAGGTCCAACTGAGCGATTTCCAGGGATTAACGGACCGACAGGTGACGATCTTCTTCACCGTCTACGTGTTCTTCCAGGTGTGGAACCAGATCAACTGCCGCTCGCTCTCGCCCGACGAATCCGGGTTGCACCGGTTGTTCGAGAACCCGCAGTTCCTCTTGATCGCGTCACTGACGATAGTAGGTCAGGTGCTGATCGTCTCGCTGGGCGGGAAGGTGTTCGACGTCGAACCGCTGGGGCTGATAGACTGGCTGGTGATCGCGGTATCCACCGCGAGCGTGCTGGTGTTCGCCGAAATCGCGCGACGTATCCGCAAGGCGGCGTGAGGGCCGATCCGGGAGCGAAAATGTCGGAGCCGAAAGACAAGCTAATCGCGATCGCCGACAAGCTCTTGATCGGGCAGTTTCACCGGCACGTGTTGTTGTGCGTCGGCGACGCGTGCTGTGCCGAGATCGGTAAAGAGGGCGCTCAAGCGGCGTGGGACGCGCTCAAGGACGAGCTGAAGGCGCGGAACCTGTCGCTCTCGACCGGGCCGGCCGCGTGTTATCGTACGAAGGTGAGCTGTATGCGGGTCTGCGCGGGCGGGCCGATCCTGGTGGTTTATCCGGAGGGGACGTGGTACGCGGGGATGACCGCCGACCGCATCTCGCGGTTCGTGCAGGAGCACCTCGTCGACGGCCGGCCCATCGAGGAGTGGATCTTCGCCCGCAAC
>JAFKJJ010000079.1 GCA_017306025.1 Planctomycetota bacterium
CCTGTGCGTACCGCGCAGCACGCACCACCCGTTGAGCCGCGCGAAGGCGTACTGCCACTCGGCGCCGTCTTTCTTCTGTCGGGCCTCGATCACGAGGAGCGCGTCGGGGTCGGTCCCCTTGGTGAAGGCGAACAGGCCGCCGTCCGCCACGTCCTGCTCGGCGCTCTGGTAGCGGAAGATCGGCGTCGCCATCAGCCGGAGGTCCTCTTTCTGCTCCTTGTCGATCCCGTAGTCCGCGGCCACGGCGAACTGCGCCGCCAGGGCACGCATCTGTGTCAGCCGGGCGGCCGCCGTCGCGGCCGGCTTCGGGGCGCCGGGCAGCGGCTTCAACTCCACCCCCGGCTCGGCCGGCCCCCAGACGAGTTTCTCGTTGTGCGTCAAGAGCGGTCGGCCGGTCGAGAGCGACACGAGTTCCGCCTCCGTCACCCGTTTCTGCCCGAAGACGTTGTTGACCGACGCCACGGCCTCCGGCCGCCCCTTGTACGTCCACACGAACACGTCGCCGTAGAACCGGCGCCCCAGGTGGTTGCTCCAGCGGAGGACCGGTTCCGCGTCGCGTTCGAGTTTTACCTTCTTGCCGCCCTTCTCGATCTCGACGACGAACTCGCCGGCCAGCTTCTTCGCGACGGCGCCGGACTCTTCCGCCTCGGCCTTGGCGTCGGGCGCGGGATCTTTTGGCGGCTGACCCGGACCGAACAGGAACAGGAGCGCCAGCGCGTTCACGTCAGGACCCTCGTCGGAGCGCCCGGTTCGCGCCGGACGCGTCGGGAGCGAGTGCATTGTCGATCGCGACGGCGCGAAGTCAAGACGAAATGTCTTTTTCACCCGCCGGGTTCTGGATAGGGCTTTGCGTGCGGAGGTGGGGCACGCGGTTCCGCGCGCCTTGCTATCCTGAAAGGTGTCGCCCGCTTCTCCGAAAGACCGATGTCGTACCAAGTGCGCTGCCCGTGTCTGGGGCACCCCGACTGCAAGCTCTGCGGCGGATCGAAGTTCTACACGTACCAACCCGGCGAGCGCGGGTGGATGCCGTTCACGTGCCCGACGTGCGAGGGGAAGCGCGAGGTGGCCGTCGGGGGAAAGGCCGAGACGTGTTTCACCTGTCGCGGGGCGGGGAGCGTCGACCCGGCGAACCCGCCGCGCGACCGCAGCACCCGCGGGTTCATCCGCGACGTCTGGCGCATCTTCTTCGGGGGCTGAAGGCTCGGTGTGGTCCGGTCACTCCGTGACCGGTGCGAGACGCGCGGAGTACCAATATGAATGGTCCTGTCGCCCCAACACCCGCGAAGCGACCGGTCACGGAGTGACCGGACCACACGAAGACCCGTCACCCGACGAGTGCGTCGATCGGCTTGCCCTTAGACAGCGCGAACGGCCGGCCGCCCTGGTCGTGCTCCTCCTTCGAGGAGTCGATGCCCAGGCAGTGATAGATAGTCGCGGTGAAGTCCGCGGGCGTGACCGGGTTACTCGCGGGGCGCCCCGCGACCTTGTCGCTGGCACCGTACACCTGTCCGCCCGTGATCCCGCCGCCCGCGAACAGCACGCTGAAGCAGTCCGGCCAGTGCTCGCGGCCCGCGTTGCTCTTGGTGATCTTCGGCGACCGCCCGAACTCGGCGGCCACCACGACGAGCGTCTCGTCGAGTTTTCCGGCCGCGTCGAGGTCGGTCATCAGGGCGTGGAATGCCCGGTCGAACGGCGGGACGAGGTCGTCCTTGTGCGCGGTGAAGTTGTTCCAGTGCGTGTCCCACGCGAACCCGTTGATGCCCTGCGTGCGCTGCCAGTTGCACTGAACGAGCCGCACGCCGGCGTCGAGTAACCTCCGGCCGAGCATCACCGACTGACCGAACAGGTTCCGCCCGTAGCGCTCGCGCTCCTTCGCGGGCGCGGACGCCAGATCGACCGCCTTCCGCACCGCGTCCGACGAGATCACTTCCACGGCCTTCGCCTGCGAGTCCTTGATGGTTCCGCTCGCGGCGAGGTCGTTCAGCGGCTTGGCCTCCGCGTTGAGCTGATCGACGAGCGACAGGCGCCGTTTGAGCGCGTCCGGCCGTTCGTTGGCGACGAGCGGCAGGTGGTCGAGTTTGAAGCCATCGTCGTTGGGGTTGCCGCCGGTGAGGAGCGGGTCGAACTTCGACCCGAGCGAGCCGGCGAACTGGCCGGCGCGCCGCCCGCCCGCGACGTCCATCCGGTGCGGAACGAGCGCCCACGCCGGCAGCGGGCTCTTCCCCGGTGCGATTTTCGCGACGCACGCGCCCACGTGGGGCATGTCCTGTCGCGTCATGTTGTTCACTTCGGGCACGCCGCCCGGGTACTGGTAGCCGGTGAACATCCAGTACGACCCGCGGCCGTGGTCGTTGTGCTCGTGCCACATGGTCCGCACGAGCGCGGCCTTGTGCATCCAGTCGGCGCAGTGCGGGACCAGTTCGGAGAACCGCACCCCGGGCAACTTCGTTTGAATAGTCGTAAACGGCCCGCGGATGTCGTCGGGGGCGTCGGGCTTGGGGTCGAAGGTGTCGAGCTGGCTCGGCCCGCCGCTGAGGTACAGGATGATGCAGTTCTTCGCCCGTCCGAAGCTCTTGGGCTTTGGTCCCGCGGCCGCGGGCTTCGCGAGCAGCGCCGGGAGCGCCAGCCCGCCGACGACCAGTCCGCCGACGCGGAGCAGTTCGCGACGATCGACCGCGGACGAACCCCAGAGGTTCAGCATGACACGGCTCCGACGAAGAGCGGACCGGCGGGACAGGTAGGGCCGATAAGGCGGGAGAAAACGGCGTGCAATCAACTTCTGCCGAGTGTACCATAACTTTCGTCCGACCCGCCAGCGGTTTCCTGCCAACGTTCGAAGGCGAACCCCGCCCACAAAGGCGGGGGGTGGCGCACCGTCACCGACGCCCGACGACACGACCACCCCACCCACCGCCCCTGCGGGCGGGGTTCGCCAACCAATGCGACACCTCCTCACCGCACTCGTCGCGCTCGCGGTTCCCGCCGTCGCTTCGGCGCAGGGGTTCGTTGAGAGCGCGTCGCCGCCTGTGATCGAGCGCGGGAAAACGGCCCGCGTCGCGTTCGTCGGAAAGGACCTCGGCCCCGGCCTCGACGTGTGGCACGCGCTCCCGAAAGGCGCCCTCCGCGCGAAGCCGGTGTCGAGCGAGCCGGGGAAGCTGGTGTTCGACATCACCGCGAGCGCGGACGCGCCGGTCGGCGTGTGCGGGCTCCGGGTCGCCACACGCGACGGCCTGACGAACGCGGTTCTCTTCCACGTCGAAGATTTGCCCGTGCGCGGGAAGATCGCGGGTGACAAGCCCGTGCCGCTGGAACGGCCCGCGTGCGTGTGGGGCACGTTCCGCGAGGGCACGCTCGACCGCTACACGGTCGCGGTTGCGGCCAACGAGCGCGTGAGCTTCGAGTGCGTGTCGAACCGCCTCGGGAAGGACGCGGACCCGCTCCTTACCGTCCGCGACGCGGACGGCCGGTTCGTGACCGAGCGCGACAACGACGCGGGGCTGTACTTCGACTTCCGATTCGAGCACACCTTCGAGAAAGCCGGAACGTACACGCTCGAAGTGCGCGACGCGCGGCTGCGCGCGAGCGAGCACCACCACTACGCGCTGCGCGTGGGGAGATTCCCGACGGAACGCGTAGCGGTCCCCTCCGCCGTGAGCGCCCCCGATCGACCGTCCGGCGCGTTCTTCCGGCAGGTGAAGCGACCGGGCGACGACGGCTCCTCCTGGTTGCCCGTCACGATCGCGGAAGGGCACGTGACCGTCGCGAAGGACTTCGACGCGGCCCGCGACACCGCGCTGTCGCAGGCGACAAGCGGCCCGACGTGGTATGCGTTCCGCGCGTCGCCGATGCGCGGGAACCCGTTCCTCGCACTGGAACGATCGCTCGAATTCGGTTCGCTCCAGCCGACGCCCGCGAAGGTGCCCGGCGTGCTGTGCGGCGTGCTGAAACAACCCGGCCGGCGGCAGTGCTTCGCGGTGCAACTGGAGAAGGGCCAGCGCATCTTCCTCCGCGCGGAAGCGAAGTCGCTGAACTCGCCCGCGGAACTGGAACTAACGGTCTTCGACCGCACCGGGCGCGAACAGCGCCGCGGACAAGAAGGCCGCGACGGCGACATCACGCTCGACTTCACCGCGCCGAGCGCCGGTGTGTACGGTGTCGCGGTTCGCGACACGCTCCGCGACGGCAGCGAGGCACACGCGTACCGCGTCACCGTGCGTGACAAGCCGTTCCCGCCGTCGATCACCGCCGAGGTCGAAGGGCTGACGGTCCCGCGGGGCAACTATCAGGTCGTTCCGCTCGTGGTCGCGCGGAACGGGGGTACCGGGCCGATCAAACTCTCGCTCGCGGGCGCGCCGAGCGGTCTCCAGCTCACGCCGGACACGATCGCGGAAACCGAGAGCGCCATCGTCTGCAAGCTCGAAGCGGACGCGTCCACGGCGATCGGCGTTCACACCGTGCGGATCGTCGCGGAGTGCGGGGGCGAGAAGTTCCTCGTCCGCACGCGGCCGCTGATCGACAAGCGGTATCAGAACGTCGACCTCATCCCGATCGCGCTCCGCGAGGACCAAACGCGACCGCCCCCTTCGCTGGCGGACCGCTTCGCGGTGCAGGTGGCGCCGCCCTCCCCATTCACGTTCGAGCTTCCCGAGAAAACGATCACCCTCCCGCGATACCAGTCCGCTCCGATCCCGGTCGTCACGACGCGAACCGCGGACTTCGACGGCCCGATCACCTTCCACGCGACCGGCGGGCAACTCGCCGACAAGAACGAGGGCCGCACCCGCGTTTACGCGGAGTTCCCGGACGCGACCGTGAAGCGGCCGAACGTCAGCGGCGCGGTCGTGTCGAAGATC
This sequence comes from Planctomycetota bacterium, assembly GCA_017306025.1. GTDB lineage: Bacteria > Planctomycetota > Planctomycetia > Gemmatales > Gemmataceae > Gemmata. The sequence continues at coordinate 4,854 of JAFKJJ010000079.1, forward strand.
CTCTCCAACATCGGCAAGGTCCGCGTCGAGGTGACGGCAACCGGGACCCACGCCGACCGCCGCGTCACGCTGATCCGCACCTTCGAGTTGGACCTGACCCACGCCTACAAGATCACGGCCGACACGCCGAAGGTCGCGCTGCTCCCGGGTGAGTCCGCGCGGGTGAAGCTCGCGGTCGAGCGCCTCAAGTCGTTCGACGGCCCGGTCGCGCTCCACCTGAACACCGTGCAGGGCCTCGAAGCGCCCGGGACGGTCACGGTCCCGCGGGGGCGGGCGTCGGTGGAGTTCGAGGTGAAGGCGACGGCCGACGCACAACCGCGAAAGCAGAACTGGCAACTCACCGCGACCGCCGACGTGAGCGGGTTCGAGGAGGAGCTGCGCGCGGCGCCGGTCGAGATCGAGTTCAAGAAGGTCGAAGTGCCGAAGAAGAAGTGACGGAGGGTGCGATGCTCCGAACCGTTGCCGTTCTCGCGGCCGTCCTCGCGCCGTCGGCGGCCCGCGCCGCCGACGTGCCCGCCTCGTTCCGCACGGACGTGGTCGCGGCGCTGTCGCGGGTCGGGTGCAACTCCGGGGCGTGCCACGGCTCGCCGCAGGGCAAGAACGGGTTCCGGCTGTCGCTCCGCGGGCAGGACCCGGACCTCGACTTCGCCACGCTCACGAAAGAGGTGGGCGGGCGCCGCGTGAACCGGCAATCGCCCGACGACAGTTTGGTGCTGCTGAAGGGAGCGGGCCGCGTGGCGCACGGCGGCGGGCAACTCTTCGGCCGCGACGGCACCGCGTACCGGATCGTTGCGCGGTGGATCGCCGAGGGCGCGAAGGACGACAGGCCGCCGGCGCTCGTGAAGCTCGAAGTCACCCCGGCCGTCAGGCGACTCGACCCGACGAACCCGTCGGTGCAACTGGTCGCAAAGGCACACTTCGCCGACGGCACATCGCGCGACGTCACCGCACTCACGGTGTTCACCACGAACGAGCCTGCGAAGGTGACGCCCGAAGGACGGGTCACGTTCGCGCGAACGGGCGAGGCGTCGGTACTGGCGCGGTACCTCACGGCGTTCACCAGCGCGCGATTCACGTTCGTACAACCGGACACACAGTTCCGGTTCCGCACGCCGCCCGCGAACAACTTCATCGACGCCGCGGTGTTCGCGAAGCAGAAGGAGCTTCAGCTCCTGCCGGCCGCGGTGTGTTCGGACGAGGTGTTCCTGCGCCGCGTCTACCTCGACACCGTCGGTACGCTGCCCGCGCCCGAAGAGGCCGCGGCGTTTCTCGACTCGAAAGACAAGGACAAGCGCGCGAAGCTCATCGACGCGCTCCTGGAGCGCGAGGAGTTCGCGTACTTCTGGGCGCTGAAGTGGGCCGACGTGCTCCGCGGCAGCCCGACCACCATCAGCGAGCGCGGGGTCCACAGTTTCCACCGGTATCTGGTGCGGAGCGTTGCCGACGACAAGCCGATCACGCAACTCGCCCGCGAGCTCATCACCGGCAGCGGGAACACGCTGCACAGGCCGGCCGCGAACTTCTACCGCGTCGCGCGCACGCCCGAAGACGCCGCCGAGGCCACGGCGCAACTCTTCCTCGGCGTCCGCGTGCAGTGCGCGAAGTGCCACTCGCACCCGTTCGAGAACATTACACAAACCGACTACTACGGCCTGGCCGCGTTCTTCGCCCGGGTGCAACTGAAGGGCGCGCAGTTCGGCCTCGACGACGAGGTCGTCTACACGCAGCCCAACCGTGAGTTGAATAACCCCGTCACGCGAAAGCCGCAGCAGCCGATTGCGTTCGGCTGGGTCGCGCCCGCCATCGGTCCGGACGGCGACCGCCGTGATTCTCTCGCGGACTGGCTCACCGACCCGAAGAACCCGTTCTTCGCCAAGTCAATAACCAACCGCGTGTGGTTCCACCTGATGGGTAAAGGCATCGTTGACCCCGTGGACGACTTCCGCGACACCAACCCGCCGTCGAACCCCGAACTGCTCTCCGCGCTCGCCGAGCACTTCGCGAAGGGCGGCTACCGACTCAAGCCGCTCGTCCGCGCGGTCCTGAACTCGCACACCTACCAGCTCGCGAGCGAGGCGCCGGAGCAGTCGCCGTTCGCGGCCGATCCCGAGCGGTACTTTGTGAAGGCGAACGTTCGGATGCTCGCCGCGGAGCAGATCCTCGACGCCGTGAGCGGCGCGACGGGCGTGCCGGAGAGATTCAAGGGGTACCCGGTCGGCACGCGGGCGATCGCGCTTCCCGAAGGCGGAGTGAATCACCCGTTTCTGATGGCGTTCAGTAAACCGGCGCGCGACGTGATCTGCGAGTGCGCCCGCGAGGAAGACCCGGCGCTGCCGCAGGTGCTACACATGCTCAACAACGCGGGGGTACTGGCGAAGGTGAAGTCCCCCAACGGCCGCATCGCGGGCTGGCTGAAGGCCGGAAAAGACGACGCGTGGATCGTGGAACACGTCTACCTTGCGACGCTCTGCCGCCGACCGACCGCGCGCGAGAAGGAACTGGTCACGAAGCACCTCGCGGGCGTGAACGATCGCGCCGCGGGGCTACAGGACGTTCAGCACGCGCTGTTGAACCTCAACGAATTCTTATTGCGACACTGACCTCTCCGGGGCGGCCCGCCCCGCAACAAGAGAACCCCGCACGCTTTCGCGTGCGGGGTTCTGCCTTTGACGAACCGAACTGGTTTACTTCTCTTCCTGATGCGCGGAGGGCTCACGGCACCGCCGGGCGCACCGATAGCGGTGCTGGAACAGCCCTCCCCGCGAAGCACGTCGAGCGATTCGCTCGGCTGACGCAACATCAGCCTGCTCGAAGCGAGCGAGCTAAACCGTCCGGTTCGTCGCGTGTGTTCTACCCGCCCGCGGGCCGCGCGCCCACTCACTTCTTCGGGCCGAGGTACTCCAGTTCGACGTGGTGCGCCCCGCCGGTCTTGCCGCTGGCCGTGCCGTCGTCGATCGCCACGATCACCTCGATCCGCTCGTCGCGCGCGGGGTACTCGACCTCGAACGTGACCTTGTCCTTCTGTCGCCTCGGGAACGCCCCGGTATAGCCGACCGCCGCGCTCCGCAGTTCGCACCGTGCGATCTCGCCTGAAGCGTACACCGTCACCTTGTACCGCCCGGGGCGTTCGAACTTCACCTCCCAGTGACCGACGCTGTCCGCGGCCCACCCGGCCTTGTCGCCGCGCCAGTCCTGGCGGCTCAGCCGCACCGGGTTCTCCTTCTCCGAGCCGATCACGACGCGCGGCGGCGCGAACCCCTTCTTCGTCACGTCCGCGAACCACGCCTCGTACTCTTTCTTCAGCTTCGCGACCTCCTCCGGCTTGTCGGCCGCGAGGTCCTTCTCCTCGAACGGGTCGGCCGCGAGGTCGAACAGCTCGTACTTCGGCTGCCACTTGGCGCCGGGCGCGACGCCGTTCGCCTGAACGAGCTTGTACCGCGGCCCGCGGGCCGCGAACGCGCGGAACTTCTCCGGCTCGTCGCCGCGGTGCCACTGGAAGAACAGCACGCGGTCCGGCCAAGTGTCCGACTCGCCCGTGAGCAACGGCGCGAAGCTCCGACCGTCGAACGTGGCGTTCGTCTTGACGCCGCACATATCGAGGAGCGTCGGGGTGATGTCGATGTGCGCGAGCGGGTAGTCGACGACGCGCCCCGCCTCGACCTTCGCGGGAAAGCGGACGTAGCACGGCACGCGGATGCCGCCCTCGTAGACGGTCCCCTTGCGGTTCCGCAGGCCGCCGTTCCACCGCACCCCGCCGGGGCCGTTGTCCGTCAGGAAGATGACGATCGTGTTCTCCGCGAGCTTCTTCTCCTCAAGTGCCCTCATGAGACGGCCGAAGTTCGTGTCGATGTTCTCGATCATCCCGTACGCCTTCGCGATCTCGTCCGTATTGAGCTTCTTCCCCGCCCACGGTTGACCGGCCTTCGGAAAGGCGTTCTCGGTCAGATCGAGCTTCGCGTACTTCGCGGCGAGTTCCTCCGGCACCTGATACGGCGCGTGCGGGGCGTTGTACGCCACGTACGCGAAGAACGGCTTGGTACCGTCCGCGGTGACGAACTTCAGCGCCGCGTCGGTGAACACGTCGGTGCAGTAGCCCTTGGTCTTCACCTCCTTGCCGTCGCGCGTGAGAATCGGGTCGAAGTACGCGCTTTTTGAGTTCGTGTCGGGGTGGTCGCTGGGTTGCGCGAGCCCGCCGCCCCGGCTCCAGAGCGTCTCCTGAAAGCCGCGGTCCTCGGGTCGGAGCGGGTAGTTGTCGCCGAGGTGCCACTTCCCGAAGAGACCGGTACGGTAGCCCGAGCCCGCGAGGTGCTCAGCAAGCGTCTTCACGTCGGGCCGCATCAGCGAGCGGCCGAGGAACGTGTCCACGACACCGACGCGATAGTTGTACTGCCCGGTGAGCAGGCTCGACCGCGTCGGCGAGCACACCGGTGAAACGTAGAAGTTCTTCAGCCACGCGCTTTGCTTCGCAAAGGCGTCGAGTTGCGGCGTCTTCAGGACCGGGTTGCCGTGCGCGCCGAGGTCCCCCCAGCCCTGGTCGTCGGTGATGACGACGAGCACGTTGGGGGCGGCCGCGGCGCCCGCGGCCAGCGGAACGAGGGCCAGGAGTGCGGAGAGGAGCCAGCGCATCGGTTGTCACCCGTGAGGGACCGGTTCAACCTCCCAAAGTACCGGATCGAGCGCACCGACGCGAAGGCACAAAACCGTCCGAAATTTCCTCGACGCCCCGCGCGGGTTTGCTATACCCCGCGGCCGCGCGACTTCGGGGGAAGGTCGCGCTCCGCTCGACTCGAATTGGGGGAAGCACCATGAAGCGTCTCGGCGCGTTCGCGCTGGTGTTGGCGGTCGTCGGTTGCTCGACAACGGAAAAGCAAGCCGCGCCGACCACGGCCCCGGTGAACCCCGCTCCGGCGGGCGTCCAACAGACCGCCGCGGTGGTTCCGAGCGGCACGACCGGTACCGGGTCGTATCTGGTATCCGGCTCGTGTAACCGGTGAGGGTCCAAATGAGGCGCGGTCGCGTCTCTCGTTTCGAGTTTCGCCCGACCGTCGTTATCGCCCTATGCTGAGTACATGGACGACGAACCCGAACTTCGCCGCGATCCTGTGACCGGGCGGTGGGTGCTCATCGCCCCGGAGCGTGCGAACCGGCCCATCGCGCTCACCGGCGCCAACCCGCGGCACCGCACCGACGGCGAGCGGGTTCCGTGTCCGTTCTGCGCCGGCCAGGAACACGACACGCCCGACGAGACGTTCGCCATCCGCGCGCCGGGCTCTCCGCCCAACGGCCCCGGGTGGCGGCTCCGCGTCGTGCCGAACAAGTTCCCGGCCGTCCGGCCGAACGCGGCCGCGGCGCCGCCGGTCGGCACTCCCGGGCCGATGGGCGCTCGCGGGTTGCTCGACGACGAGGCGTACCGCCCGCCCCGCGGCGTGCCGGACGAGCACCCGCTGTTCAACTCCGCGCCCGCGATCGGCTTCGCCGAGGTACTGATCGACTGCCCCGAACACGTCGACGACCCGACGCAGCTTTCCGACGAGCAACTGCGGGACGTGTTCCGCGCCTACCGCGAGCGGATGATCGCGCTGGCCGCCGACCCGCGGCTGGCGCACGTCGCGGTGTTCAAGAACGTCGGCGCGGAGGCCGGCGCGTCGCTGGGGCACACGCACTCGCAGCTCGTCGCCACGCCCGTCGTCCCGGCGCTGCTCCGCTCCGAACTGACCGGCGCCGAAGCGTACACGGCGCGCACCGGGCGGTGCGTGTTCTGCGACCTCATCGAAGAAGACGCGGCCGACGGCGCGCGGGTGGTGGCGCGGTCGGCGAACTTCGTCGCGGTGACGGCCTTCGCGCCCCGGTTCGCCTACGAGATGTGGGTGCTGCCGACGCGGCACGAGTCGCGGTACGAAGCGCTCACCGACGCGGCCGCGCTGGAACTGGCCGCGCTGCTCAAGCGCGTCCTACGAGCGCTGGACGTGGTCGGGCACGCGCCCGCGTACAACTGGTTCCTTCATACGGCGCCGCTCAACGCGGACGAACTGCCCCACTACCACTGGCACCTGGAGATCCTGCCGCGAACGGCCCGCCCGGCCGGGCTGGAGTGGGGTTTCGGGTGCCACATCACGACTACGGCCCCGGAACGTGCGGCGGCGGAGCTACGGGCCGCGCTGGCACCGGCGGAATGACCCGTTTCGGCACCGGCGGAACGACCAGTGGGTCCGTGGGGATCGTGGGCGGCGGAATGCGCATGTCGTCGGGCGCCGAATGCCTGTACGGCGAAGGAACGACCGTCGGCGCGGGCAACCCGGGCGGACTCGTTGACGGCGCCACCACCGGCGCGGGTAACCCGGGCGGCGGAAGTCCGGGCGAACTCGTTGACGGTGCCCACGGGTCCAGGGAAGGAACGCCGCGGTCGCGGCGGAGGCGGTCGCGGGCGTCCCGCAGACGGATGCGGAGCCGGTCGAACTTCTCCTCCGCTTCCGGGGTCAGTTCCTTCATCTCCGACAGCTTCTTGATTTCCTTGCGGATCAGTTCGAGTTCCACGCGGGTCAGCTCGTCGTTGAGTTCGTCGGCGGTGTCGGCGAGGGTCGGTCTGGCGGCCGGTTCGGACCCGTCGCTCCCGGTCGTGACCGCCACCCGCTGCGTCGCGACGAGTTCGCCGGTGTCGGCCGGCAGCATGGTGCCGTCCTTCTTCTTGATGCGCGGGGCGAACCAGTATTCACCGGCCCTCTTGGCAATGAAGGTGAACGCGGGCTTGTCCGGAGTGATCTCGTCGTAGAGCTCCCACTTTCGGCCGCGGTCGGCGGACACCCACAGTTGCACGACGGCGACGAGGTCGGCGGCCTCGACCTTGCACGGGATGAGGAACGCGGGGCCGGGCACCTTGTGGACTTCGGCCGGGGCCGGCGGCGCCGGGTCGTACCCCCCGACCGCGAGCGCCGCGGCCATCACAAACGTCGGGATCATGCCTGCCTCCGTGCGAACTGACCTCGGGGCGATCGTTGTACCTCGCGGCGCGCGGCGCGGTCAACCCCGACGCGGCAACAGGCCGCGTTGCTTCCCGGGGCGCGGGCGGTAGGCTGAATGCCGACGGCCGGCGCGCTCGAAACGCTCAACACCAAACACGAAACACGAAATGCGAATCGGCATCTTCGGCGGCACGTTCGACCCGGTTCACATGGGGCACCTGATCCTCGCGGAACAGTGCCGCACGCAGGTAGGCCTTGATGAAGTGTGGTTCGTGCCCAGCGCGCAGCCGCCGCACAAGGCCGGCGGCGTGACGCGGTTCGAGCAGCGGTGCGAGATGCTCGAACTGGCGATCGCCGGCCACCCCTCGTTCCGCGTGGACCGCATCGAGAACGACCTGCCGGCGCCGAGCTTCACCGCCCGCACGCTCGAACAGCTCCACGCCCGCCACCCCGGCAACGAGCTCTCGCTGTTGCTCGGTTCCGACTGCCTCCCCGACCTGCCCGGCTGGTACGAGCCGCGACAGGTCATCGAGCGGGCGGGCCTGGTGGTCGTCCCGCGGCCGGGCGTGATGCTCTGGACCGCGGAGCGGCTGGCGGCGGCGCTGAAGGTGGACGTTTCGGCCGTGCGGCTGCGGTTCGTGGCGTGCCCGCTGATCGAGATCGCCAGTCGCGAACTGCGCCGCGCGGTCGCCGACGGGATGAGTGTCCGGTACATGGTGCCGCGAGCGGTGGAGGAGTACATCCGCGAGCGCAAGCTCTACGCCGCGGAGTGAAGCGATGACGGAAGCGGAGTGGCGGGACTGCGAAGACGCAACCGCGCTGGGCGAAGCGGCCCTGGCGTCTCCCCGCGCGAGTGATCGAACCTGTCGCCTGTTCGTCGCGGCGTTCTGGGGCTGGCAGGCGCCGCGGCTGCCGGACGAGCGCGGGGCGGACCTCCGCAAGCGGGTCGAGGCGATGGGGCGCTGGGCGGAAACGGGCCGATTGCCGAACGGGGTGCGAGCATCGCGATCGAGAGACGTGATCTTCTTCAATCGCGATGCGCCGCGGGCGGTCACCGAGACGATTCATTCGCTCCTGTTCTGGAACTCACCCACCGTCGAGGCTCGTGCGGTGCAAGTCGCGCTCGTCCGCGATGTCTTCGGCAACCCGTTCCGTCCCGTGACGGCCGATCCGGCGTGGCTCACGCCGGATGTGGTGACGCTGGCGCGCGGGATTTACGAGGAGAAGGCGTTCGACCGCATGCCGATCCTGGCCGACGCCCTTCAAGACGCCGGCTGTACGAATGAAGACGTGCTCAACCACAGCCGGGACCCGAAGCAGGTCCACGTCCGCGGGTGCTGGGTCGTGGATCTGCTGTTGGGGAAGCAGTAGACTCGCGGCCATGCCCAAGCCGTTCGACGCGACACTGAAGGAACTCATCACCGCACACCCGGTGGACTGGCTCACCCAGCTCGGCGTGCCGGTCACCGCGCCGCCGGAGGTGCTGTCGGCGGACCTGTCCACGGTCAGCGCCGCGGCCGACACGCTCATCAAGGTCGGTGACCTGGTCGTTCACATCGACCTGGAGAGCGGGCCGGACGACTCCCTGGCCCGGCGCATGTTGCTGTACAATGTGCTGGCCCACCACCACACCGGGCTGCCGGTCCGCTCGATCGTCGTGCTGTTGCGGTCGAATGCGGTTGGTGGCGGACCGCCCTCCGGGGTGGAGTACGCCCCGCGAATCGGGTTCAGCGAACTGCGGTTCCGGTTCGAGACGGTGCGGGCGTGGGAACTGTCTGCCGAGGACATGCTGAAGGCGGGTGTCGGGTTCCTGCCGCTCGCGGTTCTGGGTAAACCACCGACGGGGAAGTCACGTGAACAAGCGCTGCCGGCGGTGGTCGAACGGATCGCCGAGCGAGCCACACAAGAGGCAAAGCCGGAAGCCGGAAAACTGCTGACCGCAGCCTATATTCTCTCGTCAATGCACGTCGCGCCCGTGGTGGCGCGAGCGATTTTCAACAAGGTGATCGCCATGCAAGAGTCCGGGACCTACCAGCTCATTCTCGAAGAAGGGGCGATCAAACACACGCGGGAATTGATCCTGCGCCTGGGGCAGAAGCAACTCGGCGAGCCGACCGACAAGCAGAAGAACAGGCTGAGCGCGATCGAAGACCTCGAACGCCTTGATCGGATCGCAATCAAGGTGTTGACCGCGAAGAGCTGGGACGCCCTCCTCCGCGTGCAGTAGCCGCTCGCGCCGGGTGCTCAGTCCGCGCCGCCCAGGGCACTGATCGCCTCGGCCGCGGTGTCGTACAGCGCCCAGTACATCTCCAGGTTCGTGATCCGCAGCAATTCGCGGATGTTCGAGTTCACTCCGGCCAGCACCAGTTCGCTCCCGCGGGCGGCCAACAGGTGGTGGCACCGCAACAGGAACGTGATGAACGCCGAGCCGAAGTACGACACGCTCGACAGGTCCACAATGATCTGGTTCGGCGGGTCTTCCTTCAGCGGCGCGAGCACCAGTTCCGCCGCCGGCTGGAGCAGCGTTTCGGGCAGGTCTTCCACCTGCGCCGACGGCACGATCACGGCCACGTCGCCGTGCCGCTTGACCTGAAAGAACTCGTTGGTCAGGTCGGCGTCAGAGGGCATGTGCTACGACCTTCGGGGAACGGGACGAAGGACCTCGGGCGACCCATCCCCCAGCGTAGTCGCCTCCACGTGTCGAATCAAGCACCGGCCGCACCGTGAAAGCGGGCGTCAGCCGAACGAATCCGGCCAAAGCGTCGCGGGTCCGGCGAACTGCGGGGTTATGAAAAATCCCTGCCATTGGTATTGACAACCTATTCGCTCCCGCTCAGTATATCCACAAGTTCTGCCTCTTCTCTGTTCCGGCCCCATCGTAGCGCGGCGCAAGCCGGGTTACGATGGGGTTTTCAGTTGGGCCGATGAGCAGGGCGCCAACGAGCAAACCATCAACAACGGATGATCCCAAAAACGCTTCGGCCCGCACACATCTTGCGTGCGGGCCGAAG
>JAFKJJ010000080.1 GCA_017306025.1 Planctomycetota bacterium
CTTCCACGTCGCGCTGGTGGTGTTGGCGTTGGTCGCGGCGTCGAACAGTTCGACGCGGCCGGCGCCGCGAACGGTGATCTGCGCCTTGCGCGCCGGCGGGGGGCCGGGTTCGCTGACGAGCGTCGCGGCGCGCTGCGGAACTCCGGCCGAGAGCACGTTCCGCTCGCGGACCACGTATAGGGGGCCGCCGGTGAGGGTCGTGCGGCTCGCGGCCTGCTCGTGAACGAGGTCCTGCCCGTACGCCTCCATCGCGTCGTCCTGCGACGCGACCGTGAGGAACCGGCCCGTGGTGTACGTCCACGCGTGCAACTTCTTGATCGCCGGGGCGTTCGCGGGGCGCGACGCGGCCGTCGGCCCGCCGTTGAGTTCCAGTTCGAGTACCTGACTGAACAGGCTGCTCTGCCCGCCGCGCGCCGGGACCTTCGTCACCTGCACGTCGTTGGGGAGGTTCGGGTCGGAGTGCGGGACCACGTCGAAGCGGGCGACGTTCTTTTCGGAATCGAACGAGAACGGGCCGCGGGTGTCGATCTGGAGCAGCGCGCGGTTCTGGAGCCGCGCGGTGTACGCGGCCGGCGCGAGGTTGCCGGTGATCGCCGCGAGTGCGGCCGGCGGCGGGATCAGTGCGAGCGCGTTCTGCTTGGGCGCGCCGGGCGCATCGGGCGGGGAGCCGCCGACCATCGACTGCCCGTTGTCCACCCACAGGTTCACGACCACCTGTTCCAGCAGGTCGAGCTTGCGCACCCCGTGAAGGCCGCTGTTGTTGGAACTTTTCGGCTTCGGCTGGCCCGGGGGCGGCTCGGGTTCGAGGTAGACGCGCAGCCCGATCGCGGTGACCGTCGGCGGCGGCGCGCGGCGGCCGGCGATGATGTCGGCGACGGCCGCGGTCGAGCGGGCGTCCGCGCTCCTGGTCGCCGCGGTGATCGGGGACGGGGCGCCGATGGCGCGGGGGAGGTTCTGCCGGTCCACGATCTCGACCGGCGCGTCGGTCCAGAAGTCCGGCCCCTGCGCCGCGGGCGTGCCGGCGACGGCCTTCGCGTCGCGGTAGAACACGGGGCCGGGGGTGCGGATCATCAGGAACCGGTTCGGGTCGGACGTCTTCTGGTTGTTGATGATGTGGACGGTGCCGCGGCGCGGGTCGGGGTCGAGCGGTTCGGGCTCGCTGACCAGTTCCAGCCGCAAGAGCTTGGCGGTCCGCATCTCGCTCAGGTTGTTGATGACGCGGTCGAACTCCAGAACGGCCTTGTCGGAGTGGATCGTGGTGATCTCGGTGACCTCGCCCGGCCGGCGCAGGTACGCGGGCTTCGGCCTGCCGAAGATCGCGAGGCTGAAGGGCGAGAGCGTGACGCGGGGGGAGTTCGGGCTGGACGGGGGCGGCCCGGACGCGACCACGACCGGCGACTCGCCGTTGCGGAACTCGAACTGGAACTCGTAGAGCGCGTAGTCGGTTTCGGGGGCCTTGGGGCCGAACGCGTCGGCGAGCTTCTGTTGTGTTGGTGAGACGCGGTTTTCCGGCGGAAGAATCGCGCCGTCGCCGCCGGCGACTTTGAGCATATCCTCGGGGAGCTGCGGTAGCCCGTCGAGCCAGCCGAGGAGGCGGGCGTACACGCCGTAGGCGCAGCCGAATACGAGGAAACCGGCGAGCAGCAACAAGGTCCGTCGCGGCGTCAGCACCGATCGCGCTCCCTTGTGGTCCGGTCACCCCGTGACCGGTTGCCTTTTTCCGGTCACGGGGTGACCGGACCACGCGGTCAGCCCGTGTATCGGGCGATCAACTCGTCCCACCGGCCGCCCGACTTCAGCAGCCACTCGATCACCTCGCGGACCGCGCCGCGACCGCCCGCCGTTGTGGTGACGTGAGCCGCCGTCGCTCGCACTTCCGGGCACGCGTCCGCGACCGCGACCGCCAACCCGCACCGCCGCAGGACGGGCAGGTCGGGCAGGTCGTCGCCGACCGCGCACACCTGTTCCGGCCGCAGCCCGGTTGCGGAGAGCACCTCCGCGAGCGCCGCGAGTCTGTCGTCGCGCCCTTGCAGAACCGGGGCGATCCCCAGTTCCGCGGCGCGGCGTTCCACCGCGACCGACCTTCGCCCCGAGACGATGGCCGCCCGCTTACCCGCGGCGCGCCACAACTTCAACCCCGACCCGTCGCGCACGTGGAACCGCTTCAGCTCGGTCCCGTCGTCGGCGTAGACCACGCTGCCGTCGGTGAGGACGCCGTCCACGTCGAGCAGGAGGAGTTCGACGGCCGCGGCGCGGGCGGGGAGATCGGGGGGCGGCTGATGCACTTTACGCGCTCTTGCGTTCGACGAGCTTCAGGGAAGGGCCAAAATCCGCACCCCGGGCGTGCGGTTCGAGTCCGATCACATCGGTAATGTCGAGCATGCCGACCGGGCGGCCGTCGGCGTCTACAACCGGCAGCTCGCTGAACTTCCGCGCCTTCAGCACGTCCAGCGCCGTCGACACGCGCGCGTCCGGTGCGACGACGATCGGGGTGCGCGTCATCACGGCCGAAATCGGGCCGTCGAGCACCGCGTCCCGTCGGTTCTCGAACAACCGTGCGAGGTCGCTGTCCGTGAAGAGCCCCGCGAGTCGGCCGTCGGCGTCCACGAGCATGATCGCGCCGGTCCGGCGCCCCGTGTGCCGCACCTGCGCGAACACTTCCCGCACGGTACTCGTTTCGGACGCGATCCGGAGGTCGTCCCCCTGGCGCATCCACTCCGCGACGAGCGCGAGCTTCCGCCCGAGCGCCCCGGCCGGGTGGAACCGCGCGAACTCGTCGGCGGTGAACTGTCGCTGTTCGAGCAGCGCGAACGCGAGCGCGTCCCCCAGCGCGAGCATGACGGTGGTGCTGGTGCTCGGGGCGAGTGCGAGCGGGCACGCTTCCGTGACGGGTCCGTAGACGATCGCGGCGTCCGCGGCCTTCGCGAGCGTGCTGTCGGGCCGGCTCGTGATCGCCAGGAGCGCGGACGCGAGCCGCTTGAGGGGGGCGAGCAGCCGGAGCAGTTCTTCGGATTCGCCGCTGTGCGAGAGGAGCAGGGCGACGTCGTCCGGGTGAACGGTGCCGAGGTCGCCGTGAACGGCGCGGGTCGCGTCGAGCGTGTAGGCCCGTGTGCCGGTGGAGTTGAGCGTGCCGACGGTCTTCTGCCCGATGTCCGCGGACTTGCCGACGCCGACGACCGCGACCCGCCCGCGACAGCGAAACAGCGCGTCGGCGACGGCGGTGAACCCGTCGTCGAGTCGGCTGGCGACGACGTCGAGTGACGCGGCCTCGGAGCGGAGCACGCGACGGGCGTACGCCAGCCGGTCGAACGGCGGTACGGGGGAGCTCATGTGGCACGTCCCTGTGCCGGGTTGCGTTTCGGACCGGGAGGAATAGTCGAGCCGAACGGGAAATGCAAGGCGAAGTCCGCAGGGGACAGGGCAGCGCGGGAACTGATCTTGAGTAAGTCGGGCGTCGGGCGCAGCCGGCCTACGTCTTGCCCCTCAGCCCTTCGGCGAACTTCTGCAAGTCGGCCGGTAGCGGCATCGACCAGTGCAAATGTGCCCCGGTCGCCGGGTGCGCGAAGCCGAGTTCGGTCGCGTGCAGCGCCAGTCGCGGTGCGCCGCTCTTGTCTTCGAAGATTTCGCCGTTGGGGCGCTTTGCGTACACCTTGTCGCCGCACACCGGGTGTCCGGCTTCGGAGAGGTGAATGCGGATCTGGTGCGTGCGCCCCGTTTCGAGCCGGCACGAGAGCAGCGTGTACCCCGGGAGCCGCTCCTCGACCGAAACGTGGGTGACCGCCTCCTTGCCCACGCCGGGGAGTTGCGTGCTGCCGCGGCGCCCGTCGCCGCGGTCTTCCACCAGATTCGAGCAGATCGTTCGCGCGGTCAGAATACCCGGCACGACCGTCAGGTAGCGCCTGACGACCGTGTGCTTCTTGAACTGTAGTCCGAGTTCGCGCTCCGCCAGCACCGAGCGGGCGAACACGACGAGCCCGCTCGTCTCCTTGTCGAGCCGGTGAACGATGCGGAGCCGCGGGAGCGTGTGCGCGGGGCGGCCGAGTTGGTGGGCGACGGCCCACTGCGTGAGGTCTTCGAGCGTGGGGTCGAGTTCGCGGCGCTGTTCCGACCACTCCAGCTCCGCCGGGTGCCGCACGGTGTTGACGCCCGACGGCTTCTCGACCACGACGACGTGTTCGTCGAGGTGCCGAACGACGAGCCGGTCGGGGTGTGCGGCCCTCGGGAGCGGCCTGGGGTGTTCGAGCAGAACGACGACCTCGTTTTCCTTGAGGCGCCGGGCCTCGTCGGAGCAGACCGCGTCGCCGACCTTCACGCGGCGCGCGGCGATGAGCTTGCGCACGTCGTTCCACGACGGCCCGCCGAGCCGCGACCGCAGCACCTTCGCGAGCGTGAACCCGACCTCCTGCGGGGCAACGGTAAACGGAGCCAGTGCGAACGACATCGTTATTCCTTCGCCCTTTCTTCCCCTTCGCCTTCCGGGGCGCCGAAGTCCACGTCGGACCAGTCCTCGTCCGGGTCCGGAACGTCCATGTACCGGCCGCAGTGCGGACAGACCTCGGTGGTGCCCATTGAGGCCGCGGGCCACTCGGACGATTTGCCGCAGTCCTCGCACGTCGCGGTCACGTTACCGGTGCGGGCCGCTCGCTTCTCGACCACCGCCCGCAGCGCGGCCATTTTTTCGGCTCTGGCCAGCAGTTCGCGGGCCTCTTCGGCCTTCTTCGGGTCGGCCACGAGGATCGGGAACTCCTCCGGCGCGTCACTCATGCCCGTGAGCGCGGAGGCCTCGACCGCCACGACCGGCCCGATCTCCGCCGGGATGTTGTTCGCGGCGAGGAGCTGGATCACCGCGTCGGCGAGCTTCGCGCTGTCGGCGACGAACACGGTGCGCGGGTCGCGGTCGTCCATCGCGGGCCTCCTGCGTGTCACGGCGGTTCGCTTCGGCACCTGCTTGCACGGCCCTTGCCGGCAACAGTTCTGATTTACGCACCTGCCACGAAGAGTAACAGCCCCTTCGTATCTGGCAAACGGCGAGGGGCGGCCGCGGTGCCGGCCGCGCACACAAGCACAGGCAGTACCGGACCGCCCCGCGCAAATCACCACGTTGCACTGCCGCGTGGCGCGCTCAGGGGCGCGACCGTTCGTGGACCGGTTTCCAATGGCGGCCGTCCGAGGTGCGGCGGGGTTCCGAAGCACCCCGGGGCCGGGGTCACCTGTTGCTTTTCCTGGCCCGGTGCGCCGCCGCCTTCGCCCGGTTCCCGCACACCGCCATGCTGCACCACCGACGGCCGCGGGCCTTCGTTTGGTCCAGAAATAACAGCGTGCAGACGTGGCCCTCGCACGCGCGGATCAGCCGGAAGTCCGCGCGGCAGACCAGGTCGGCCGCCGCCTCCGCGATGGGGTGCAAGAGTTCGTCGGGGCTTTCCCACCGGCGGACCCGCCTCAACCGCAGCGCCCGGTCGCCCTCGGCCGCCTCGACCGCCGGGTAACTGGTGTCCCCCGCGAGCAGTTCGTTCAACGGCCCCAGCGCTTTCGCCGCGCCGGAGGAGACCGGTTTGCCCTTGTGCCGCGTAACGAAATCTCGCAGCCATTCACGGAACTCCCGAGCCTTCTCGGCGACGCTGTCAAGTGCCCGGTGATTCCGCGCTGTCCGGAACCGCGACGCAACACCGGCCCCGATCATCTTCGCCCGTTCCAGCCAGTCGATCAGGTCCCGCCCGTCCCGGAGCCACTCGACCGGGACGTCCCTGGGCGTGGCCACGGTGTTGAGAAAGTCGAGCGCGGGGTGGTCGCCGACGAAGAACGGGGGCGGGCGGTCCGACATCGAAATGCTCCACGAAACTCTTTCACGCATTATAACCGGAAAAATGTCCGTAAGGAGGTTACGACCAACGAGTAACTGGGATAGATTGATTTTCGAGGTTACTCGCCCGGGAGGGACTCTCATGCGTGCGATCCTGAGGAAGCAGTTCGGCGGCCCGGAGGTACTGGAGATCCGGGAGATCCCGGAGCCCCAACCCGAGGCGGGCCACGCCGTGATCCGGGTCAAGGCGTTCGGGGTCAACCACGCCGAGAAGCACATGCGCGAGGGCAACTGGGCCGAGATCGCCGACGTCAGCGGCATCGAGTGCGTCGGCGTGGTCGAGTCGTGCCCCGGCGGTGAGTTCGCCCCGGGTACGAAGGTCGCCGCCCTCATGGGCGGCTTGGGGCGGACGATCAACGGCAGCTACGCCGAGTTCACTCGCGCGCCGGTGTCGAACGTCGCGACCATCGAATCCGATCTGAGCTGGGCCGAACTGGCAGCGATCCCCGAGACCTATGCCACGGCCTGGACGTGCCTGTTCCGCAACCTCGAAATCACCAAAGGTCAGGCGCTGGTGATCCGCGGGGCGACCTCTTCGTTCGGGCAGGCGGCCCTCAACATGGCCGTGAACGCCGGGGCGAGGGTGATCGCGACCACCCGCAACCGCGATCGGTTCCCGATGCTGGAATCACTCGGCGCGAGCCGGGTCGAGGTCGAGGGGCCGGGTCTGTCCGAGCGGATCGCCGAAGCCAAGAAGATCGACGCGGTACTCGACCTGGTCGGCAACAGCACCATCCTCGACTCCCTCAACATGCTGCGCCGGGGCGGCCGGGCGTGCCTGGCCGGGTGGTTAGGGGGCCTGGCCCCGATCCACGACTTCAACCCGCTCTTGCAGATGGCCAGCGGCGTGTATCTGACGTTCTTCGGCAGCTTCGTGTTCGGGGCTCCGGGCTTTCCGCTGTCGGACGTGCCGCTCCGGGCGATCGCCAACGACATCGAGGCCGGTCGGTACCGGGCGAAGCCGTCTCGGGTGTTCCGCTTCGAGGACATCCGCGAGGCGCACCGGGTGATGGATGCGAACCAAGCCAACGGAAAGATGGTCGTGGTGATCTGATGGGCTGCGGCGACGCGCTCGGCACGAACCTCGGGAGGAGCGCGACACGGTTCGCTATTGCGGTGCTGCCACCGAGGGCCACCGCGTGTTCTACCGCGGGGCCGTGGAGCAGGGGGGCTGGCGGCCGCCGCTGTTGCGATCTGGGGCAAGAACGATCCGCACTTCCTCCCTCCCGGCGCCGAAGCCCACAGGCGCGACATCCCAGACGCGGAGGCGCGCTTCGTGGACGCCGGCTACTTCGCGTTGGAAACTCACTTTGGGGAGATCGGCGCGGCGATGCGTGACTTCCTCGGTCGGGTCGCCGCTCGACAACAGCGGACGAAGCGAATCGAGGCGCGGTACTCGTCGAGCGTTCGCTACGCTCGCGGAGCTGAGCCGTCGCCGCTCTTCTTCCCCGGCCGCCGCTGTTGTGACTTCCTTCCCGGCCGGTATCCGGTCTGCTTCACCGGCCCCGCCCCGCGCTCGCCGGGCTTTTCGCCCTTCGCGGGGTTGGCGACCGTGTGGTAATGGTCGTTGTCGTCCCCGTTGACCGCTCGGTTGGCCTCCCGCCTCCGCTTCTCCAGGGCCTCCTTGGGCGGGTTGGCGGGGATCAGCCCCTCGCACCCGCCGATCAGGTCGGACCGCCCGGCCCGAACCAGTGCCTCGCGGACCTCGAAGTAGTTCTCGGGCTTGAAGAACTGCATGAGGGCGCGCTGGAGCTTGCGGTCGCCGAGGTTCTTGGCGGTCCGCACCGGCTTCTTCGTGAACGGGTCCAGCCCCGTGTAATACATGCACGTCGCGATGTCGAACGGCGCCGGGATGAAGTCCTGCACCTGGTCCGGACGATACCCGTTGCGCTTGAGGTAGAGGGCGAGGTCGATCATCTCCGCGAGGTCGCTGCCGGGGTGGCTCGCGATGAAATACGGCACGATCTGCTGCTTCGGCTTGCCCGCGTCGGTGCTCGCGCGCTGAAACTGATCGGCAAACGCTCCGAAGTTGTCGATCGGGGGCTTCTTCATCAGCTCCAGCACTTTGGGACTGGTGTGTTCCGGTGCCACCTTCAGCCGTCCGCCCGTGTGGTGCTCGGCCAGTTCGCGGACGTACTCCGGCGACAGTTGCGCCAGGTCCATGCGGATGCCCGACGACACCAGCACCTTGCGAACGCCCTCGACGGTGCGCACCTCCCGCATGAGTTCGATGAGCGGGCCGTGATCGGTGCCGAGCAGCTTGCACACCGTCGGGTGAACGCACGAGAGCCGCTTACACTTCGCCTCCACCTCCGGGCGCGAGCAGCGCATGGTGTACATGTTCGCGGTCGCGCCGCCGATGTCGGAGATGATCCCCTTGAAGTCCGGGTCGGCCGCGAGCTTGTTGACCTCCCTCAGAACCGACTCTTGCGAGCGGCTCTGGATGATGCGCCCCTGGTGGGCCGTGATCGAGCAGAACGTGCAGCCGCCGAAGCACCCGCGGAGGATCGTCACCGAGTCCTTGATCATCTCGTGGGCCGGGATCGGCTCCTTGTAGCTCGGGTGCGGCCGGCGCGTGAACGGCAGGTCGTACACCGCGTCCATTTCCGCCTGCGACAGCGGGAACGACGGCGGGTTCTGTACCACCGCCTGCCGGTCGTGGAACTGGACCAGCGTTGCGGCGTTGAACGGGTTGGTGTTGGTGTGAATGACGCGCGTCGCCTCGGCGAAGGCGTGCTTGTCGTCCCGCGCCTCTTCGAACGACGGGAGGACGGTGGCCCTCGCCTGGGCCTTGAAGTCCTCCGACTCCTTCGCTCCGAGGGCGTAGGTGACGCCGCGCAACGCTCGCAGATCTCGTAGAGTGCCGCCGGCCTTCAGCTTGTTGGCGATTGCCAGAATGTTTAGCTCGCCCATTCCGTACACGACCAGATCCGCCTTCGAGTCGAGCAGGATCGACCGCCTCACCGTGTCGGACCAGTAGTCGTAATGTACGAGTCGGCGCAACGACGCTTCCACGCCCCCCGCGATCACCGGCACGCCGGGGAACGCCTCGCGGGCGCGCTGGCAGTACGCGAGAGTCGCGCGGTCGGGACGGAGGCCGATCCGACCGCCCGGCGAATACGCGTCGTCGTTGCGGACCTTCTTGTTCGCGGTGTAGTGGTTGATGAGCGAATCCATGTTCCCCGCGGACACCGCGAAGAACAGCCGGGGGCGCCCGAATTGCCGCCACGGCTCGCAGGTTTTCCAGTCCGGCTGGCTCAGGATCGCGACGCGGAACCCGGCGTGTTCCAGGACGCGGTGCAGGATCGCCATCGCGAAACTGGGATGGTCGACGTACGCGTCGCCGGTGACGAACACCACATCGACGGCGTCCCAACCGCGTTCCGCCATTTCGGCCGCGGTGGTGGGCGCAAACGGCTTCGCGAACCGCTCTTCCCATAAGGCGAGAGAGATGCGGCCGTTTTCACGCGGAACGGTGGACATTAGATCGACCCGGAATACAACATTGCGGCCCACGGGATTATATCAGACTCGCGAACTCCGTTCGGAATGCAAGATTCGCCCGGGATCGGGCGTAAAGCGGGAGACGCGCGTTGCCGGAAGTGAACTTCGGGATCGCCCGCGGCCGAAATAATTGATACCGTTCGCGCCGTTGCGCAATTCTGCGAGGGGCGTGTACTTTCTGCCGAGATCGGTCTTTTATCCGGGCAACGGCCTGGGTAATGTCTGTTATAGAGGCCGTGTTCCGTCAACCGGCCCCACACTCCGGTCCTGGCGTCCCCCGCTGGAGATCGTCCGTCATGCCACGCACCATCACTCGCGCCCGGTTGGCCGCCCTGGCCGCTGTCCTCCCGCTGGCGCTCCTCGCGCAATCCCGGGCGTTCGGCCAGGAACCGGCCCTCGAAGTCTTCTACACGAAGCTCGAGCCCAAAGAGCAGTTCAAGTACAAATGGAAGGGCAAAGAGGCCGTCTGTTCGGCCGGCGTCTTCCGCTGGGAGGTTCCGGCCTCCGAGTTCGGCACCAACGGCCTGGACCGCAATTTCACCGGATACTGTGCCGAGGTGCTCGTTCCGATCGTCGCGGACAAGCTGTACCGGTTCCGGGTGAACAGCATTTACGCCCCGTCGAACTACGGGCTGGCACTGGACGACCCGAAGGCGCCGCTCGCCGCCGAGTGCCGGGCGCGGTACATCCAGGAACTGTTCGGCCGCTACTTCCGCGATCCGGTCGAGAAGGCGGTGAACCCCGAAGAGGCGATCGCGCTGCAAGTGGCGCTGTGGGAAATCATCCAGGAGAGTGAACCGGCCGAGGGCGAGCCGAAACGCGACCTCTTCGCCGGTGACTTCCAGGCGAACTACCCGCGTGCCGATGCTCCGGCCTATGTTCTGAAGGCGCAGCAGTACCTTGACTCGCTGACCGGCGATGATTCGCTGTACTACGAGAACCCCGACCTGCGGGGCCGTGAACTGATCCGCCTGATGGGGATCGAGAACGCGCAGGGGGTCGTGGCGCAGTCGCAGTTCGCGCTGCGGTACGTGGGCGGCGGGGTCGGCGGCGCGGCCGCCAACCGTGGCGGTTTCGGCGGCGCCGGTTTCGGCGGCCTCGGTGGCTTCGGGGCTCCTGTCGGCGGCCTCGGCGGCGGGTTCGGTGGGGGCGGTGGCGGGTTGGTCACCGGCGGCGGATCGTCGACCTTCCCGACCACATCACCGGTAACCACTACCCCCGTCGGCGGCTCGTCGACCACCACGCCCCCGCCGACGACCACCACGACCACCCCGCCCGTTGGTGGGCCGGACAACCCGACCCCGGTGCCCGCCCCGGCCGGTGTGCTCCTCGGGGCGATCGCCCTCGGCACGCTCGGGTCCTGGCGGCTCGGCGCGCGGTTGCTCGGCTCGAAGTAACTAGAACTGATATCCAAAGAGGGGCCGGCATGATACCATGCCGGCCCCTCTTCTTTTTTCTCCCGTGAGGCGAATCGTGGACGTGATCGAGTACCGCGGCTGGAAGAACAACCTCCGTCTGGCCAATGCGGACGCGGAACTGATCGTCACCCTCGACGTCGGGCCGCGCGTCATCAGCTACCGGTTGTCGAGCGGCGTCAACGTGATGAAGAACTACGACGCCATGATGGGCGGGACCGGTGAGGCCGAGTGGCAGATCCGCGGCGGGCACCGGTTCTGGCTCGCGCCCGAGGACCTGACCCGCACCTATTTCGCCGACAACCGCCCGGTGAAGTGGGAGGCCATCGGCGACCGCGCCGTCCGCTTCACGCCGCCCCCCGAGACGGAGTACGGCGTCCAGAAGGTGATGGAACTGCGCCTCGGCGAACGCGGCACCCGGGTCGAGGTGACGTTGCGCGTCACGAACGTCGGCAGCGCGCCGACCGAACTCGCCCCGTGGGGGCCGACCGTGATGGCGCCGGGCGGGGTCGAAATCATCCCGCTGCCGCCGAAGAAGAACCACCCCGGCCACGTCAGCAACGCGAAGTCGCCGGCCGATTACGGGCCGAATCAGGAACTCGTCTTGTGGCCGTACTTCGACTTCGCGGACACGCGCTGGACGTTCGGCAAGCGATACCTCTTTCTCCGTCAGGACGTGAACAAGGGGCCGACGAAGATCGGCCTCGCGCACCGCGAGGGTTGGGTCGCGTACCTGAACTCCGGCGTGCTGTTCGTGAAGCGCTTCGACTACCGCGAAGGGGCCGTCTACCCGGACCGCGGCACGCGCTACCAGACCTTCTCGAACGAGGACATGCTCGAAATGGAGACCGTCGGCGAGTTGGTAACGCTCCCGCCCGGGAAGTCCGCGGAACTGGTCGAGTCGTGGGAACTGCACGGCGGCGTTCCCCCGGTTGCGACCGAGGCGGACGTGGAGCGCGTGATCCTGCCGCTCTTGAAGTAGTCGCGAACCGGCCGTCACTGGACGAGCAAATCGGCGGGAGTGCGGTGCGATACTAAGTGTGGGCGGCGCCGCTCGGTGAGCGACGCCGCCCCCGGCTCACGCGGTCGCGAGCGTCAGCCGGTCGGGCCTTTTGATGTGAAAGGCAACGCGGAGCAGGTCGCGCAGGCCCGGCTCCTCAATGCGATCGAGCGCCTCTGCGAGCGTGACCCACTCGCGGGCTCGCAGTTGGCGCTCGGGCCACTCGTCGCGGACCTCGGTCACGGTCAGCCGGTAGACGAGCACGAGAAGCTCGCGCCCGAGCTTCTCGTAGGCGTAGCTGCCCAGCGGTTCCGGATCGAGTGCGCCCACCAGCCCGGCCTCTTCCCACGCCTCCACCAAGGCGGCCTCGCCGGCCGTGTGGCCGGGGTCGATCTGTCCCTTGGGGACGACCCACCGGCGGCCGCTGCTGGACGTCACCAGACACACGCGGTCGTCCCGGACCGGGATCGCCGCCGCCTGCCGCACCCAGATTGGCATGGGAGTGTTCCGTGAGAGCGAATCCGTACGTATCTTGTCACTGATCGGTAGGGGGCGTCAAGGAGCCGCAGTCGCGATTCCGCCGCGGACCGCTCACGGCCGCCGGCGCCGCACACGACCCCTCAGACCTCCCGGACCGCGTCGGCGGGCAGACTCGACGCAGGTTAACAGGTGTTCCGGAATGACGCAGCGAACGACGTTGACCGTGCGTCAGGTGATGCAGCCCGCGCCGCTGGTGGTGCAACCCTCGTGCCCGCTCCGCGACGTGATCGAGCAGATGAACCGGTTGCGGGTCGGGGCGGTGATCGTCGTCAACGGCGGGAACGCGCTGGCGGGCATCTTCACCGAGCGCGACCTGCTCCGGCGGGTCGCCGACGCCGACACCGACTGGCGCGACCGGCCCGTCTCCGAGTGGATGTCGCCGCGCCCGCACACGATCGCGCCGGACGTGAGTTCGGAAGAGGCGATCGCGGTGATGGACCGGTGCCACGTGCGGCACCTGCCGGTGATCGAGTCCGGGCGGGTGATCGGGGTCGTTTCGGCGCGCATGCTCATGAGCCGGCGCGCCGACGACCTGAACCGGCTCGTCGAGGAGCGCACGCGCGACCTCCGGCGCGCGATGGACGAGGTGATGGGTCGCGACGCCGAGCTGCGGTACAACCTGCGCGCCGCCGGTCGGCTCCAGACGCGGATGCTGCTCCCGAAGGCCCCGCCCGAGTGGCCGGAGCTGCGATGGGGCATTCACTACGCGCCGCTCGACCACCTGGGCGGCGACTATTACGACGTGGCCCGCCCGGACCCCGACCACCTCGGCTTTCTGATCGCCGACGCGAGCGGGCACAGCATCGCCGCGGCGATGGTGGCGATCATGTCGCGCACCGCGTTCGCGGACGCGTCGGGCTCCACCACCGCGCCCGGCGCGGTGCTGGCCGAAATGAACGCGCGGCTCCAGGGGCTCGCCGACGACCGGTTCGTGACGGCGTTCTACGGCGTGCTGGACCGGCGCACGCGGGTGCTGACCTACGCGAACGCGGGACACCCGTACCCGTACCGGTTCGTCGCGCGCACCGGCGAGGTTCAGGAGTTCTCGGCGCAGGGGTTCATGTTGGGGATCATCCCGGAGGAGCAGTACCGCGAGAAGACGGTGCAGCTCGAACCGGGCGACCGGCTGTGCTTCTTCACCGACGGGTTGGTCGAGGCGCGCAACGGTCTGGGCGAGGGGTACGGGACCGACCGGTTACGGCAGTCACTGCTGGAGCACGGGCGGACCGCGGCGGAACCGCTGGCCGAGCGCCTGCTCTCCGACCAGCGGACGTTCCGCGAGGGGCACCCGCTGAGCGACGACATGACGCTGGTCGTGTGCGAGTTGAGCGGGAACGCGTGAGGGGTGACCCGTCGCGCTCATCGTTGCGACACGGTCCCGTCCGCGCGGATCACCACGACGTCGCTGCGGAAGTAATCTTCCCACACGATGTAAAGGGACGACTCTTGGAGCGGGGTGCCGTCGCCCAGGTGCCCCCACACGTTGAGGACGTCTTCGTTCCTCGGCGTGCCGAACCAACAGGCGACCGACCCGCCCGGCGGAATGTCGCCGAGGTCGGTCGACCTGCCGCACCCGTCAGCTCTCACGCCGTGAACCGTTTGCCCGGACCCGTTCACGATCCGGACGCGGTTCGTGGGCGCCCAACGGATCGCCAGAACGACCGCGACGAGCACGACCGCGAAATAGCGGTTCTTCACGGTCGAACCTCGGCGATCACTTCCCCGCGGCCTTTGCGGCCCCTTCGAGCGCGCGGTAGGTCGCCAGGTCGGCCGGGTGGATGCTCCGCTCGGTGAGCCCGCGGCGCTTGGCCTCCTCGAACGCCTTGCCCGCCTCGACGGGCTGCGGCGGGGTCTGGCTCGTCCGCAGCACCGCGACGTGGAACCACCGCAGGGGCGTCGGCTCGTGCCCGATCGCCTCGGCCAGGTCGCGCTCGGCCAAGTCGAACTGCTTGAGCGTGACCCGCACGCGGGCGCGGGTGTCGAGCAGGTCGCCGGTCAGCCCGCCCTCGCGGGTGGCCCGCGCCACCAGGTCGAGCGCCTTTTCCGCGTTCTTCGGATCGGCCGCGAGCACCCACGCGAGGTTGTTCAGTGCCACCACGTTCCGCGGCTCCTTCGCCAACACCTTCTCGAACGCCGCGGCGGCGCCGGCGGTGTCCTGCCGGACGGCGAGGAGTTCCGCCTTGCTCAGCAGGAGCGAGATCGAGTCGGGGTCCTCCGCGAGACAGGTGTCGATCCACTTCTGGATCTGTTCCCCCTGCCGGTCGGTGACCGGGCCGCCGCGGGCGATCGCCAGCCCCGCGCCGGCCCGCAGGCGCGCCGGGACGTAGCGGCTCAGCTTCTCGATGCGCTCGAACGCCTCGGCGGCGCGTCCGTCGGCCGACAGCGCGCCTGCGACGCCGACGACGGCCTCCGGGCGGTTCGGC
>JAFKJJ010000081.1:0-1869 GCA_017306025.1 Planctomycetota bacterium
CACGACGGCGGGGGCTCCCCGGCGGGGGCGGACGCCGGCTTCTCGCCGCCGGTGACGGCCGGCGCGGCGGGCTGCTTCGTCGCGGCCCTCGTCCCCCCGGGCGGGACGCCGAGCGGGTTCACCGCGGCGTGGCCGCAGAACGCGATCAGGCCGAACAGCAGGCAGAACCCGGCCGCCCAGAACCACGTCTGCGCGCCCTGCGTCATGTTCGGCTCGATGAAGATCGGGTAGCCGAGCAGCGAGATCAGGCTGCCGAAGTTGCTGGCCGCGTAGAGGAAGTACGGGTCGCGGGCCGACGGGTGGCCGGTGTAGGTGAACCACTTCTGCAACAGCGTCGCGGAGGTGGAGCAGACGAAGAACGGGACGCCGATGGCCACCGTGAGGATGGCGAGCACGCTGAGGATCGCGCTGGACCCGTCGGTGGGGGCGAGGCTCTCGGCGACCGCGATCGGGGTCCCGCGCGAGCCGAGCACGACCGCCAGCGCGAACGCCGCGACCGGTAGCGCCATTACGCCGATGTGGATGTACCACTGTTTGCGCGTGTCCGGCTGTCGCGTGAGCCGGTCGGCGTAGAGGTAGCCGAGCAAGAGCAGCGCCTGGAAGAACACCATACAGGCGTTCCAGACGGCCGGGCTGCCGCCGAGCAGCGGGAGCACCAGCTTGCCCACCATCGGCTGGACCATGAACAACAGCGACGCGCTGACGAACAGCGTGACGGCGAACAGTAGCGGCACGGGAGCTACTCCGGGTGCGAACTCGGCGCGCGGGGGCACGTCATCTCGAAGTGTATCGAACCCCGTCAACCGGGGGTAGTTTCGGGCGATGAGAAGGAAGTGAAGGGGCCGATCCCGCCGCCGGCTACTTTCGCGCAGCAGGGTCAGGGTCCGTGAGCACCTGTGCTGAAAAGTGACCTTCAACTGTCGAGCCGGGTGAGCCGTCCGCGGCGTAGCGCCGCAGCTTCCGCTAACCTCGCGGCAACGGGATCGGGGTGTCCTTCCGTTTCGGATTGTGGGTCGTCCGGTTCCGCCGCCGGGCTACTTTCGTCCTGTCGGCACACGTACCCGCTGCGTCTGACCCGTGGGTACGCGGCGGCTACGAGCTAACTGATCGGCACTGCGAACCGTCCGCGGCGTAGCGCCGCGGTTGAAGCTAACTTCGCAGCGGCGGAACCGGTTCGTTCACAATCGACACGGGCGCGTGTGGGCTACTTTCCCACCGTCACCATCCCCGGCCGGGGTATCCGTGACCTGTCCGGAAGCCCGGCCGGGGCGCGCGCAAGCGCGCTGAAACCGGAGAGCACTACCGACCGTCCGCGGCGTTGCGCCGCAGTCTGCGCTAGCTCCCTCCACACGCGCCCGTGTCGACCGATCGCGGCGTGAGGCCGTCGGGCTACTTTCGTCCTGTTCGCACGCCGCGGAGCGAAGTCCTGTCCAGACAGTCCTTCGCTCCGCGGCAGACTCTAACTGGCCGGCATCGCTGACCGCCCGCGGCGTAGCACCGCAGTGAACGCTAGCTCAGCCGACGGCCTCACGCACCCTCCCAGCGTATCACATTCTTTGACCTCCGGACGCGCCAACTCTGCTCACCCGCCCGGCGCGAACCGTTCGCGGTGTGGCACCACAGCCGACGCTAACTTCGGGGCGGGGACGGGAGTCGTTCGCGGCCGGCTACTTTCATCCTTTCAGCACGCCTCACGGCCGCACGAATGATCTGTCTTCGTCGGCCGAGAGGCGACTTCAACTGCTCGGCATCACAAACCACCCGCGGCGTTGCGCCGCAGTGAGCGCTAGCTTGCGCGGCCGCGAACGACCCCTGCCGCCTACTGTAGCCGTCTCGGTTCCGTTCGCCAGACGGTCGCTGGCCGATCCC
>JAFKJJ010000081.1:1892-16622 GCA_017306025.1 Planctomycetota bacterium
CGTGTGGCAACACACGACCGCCCGCGGCGTAGCGCCGCAGAGTTTGCTGATTCGCGCGCGACCGACCGGCCGGCGCTCGCATCGTACCCCGCGGCGCGGCGAATCTCCAGCCCGGTGGCTCTTTGTGCCGCGGCGCGATTGAGTTGCGGAGTGAACCGACCAACTCGGCCGGCCGTCGGCGCAGCCAGCGCGGTCTTGGTAATCGTCTCATGGGAGACGGGTGGGAACGTGCGCGGTTGTCCGGCCCCGGCTCAGCCGAGCGCGTGACGCGTGTGGTTGGCGATCATCAGCTCTTCGTTTGTGGGCAGGACCCAGACCGAGACCCCGCTCCCCGTGCCGCTGATCCGCGGGCCGCCCGCGTCGTTGGCGGTTTCGTCCAGTTCCACCCCGAGCCACGCGGCCGCGCGGCAGACCTTCGCCCGAACGGCGGGCGCGTTCTCGCCGATGCCCGCGGTAAACACCAGGGCGTCGATCCCGCCGAGCGCGGCGGCCAGGGAACCGAGCTCGCGCCCGATCCGGTAGACGAACAGCTCGACCGCTTCCGCCGCGTGCGGGTCGGCGCTCGTCAGCAGTTCTCGCATGTCGCTCGACACGCCCGAAACCCCGAGCAGGCCGGACTCGTGGTAGATCAGGTGTTCCACTTCGGACGCGCTCATCCCGTGCCGCTGCATCA
The DNA here is from genome assembly GCA_017306025.1 of Planctomycetota bacterium. GTDB lineage: Bacteria > Planctomycetota > Planctomycetia > Gemmatales > Gemmataceae > Gemmata. Next base: position 2,566 of record JAFKJJ010000081.1, read on the forward strand.
GGTAGAGCACCGCACCGGGGCCGAGCGACCCGACCCGCGTGCCCATCACCAGCCCGTCGGCGGGGGTGAAGCTCATCGTCGTGGCGACGCTCCGCCCGCCGAGCATCGCGCACATGCTCGCGCCGTTGCCCAGGTGTGCGACGACCGTTCGCCCGGCCGCGGCGCGCGGGTCGATGTCGGGGAGCACCGAGGCGACGTACTCGTAGCTCAGCCCGTGGAACCCGTAGCGCCGCACGCCCTCGTCGGTGAACCGCCGCGGGAGCCCGAACCGCTGCGCGACCTCTGGCTGTGCGCGGTGGAACGCGGTGTCGAAGCACGCCACCTGTGGTACGAACGGCATCGCCCCGACCGCCGCGTTGATGGCCGCGAGGTTGTGCGGCTGGTGCAGGGGGGCCAGCGGCACCAACTGTTCCAGTTCCGCGAGCACCGCGGGCGTGACGGCCACCGGCGCCGCGTACTTCACCCCGCCGTGAACGACGCGGTGCCCGGCCGCGACGATCCGGTGGCCTTCGAGCCACCGCGGGCACTGATCGAGCACGAACCGCAGCGCGCCTTCGTGGTCGCGGGCGCCGGCCGGCAGCGGTTGCTCCTCGGCTGCTCCGCCCCGTGCCCCGCGGAGCACGAACCGCGGCGCGGTGCCGATGCCCTCGATCTGGCCGCGCGCCAACAGACCGTCGGCCCCGCGTCCGACCTCGAAGATCGAGAACTTGAGGCTGGAGGAGCCGGCGTTCAGGACCAGGATCGCGTCGGACATCGGAATCGGGGGACAGAGGACAGAGATCAGACGGCGACAAAGCCACAGAGGACAGACAGAACCAGAAGACCGAAGAGCACTGGCAGCGGTCTGCGGCTCTGTTTTCTGTCCTCTGCCCTCTGTCCTCAATACGGCCACTTCCAACCGGCGGCGTCGGGCTTGTCGACGCCGTGCTCGTGGGCGTAGTTCTGACACTCGATCTGCATGTTGCGGAACTTCTCCTTGGCGTGCGCCCCGGCCACCTTCAGTTGCGGCACGCGGTCGATCACGTCGATCGCCAGGCTGAACCGGTCGATCTCGTTGCGGATCGCCAGCTCCAGCGGCGTGTTGATGTTTCCCTTCTCCTTGTACCCCCGCACGTGCAGGTTCGGGTGGTTCGTGCGCCGGTACGCGAGCCGGTGGATCAGCCACGGGTACCCGTGGAACGCGAAGATGATCGGCTTGTCCGTCGTGAACAGGCTGTCGAAGTCCCGGTCGGTCAGCCCGTGCGGGTGCTCGGTGCTCGGCTGGAGCTTGAACAGGTCCACCACGTTGACCAACCGGACCTTCAGGTCCGGGAACTCCTGCCGCAGCAGGTTCACGGCCGCCAGCGCCTCCTTCGTCGGGATGTCGCCCGCACAGGCCACCACCACGTCGGGCTCCTGACCCCGGTCGGTGCTCGCAAACGGCCAGATGCCGATCCCCTTGGTGCAGTGGACGATCGCCTCGTCCATCGCCAGGTACTGCAAGTGGCTCTGCTTGTCGGAGACGATCACGTTGATGTAGTTCTCGCTCCGCAGGCAGTGGTCCGCGACCGACAAGAGGCAGTTGGCGTCCGGCGGCAGGTAGATCCGGGTGACCGCGGCGCTCTTGTTCACCACCACGTCGAGGAACCCCGGGTCCTGGTGCGTGAACCCGTTGTGGTCCTGGCGCCACACGGTCGAGGTGATGAGCAGGTTCAGCGACGCGATCTTCGCGCGCCAGGACAGGTGGTTGCAGATGGTCAGCCACTTGGCGTGCTGGTTGAACATCGAGTCGATCACGTGGGCGAACGCCTCGTAGGTGCTGAAGAACCCGTGCCGCCCCGTCAGCAGGTAGCCCTCCAGCATCCCTTCGAGGGTGTGCTCGCTGAGCATCTCGATCACCCGCCCGTCCGGGGCCAGTTCGCACCCGTCGGCGTCCTCGGGGAAGTACTCCTCCAGCCAGAACTTCTTCGACACCTCGTAGACCGCGTCGAGCTTGTTGGACGTGTTCTCGTCCGGGCCGAACATCCGGAAGTTCAGCACGTTCGCCCGCATCACGTCCCGGAGGAACGCGCCGAGCGGGCGGGTGTTCTCGGCCTCGGCGGTTCCGGGCTTGTCGACCTTCACCCCGTAGGTGCGGAAGTCGGGCGCCCGCAGCGCCTTCTTCAGCAGGCCGCCGTTGGCGTGCGGGTTCGACCCGATCCGCCGCGGGCCGGCGGGGGCGAGGCTCCGCAGTTCCGGCTTCAGCCGCCCCCGGTCGTCGAACAGCTCCTGTGGCCGGTACCCGCGCATCCAGCGCTCCAGCAGTTCGAGCCGCGCCGGGTCCTTCTTGACCCCGGTGATCGGCACCTGGTGGGCCCGCCAGCTCCCCTCCAGTTTGTGATCGCCGACAGCGGCCGGGCTGCTCCACCCCTTCGGGGTGCGGAGCACGATCATCGGCCACTTCACGCGGGACGGCCGCCCGCCCGCCCGGGCCGCGGCCTGTGCGTCCCGGATGTCCGCGACGCACCGGTCGATGGTGGCGGCCATCGCCTGGTGCATGGAGTCGGGGTCGGAGCCCTCGACGAAGTACGGGGTCCAGCCGGTGCCGCGGAAGAACGCCTCGATCTCGTCGTGCGGGACCCGCGCCCAGATGGTCGGGTTGTTGATCTTGTACCCGTTGAGGTGGAGGATCGGCAGGACCGCGCCGTCGCGGGCCGGGTTGAGGAACTTGCCGACGTGCCAGCTCGTCGCCAGGGGGCCGGTCTCGGACTCGCCGTCGCCGACGACGGCCGCGACGATCAGGTCCGGGTTGTCGAACGCGGCGCCGCAGGCGTGCGACAGGACGTAGCCGAGCTCGCCGCCCTCGTGGATCGAGCCCGGGGTCTCGGGGGTGCAGTGGCTGCCGATCCCGCCGGGGAAGGAGAACTGCTTGAAGAACCGCAGCATCCCCTCCTCGTCCTCGCTACAGTCCGGGTACACCTCCGAGTACGACCCTTCGAGGTAGCACGGCCCCAGCACGCCCGGCGCGCCGTGCCCCGGTCCGGCCATGAAGATCACGTCGAGGTCCCGGGCCTTGATCGCGCGGCTGAGGTGGAGGTAGCAGAACGCGAGGCCCGGGCTGGAGCCCCAGTGGCCGAGCAACCGGTCCTTGACGTGTTCCGGTTTGAGCGGCTCCCGGAGCAGCGGGTTGGCCTTCAGGTAGGTCATCCCCAGTGCCAGGTAGTTGCACGCGCGCCAGAGGGCGTCGATGTCCCGCAACTCGTCGGCGCTCAGGGGCGTGCCGGTGACCGTTGCCCGGGCCTTACCGAACGCGCTGATCGAGGCGGCTGCTTCGCCGTCGACCGAGGGGGCGCTCGGAGCGGAAATCGTTGCTGCCATCGTCGGGTTCCTCTGGAACGTAGGGTGTCGGGCGTCGCGGTCGTTCGTGCGCTTCTGGGTCGCGCGGCTCTGACACCGATCCGATCGGTTGCACGTGGGATGACGCGTCCCTTGCACGTCGCGTGCCCGGTTCCCGCTCCGTCGCCGGATTCCGTTAAGTCCCTTCGTGTGGAGAGCGTTTCAGTTGCTGGAGTTTGCAGATCGCGTTCCACGGGCTCGCCGAAACGGGTTTCGGTTGCCGACCCCGCACACCACCGGTCGCGTGCGGCACACGCCCACGAGCAAATTGGCACCGCCGATCGTCAAACTGCGACTTTTCTCTGAAACGATTCGCCTTGTCGTGTTCTTCCTCCGGTGAAGTGCTCGTTCCTTCATCGGAGTTCGGCTCATGCCAGTACGCGTATCGTGTACGTGCGGGAAACATTTGCAAGTCCCCGACGCGGCCGCGGGAAAGAAGGTGCGGTGTCCGGCGTGCCAAGCGGTCCTGACCGTTCCGGCCGATGCCCCGCGGCCGGCGTTCGGGGCCGGGAACACGCCCAAGCCCGTGGCCGCACCGAATCCGCCACGGCCGAAGCCGCTCGCACCGGCGGAGGAGAAGCCGGCGAAGGAGGCGATGAGTCTCGACGACGATACCGAAGAGCCCGCGCCCAAGAGGCCCGCGACGAAGCCCGCGAAGGCGATGAGTCTGGACGACGAGGATGACGAGCCTTCGCCCAAAAGGCTCACGAAAAGGGCAGCCCGGCGCGAAGATTCCGAGGATGAAGATCGCAAGAAGGCGCCCCGGAAGAAGCGCCCGTTGTGGGTAACGCTCCTCGCGCTCGGCTGTGGCGGCTTTCTCCTCCTGACGTGCGTCGGCGGTTCTTTGCTGGGCGGCTTCCTGTACTACCTCGATTCCCAGCGGGACAAGGTCGTCGGCAAGTGGGTCGTGGACGAGGGCGCCGCGGAAAACGCCGCGCTCTCACCTCTCCACCGCGCCATGCAGTTCGAGTTCGACAAGAAGGACATGCGGTGCTCGATGCGGGCGCTCGGTATCGAGTTCGTGGGCAAGTGGCGCGTCATTCGGAACCGCGAGAACGACGCGATCCTCGTCCTGGTGGACTTCGACGAGGCGCGCGGACCGGACGGGCAGAAGGTGAGTATCCCCGGAAAAGAGAAGAGCCAGGCCGCGTTCGAGATCACGCCCGTTGACGCCAGCCACATCGACTTCGTGGACGTCAAAGAGCGCTCGGCCCGCATGAGGATGAAGAAGGTCGACGCGTTCGACAAGTCCCCGGGTAAGGCGGAGGCCCCCGTTCCCGACAAGCCGGTCGCGAAGAAACCCGACGACCCGCCCGGTCCGAAATACCCGCTCGTGCTCAGGGGGAACAGCGGGCCGCTCACGGGGCTGACGTTCACCACGGACGGTTCCGCGGTCGTGACCGCCGGCGACGACGGTAAGGTGCGCGTGTTCGACGCGACGACCGGCGCCGTCCGGACCACGCTGTCGGGACACACCGCGGAGGCGACGGGCGTTTTCGCCCTACCGGAAGGCGGATTCGTTACCACCGGCGGATCGCTCCCAAAGGACGTCGGGGAAGTGTTCCTGTGGGGACCGACGGGCGGGGCACCCAAGCAGAAGCTGCACACCTCAAAGAACAGGGTTTACGCGATCACCGGAACGCCCGACGGCAAACTGCTCGTCTGGGACGATTACGTTCATACCGTGCTCTGGGACCGGGAGACGGGTTCGGTGCGGCACCGGCTCCCGGGCATTTCCAAGCCGAAAGGACTGGCCCTCTCACGGGACGGGAAGCGGCTCCCCGAAGACGTCCTCGCGGTGCTCATCCGGGCGGCCGCGGGGCGGTCCGACGTGCCGGGCGCGTAACGCCGGGGGAAAAGCGTCTTCTCAGCGCGCGGGCGCATTGGGTAGAATCAGCCATTCATCGTGAGTGAGTTGCGAACTCTCCTCAATTCGGTCGAGCGGTCATGCCCATCGTCCTCCGATGCCCCGAGTGTGAAACGTCCCTCCGCGTCGCCGCCGCGCCGGCGCCGGGGCAAAAGGTCAAATGCCCCAAGTGCGGCAACACGTTTGCGCCCGGGACCGAGGCGGAAAAAGAGGCCCCGCGCCCCGCACCCACTCCCGCGCCGGCGCCCGCCCCTCCGGCCCCGCGTCCCGCGGCCGCGGCCAAACCCGTTCGCCCCCCGGCCGCGCCCATGAGCCTGCCGGACGATGACGAGGAAGAAGCCCCGCCCCCGCGCAAGCCCGCGCCGAAGGCGCGGCGCGACGAGGAGGACGAAGACGAGCGCCCGCGTCCCGCGGCGCGGCGGCCGCGCGCCGTTGAGGAGGACGAGGAGGACCGTCGGCCGCGCAAGGCGGTACGGTCAGCCGGTCGCGCTGTCGAGGATGAGGACGACGAGGAGGACCGCCGGCCGCACAAATCGCGGACGCGAAAGAAGGAACGGGCGAAGGGTAACGGCCTGCTGATCGGGTTGCTCGTCGGTGGCGGCTTCCTCGGGCTTCTGGCGCTCGGCGGGGCGGTCTGGGCACTCGCGGGGAAGAAGCCCGACCCGGACGTCGCCACGAACGCACCGACCGACAAACCGGCTTCCTCGTCGAGTAATTCGAGTCCGCCGACGAATTCGGGTCCGAACGCGAACGCGAATCCGGTCGACGCGCCGCCGGCCAAAGGCCTTCTGGAGAAGACCAAACGCGCGACCGCGCTGATCCGCGTCGACGCGGGCGACAAGGCCGCGAGCGGTTCGGGCTTCCTCGTCCGGGCGAACTCCGACGCGGCCTACGTCGTCACCAACTACCACGTCATCGACCTCCGGGACGACGAGCCGCCCAAGGCCGATCCCGGACCGGGCCGCCCGCCCGGCCCCGGCCGCCCGCCCGGCTTCCCGCCGCGTCCGCCGATCCTCCGCCCGCCGGGCTTCGGCCCGCCCGGGTTCGGTCCGCCGGGCTTCGGACCCAACCAGCCGGCGCCGAAGACCCGGGCCAAGACGAAGGTGTACGTCGTTCTGAACAGCGGCACCCCCGAGGAGCAGTCGCACCCCGCGGAGGTCGTCGCGATCGACCCCGAGGCCGACCTCGCGACGCTCCGCATCACCGGCGCGCGGAACGTCCCCGAGCCGATCGACATCACCCGCGACGCGGACGTCCGGGAGACGATGCCGGTGTTCATCTGCGGCTTCCCGGGGGGCGTCAAGGACATCAAGGTCGGAGAGGGGAAGGTCTCCCAGTTGCGCCGCGACGAGAACGGGGTGCTCAACGACGTGCAGATCAACGGCCTGCTCGTTCCCGGCAACAGCGGCGGGCCGGTGGTCGATGCCCAGGGGCGGCTCGTCGGCATCGCCGTGTCCACGGTCCGGGACAAGAACGTCGGCTTCGCCGTCCCGGCCGCGCAGCTCAACCACATGCTCAAGGGGAACATCCTGCTCGGCGTCGTGCTCCAGGTGCGGCAACTGGGAGGACGGGGCGACGCGACCGGCGAGATCTGGTCCCTGGACCGCAAGAGCAGCGTCCGCCGGCGCGACTCGTTCCAGCACCTGACCCTGGAGGGCGGCCCCGCCACCGCGCCCAACGAGTTCGTGGCGCTCGCGATACTCAACGACCCGATGCACAAGATCAGCGCCGCGAAGTTGCACTACGCGCTCGCGGCGAACGTGGCGAGCGCGCCCGGCCCGTCGGGCTGGACCCCGATCGCCAACGCCCAGACGGTGGCCCTCCAGTTGCGCGACGACGAGGCCCAGGGCACCTTCAAGCTGGCCGCGGGCGCGGTCCCCGACGAGACGTACGCCTTCCAGTTCTCCTACGTGAACGCGGACGGGCAGACGGTGTACACGCAACCGCACAAGTTGCGGCTGACCTTCCCGAAGAACCCCAAGTCCGTCACCCTCCGGGTCACGACGCCCGCGGACGACGCGTCGCAGCGCTACGTCGAGGACACGGTCCTCAAGACGTTCACCGGACTGAACGTGAGGGCGGTCCGTACCCCGCAGGGCCTGAACGTCGAGATCGAGCCGGTGGAGGACCCGAAGACCGTCGTCGAGAAGATCACGTTCGGTAACGTCGTCGCGGTGGAGGGGCGGACCATCACGGTGAACGTCGCGACGGTCGTTCTGCCCGCGCCGACCGACCAGGAACTCACGCTGGCCCTGAACGACCTGAACTCGACCGACAACAACCGTCGGAAGGCCGGCGCCGAACGGCTGAGCAAGGTGTACGCGATCGTGCCGGAGCGCCGGGAGGAGGTCGCCAAGGTGCTGGAGGCCGCGGCGCTCGACAAGGACATCTTCCTGCGCCTCACCGCGCTCAAGGCCCTGCACCTCTGGGCCGGTCCCGAGAACGTCGAGGGGCTCGTCGGCGGGCTGGAGACCCAGGAGGGGCAAACGAAGGTCGCCATCTGCGGGGTCCTCGCCCGGCTCAAGGACCCGAAGGCCGCGCCGGCGCTGGTGAAACTCCTGCCGGGGCTGTTCGAGCGCGCCGCGGCCAGCGCCGCGCTGAAGGCGATCGGCCCATCCGCCGAGAAGGCGGTGATCCCGTACGTCTCGAACAAGGACTTCTGGACGGCCGGTGAGGCGTGCAACATCCTGAAGGAGATCGGCACGGAGGCGTCGATCGGCCCGCTGCAGGAGGTCCTCAAGGGCAAGCCGCACGTCATCGTCAGTAATGCCGCGTCCAACGCCCTCAAGGCCGTCCAGGAGCGGGCCAAAAAGGTGCCCTCGAAATAGTCCGCCGGTGAGTCCTTTCGGGACGCGCCGGTTCATACCGGCGCGTCGCTTGATATTCTCGTTTCTTGTGACAACGCTATTCGGGTAGGATCGACTTCTCGACTCACACCCGTTCTTCCCCGGTTCCGTCATGCCACACCCCTTCCGGCGTGCGTTCACGCTGATCGAGTTGTTGGTGGTGATCGCGATCATCGCGGTCCTCATCGGGCTGCTCCTCCCCGCCGTCCAAAAGGTGCGGGAGGCCGCCGCACGCATGAAGTGTTCCAACAACCTCAAACAGATCGGCCTGGCCCTCCACAACTACCACGACCGCAACAGCCGGCTGCCGACTTCCGAGTTTCACGACAACGGGGCCAACCCGGTCCGCTGGAACTGGCAGCCCAAGATCCTCGCGGACGTCGAACAGACGGCGGTGTACTCCCAACTCGACTTCAAGATCCACTCGTGGCAGGGCAACAACTACCCGCTCCTGAGCAAGAAGTTCGGCCTGTTCCTCTGCCCGTCCGACCCGTTCGCGGACGAGGTCCGCGAGGAGGAGAGCTTCGCCGGGCCGACGTGGGTGCTGTCGCAATCGGACTACGCGGCCAACGCCGGCGACTACAAGAACAGCGGCGGCGTGGGCCAGTCGCCCGACTACGGGAACCTGAGTTACTCGAACCCGGTCGTGCGCGGCGTGATCGGCCGGTGGGGGTGGTCCGCCCGGTTCGGCGACATCACCGACGGGCTGTCGAACACGTTCGCGGTCGGCGAGTGCGTCGGCGCCTTCTGCATCACGCAGAACTTCGAGGCGCAGTGCTGGGGGACGACCGCTTACCCGATCAACTACCAGAACGCCTCTCTGGCCGCGAACCTGCCCACGCAGGCCAACCCCCGCTGGGACGAGTCGATCGGTTTCCGCAGCTACCACTCGAGCGGCGCGAACTTCCTCATGTGCGACGGGTCGGTGCGGTTCGTCCGCGAGGGCATCGACGGAGCCGCCTACCGGGCGTACGCTTCCCGCGCCGGTGGGGAAGTTGTCAACGACTCGAACTGACCGTTAAACCCGCCAACGCCCGCCGATCCCCGCTGTATCGGCGGCGCGTCACCCCACGCACTCCGGAACCTCCATGTTAGTTTTTGTCCGCCGCGCCTGCGCCCTTGTCGTGCTCTCCGCTCTCGTCGCGGGCTGCTCCGACCGACCGAAACTCGCCAAGGTGAAAGGGACCGTGACCCTCGACGGGAAGCCGCTCCCGTTCGGGACGGTCACGTTCGAGGCCAAGGGGCTGCTGCCCGCGACCGGCAAGATCGTGAACGGCGAGATCACCGAGGTGACGACCTACGATCCCGGCGACGGTGCGCCGGTCGGCGGCCATCGTATCGCCGTGACCGCCAACGCGGAACCCGGTCCGGCGGTGGTCGCCAACCCCGGCGAGACCGCGAAGGCCCCGAAGGGCGATTACATGAGCGGCAAGTCGCTCATCCCCTCCGCGTACAACAACCCCGACACCTCCGGACTGAGTGCGGAGGTCAAGTCCGGCGAGAACACCGTCGAAATCAAACTCCTCTCGTCCGGACCGCCGAAATGACTCGTCCGACTGCGAAAGTTCCGTGAACCGGCGCCGCGCGTGTTGCCGCCCGCCCGGGGCCGGGATATCCTCTGCGCACCGCGCCTCACCTTCGCCGGAACGTTGCCAATGAAACAGTTCTTCTTCGGCCTCCTCACGGCCGCCGCGATCGCCGGCGTGCTCGCGCTCTCGCGCTCGGAGTCGGTCGGCGCCCGCGCGCCGGCCGACTCGAGCGAACTGAAGATCGAGAGCGGCGACAAGAACCCGTGGACCTCTCTGAAGCTCAACAACGATGCCGACCAGTTCACCTTCGCGGTCGTGTCGGACCGCACCGGCGGCCACCGCGACAAGATCTTCTCGCAGGCCGTCGCCCGCGTGAACCTGCTGCAACCGCAGTTCGTGATGTCCGTCGGCGACCTCATCGAGGGGTACACCACGAAAGAGGAGACGATCAAGACGCAGTGGGACGAGTTCGACGGGTACGTCAAGAAGTTCGAGATGCCGTTCTTCTACACGCCCGGCAACCACGACCTGACGAACAAGACGATGGTGACCCGGTGGGGCGAGCGGTACGGCAAGCGGTACTACTCGTTCACCTACAAGGGCGTGCTGTTCCTCAGCCTGTGCTCGGAGAACCCGCCGAACATGGGCACCATCGACGCGGAACAACAACAGTGGATCGCGAAGACGGCGGAAGCGAACAAGGACGCGAAGTGGACGTTCGTGTTCTTGCACAAGCCGATCTGGACCGACAAGGACCTCGAAAAGAACGGCTGGGCGGCGGTCGAGAAGGCGCTGGCGGGCCGCAAGTACACCGTGTTCTGCGGGCACGTTCACCGCTACCAGAAGTTCGAGCGCAACGGCGCCGAATACTACCAACTGGCGACGACGGGCGGCGGCAGCCGGCTCCGCGGCGTCGAGTACGGCGAGTTCGACCACGTCGCGTGGATCACGATGAAGAAGGACAAGCCGCTCATCGCGAACGTCCTGCTCGACGGCATTCTGCCCCACGACCTCAAGGTGCCCGAGAGCGAGGAGAAGGGCGTTCCGCAGAAGAGGAAGCCGACGTTCCCGGTGAGCGGGCGCGTGACGGTCGGCGGCGCGCCCCTCGTCGGCGCGACCGTGACCCTGCACGCGTTCAACACCGACACCGAGAAGTATTCGGCGGTGGCCGACGGGAAGACGGACGCGACGGGCCGGTTCGAGGTCACGACGTACACGAAGTTCGACGGCGCGCCGGCCGGCGAGTACGCGGTGACCGTGACGAAGACCGACGCGGTCCCCGCCGCGTTCACCAGCCCGACCACGACCTCGCTCAAGCTGCGCATTCACGAAACGCCGAACACGCTGACTCTGGATCTGCCGGCGAAGTAGTGCTTGAGAAGTGTGAGCGCGAGTAAGAGGGCAGAAGGCCAGAGCCGTCGACGGCTCTGGCCTTCTGCCCTCTTACTCGCTCACACCCGCGCTCGCACTACTCCTGCATCGGCAGCATCAGCTCCATCGTTTTTCCACTTCGGACGATCGTCACCGCGACCTTTTCGCCCGGCTTGCGGTTGCGCAGCGCGTAGGCGAGCAGGTCCGTCTCGCGCGCGAGGTCGGTCTTGCCGTCGAACGCGACGATCACGTCGCCGACCAGGAACCCGGCGTTCTTCGCGGCCGCGTGCGGGCCGAACTGGCCGACGTGCCTCGCGCGGAGCGCCATTCCGGTGGCCGGAACGCCCGCGGGGCGCTCGTCGAGCGATTCGAGGAGTACCCCGCCGGTCGCCATCCGCCGCAACCCCCACGAACTCGACCGCCACGAGATGTCGTCGGCCTGTCGCCAGCCCTTTTCGAGCTTCAGGACGAGCGACACCGGCTTGCCGTCGCGGATCACCTCGGCCTTGAGTCGGGCGCCGTCGGCCGGGGCGTGGTGCAGCACCCATTGCACGTCCGCGATCGACAGGAGCGGCTGACCGTTGAGCGTCCGGATCTGGTCGCCGGCCTTGAACCCGGCCGCTTGGGCGGGCGTCTGTCTCGTCGCGGTTTCGACCTTCCGGACCGTGGCGCGTTCCTTCGGGTCGAGGATCAGACCCAGCGACTTCGGGTGCGGGTACGGGAACAGCACCTCTTCCGGCAGCGGCTCCCTCTTCTTGCGGTACACGTCCTTGATCGCGTCGCCGATCTGGTGGCAGTGGATGCAACTCTGCACCACGTTGCCCTTGTAGTCGAGCTCCGGGCCGTACTTGCCCAGCGACGGAAACTTTTCGGGCACCGGGAACAGCGGCCTGGGGCCGGTCTTCGTCGCGAGGAGTTCCTTGTTCTTCGGGTAGGCCGCGTGCAGTTCGATCGCGCCCTCCATCGCCCGCGCCAGTCCGTCGAGCGACACGTCGCCGACCCAGTTGGTGCGGTGCGACCGCGTGCCGAACCGGCCGTACACGGTACCGTCGGCGTTGAGGAAGAACATCGCGAAGCTCTGGTCGTAGTCGTACTGGAACAGCGACAGGTCGAGCCCGTTGGTGGAGACGACCCGCACGCGGACGAACTTTTCGAGCAGCGGGCGCAGCGCCGGGTCCTTGTCGACGAGGTTGTCGTCGAGCTTGACGCACTCCTCGCACGGGATGCACCGCAGCGCGACGACGATCGGCTTCCCCTCGCTCTTCGCGCGTTCGAAGGCCTTCGGCAGGTTGTTGTAGATCCAGAACCCGTCGGCCTCGACCTTGACCTTGTCGTCGCGGACCTTCTTTTCGCGCGGGTTCTGGGCCTGGACCGGGGGCGCGAGCACGAGCGCGAGTGCGCCGACGGCGAGGAAGCGTGTCACGGCGATTCCCTCTGGGTGTTGGGTGAGCCGATGGTTCAGGAAACCGGGCGCGGGGCGCGACCGCAAGGGAAAACTCACCCGTGCGGGGCTCATTTCAACGGCCCCGTGTGGCCGGCGTGCCGGCCACGGGCTCGCGGCGCTCGGGCGGCACGTCCGGGATGCCCAGCGCCTGACGGAGCACGGTCGCGATCCACTTCAGTTCGTCCTCGTCACGGCCCGTCAGCATTCCGACGCGCTGGTTGTTGTGGGCGGGGACGATCTGGAGTTGCGGCAGCGGCTTGTTGTTCACCGAGACGTTGCTCGGCCCGCACGCGATGTCGAGCAGGCCGGCGCGGCCGAACTCGCGGCGCCGCGAGCCGAGCGGCCCCGTCTCGAACGTGAGCAACCGGTCCCCGACCACCGCCAGCACGGCCCGCTTCCGGCCGTAGTGGACCGCCGCGAGGATCAGTGCGAGCCCGACGAGCAGAAAGAAGACGCCGACCGGTTCGCCGCCGATGAGCCCCGGGTTCGCCCAGAGGAGCCACAACAGGTTCACGACGATCCCGCCGCCGACGAGGCTGAAGATCCCGCCGACGATCAGCAGCCCGCCGCTGGCGCGCCAGACGCCCGGCGGCGGCACGGTGACGGTGACGCCGTCCGGGTGGCGCTCCAGAACCACGCGGCTGTCCGCGGGCTGTTCGAGCACGTCGCGGTTCGGGACCTCCGGTTCCTCGACCACCACCGGAACGGGCGCCCCGGTGGCGACCGGGAGCGGTTCGCCGGTGTCGGGGTTGTGGGGCGCGGGTGTGGCGATCGAGAGGCGGTTAGCGAGTTCGTCGGCGAGCGCCGCGAGCACCTCGCGCGGGTGGGCCAGCGCGAGCCACACCTTCCCCCCGCGATCCGTTTCGACCGTGAGGGACCACAGGGGGACGGGGCCGGTGGTGAGCGGCTGGCCGGTCGCGTCGCGGGCCGGGACGAACTCCGAAAGGACGAGCTTCCGGGCGGCGCCAGGCCTGAGCTTTCCCACATGGACGCGGAGCCACCCGACGCGGTCGGCGGCCCACACCGCGCCGCCCTCCGTGACCTCGATCTCGCTGCGCCCGCACCAGATCGCGGCCGCGAGGCTGACGAGGGTGTAACCGGCGCGGGTCCACCCGATCCCGCTCGCAATGAACGTGGCCCAGGCCCACTCGTCGAGCGGCCCTTTGGCGGCGCGGGTGAGGTAGTAGTTCACGAGGACCGCGGCCACGGCGACCGCGACGACGAGCGGCGGAACGGCGAGGACCCGCAACCCACCGAGTTGTCGCGGGGGAAGGCGGTAGAGCCGCCCCGCGGGCGTTTCGACGATCTCGAACGGCGGCGGGGCAGACGCGGGTTCCACGGGCGTGTCTCGGGGGGACGTTATGAAGGAATTATGTCGGAGTGAGCGTGCGGTGCCAACGCGCGGAAGGCGCGTCCGGCTCGGGCGCGGCGTCACAGACGATCGGACGTAAATAGCGATCCGAATGCTGGCACGCGGTAGCATCGTACCGTCGGTCACTTAGGACTACCGGACAAAACCGATTGTATCGGCTATCCTGACGGTGCCCCGCCAGGAGCCTGCGATGGAACTGAAGGATCTCGCGCGACGCCTCCCGGATGACATCTGGGTGATCTTCGAGCCGCTCCTGCCGGCGAAGGTGTGGGTG
>JAFKJJ010000082.1 GCA_017306025.1 Planctomycetota bacterium
CGCCGGCGCCGGGGCCGAAGTCGAGCAGGTGGTCGGCGGCCGCGATCACCTCGCGGTCGTGTTCGACCACGACGAGCGTGTTCCCGAGATCGCGGAGCCGCTGGAGCGCTTGCAGGAGCCGCTCGTTGTCGCGCGGGTGGAGCCCGATCGTCGGCTCGTCGAGCACGTAGAGCACGCCGGTGAGGCCGCTGCCGATCTGTGACGCGAGCCGGATGCGCTGCGCCTCGCCGCCCGAAAGCGTCGGCCCCTGTCGACCGAGTGTGAGGTAGTCGAGGCCGACGTCGACTAGGAACTTCAGGCGCGACGCGATCTCCCGGAGCACCTCGCCCGCGACCTGCCGGTCGGTCTTCGTCAGCTTGAGCGAATCGAACATCGCGAGCGTGTCGCCGAGTGACTTTGCGCACAGCTCACCGAGCGTGAGCCCGGTGAACCGCGTGGCGGCCGCGTCGGGCCGGATGCGCGCGCCGTGACAGGCAGTGCAGGGGACCTCGTCCACGAGGTGTTCGAGCCGCTGCCGGTACGGCACCGACACGCGCGACGCCTCGTCCACCGCGGGGAACAGTCCCTTGTACTGGAAGCGCGGAGCGCGGAGCGCGGAGTTCGCCGCCTCGGAAGCGGCCTTCTTGCTTTTCTTCGCTGCCTTCGGCTCCGCGCTCCGCGTTCCGCGCTCCGCGCTCAACTCGATCCACGCGTCGCCGGTGCCGTGGAGGATCGCGCGCCGGTGGGCCGGGTCGAGCCTCTCGAACGGCGCGTCCAGGGAGAAGCCGACGTGCTTCGCGAGTGCCTCGGCGAAGGGCAGCCACTCCGAACCGGCCGCCAGCGACGGCCACGCGGCCACGGCGCCGGCGCGGAGCGACAACGTGGTGTCGCCGAGGAGCAGGTTGGCGTTCGCGCCGCGCTGGAAGCCGAGGCCCTCGCACGTCGGGCACCAGCCGAGCGGGCTGTTGAACGAGTAGTGGTGCGGGTTGAGCGGCTCGAAGCTCAGGTTGCAGTGCTCGCACGCGAGGTGCTGCGAGAACTTCTCGACGCGCCACTTCTCCTCCGGCACGTCCGCCTCGACGTGCGCGATGTGCATGACGCCGCGGCCGAGGTCGAGCGCCTGCTCGACCGCCTCGGCGATGCGCGTTCGGGTGCCGGGCCGCACGACGTTACGGTCCACGACCACCTCGACGCTGTGCTTGCGCCGGTGGTCGATCTGCGGCGGCTCGTCGATGGTGTAGCTCTGGCCGTTGACCCGCATCCGCGTGAAGCCGGCGCGCCGGATCTCGTCGAAGAGCGTGTCGTACTTCTCCTGGCCCTTCCGCTCCAGCGGGGCCATGACGTAGAGCTTCGTTCCCTCTGCGAGTGACAGCACCTTGTCAACGATCTCGTCGGCCGTCTGTGTACCGACCGGCCGGCCGCACTGCGGACAGTGGCGCTGCCCCAGTCGCGCGTAGAGGATACGAAGATAGTCGTAAATCTCGGTGACCGTGCCGACCGTGCTCCGCGGGGACTTGCTCGTCGTTTTCTGCTCGATGCTGATCGCGGGCGACAGGCCCGTGACGTGTTCGACCTTCGGCTTCTGCACCTGACCCAAGAACTGCCGCGCGTAACTCGACAGGCTTTCGACGTACCGGCGCTGGCCCTCGGCGTAGATCGTGTCGAGCGCCAGCGACGACTTGCCGGACCCCGACGGTCCACAGAAGACGCTCATCTTCTCGCGCGGCAGTCGCGCCGAGACGTTCTTCAGGTTGTGCTGACACGCGCCCTCGACGCACAGGTGCGTGATGTACTCTTGCTTTGCGCCCTGTGCCTTCGCGTTTCGCGGCTTCTTGCCGTTGGTCGCCGTCTTCACGGGTGAGAGAACCGGGGCGAGCGCCTGGCCCGTGTACGACTCCTTGCACTTCGCGACCTGTTCGGGCGTTCCGGCGATGACGACGCGCCCGCCGCCCGCTCCTCCTTCGGGGCCGAGGTCGATCAACCAGTCCGCGGTTTTCACGACGTCCAGGTCGTGTTCGATCACGAGGACGGTGTTTCCCTGCTGAACGAAGCCGTGGAGCACTTCGAGCAACTTTCGCACGTCCTCGAAGTGCAGACCCGTGGTCGGCTCGTCGAGGATGTAGAGCGTCCGGCCGGTGCTGCGCCGGACCAACTCCTTCGCGAGTTTGATGCGTTGTGCCTCGCCGCCGGACAGGGTGGGGGAGGGCTGGCCGAGCTTGATGTAGTCGAGGCCCACATCATGAAGGGTCTGCACCATTAGCCGGATCTTCGGGACGTGCTCGAAGTGCTCCAGCGCCTCCGCGACCTCCATTTCCAAGACGTCCTGAATCGTCTTGCCGCGGTACTTCACCTGGAGCGTTTCGCGGTTGAAGCGCCGTCCCTCGCAGACCGGGCACTGCACCCAGACGTCCGCCAGGAAGTCCATTTCGAGCTTGTTGGAACCGTTCCCCTCGCACGCCTCGCACCGGCCGCCCGGCTTGTTGAAGCTGAACCGCCCCGGCGCGTACCCGCGGACCTTCGCGTCCGGCATCTCGGCGTACAGTGCGCGGATCTCGTCCCAGAGCTTGATGTAGGTCGCGGGGTTCGACCGCGGGGTGCGGCCGATCGGCGTCTGGTCGATGTCTATAACCTTGTCGATGTGCTCCGTTCCCTCGATCCGATCGCACAGCGAGGCGGCGCTCACCTCGACTTCGGACTCGCCGCTCTCCTCTTCCTCTTCGCCGCTGCCGTGGACGGTTTCGGCGTGCATCTGCGTGCGGAGCACGTCGTTGATGAGCGACGACTTGCCGCTTCCGCTCACGCCGGTCACGCCGACGAACACGCCGAGCGGGATGTCGACCGTGACGCCCTTCAGGTTGTTGTGCCGCGCCCCGACGATCCGCAGCGCCTTGCCGTTCGGCGCCCGTCGCTCGGCGGGAATCGGAATGGTCTTCGTGCCGGTGAGGTACTGCGCCGTGAGGCTCCGCGGCTGTGCGAACACTTCTTCGGGCGTGCCGGCCGCGACCACCTCGCCGCCGCGGACGCCCGGACCGGGTCCGAAGTCCACGAGGTAGTCCGCGGCGCGCATCGTGTCCTCGTCGTGTTCGACCACGAGGACCGTGTTGCCCATGTCGCGGAGGCGTTCGAGGCTCGCGAGCAGGCGAGCGTTGTCGCGCGGGTGCAGCCCGATGCTCGGTTCGTCGAGCACGTAGAGCACACCGACCAGACCACTGCCGATCTGGGATGCGAGCCGGATGCGTTGGGCCTCGCCGCCCGAGAGCGTGGGCGCGGAGCGGTCGAGCGTGAGGTAATGCAGCCCGACGTTAAGCAAGAAGCCGAGGCGCGCGCGGATCTCCTTCAGGAGCTCGCCCGCGATCACCCGGGACGTTTCGGGGAGTTGCTTCTCGTACTCGTTGAACCACGGCATCAGGTCGCCGATCGGCGTGTGTCCGACCTCGACCAGTGTTCGCCCCGAGACGCGCGCCGCCCGCGCCTGCGGGTTGAGTCGCTGCCCGTGGCACTCGGGACACCGCACCACGCGCATGTACTTTTCGAGTTGCATGCGCCGCGGGCCGGCGGCCGTTTTTTTGAACTGCGCGATGAGCTGCGGGACGATCCCTTCCCACTTCCCGCCGTGTTTCCACACCTTCCCGCCGCGCTGCTTCCACTCCCACACGATGTGTGCGTCGCCGCTGCCGTGCAACAGCAGGTGTTGGTGTTCCTCGGACAGCTTTTTCCAGGGCGCCTTCAGGTCGATCTTCAGTGACTTTCCGACGCCCTCGAAGATGTGTTTCCGCCAGCGGCCCATGCCCTTCAGCGAGCCGATCAGCGGGATCGCTCCGTCGTAAAAGCTGGCGGACGGGTCGGGGATGAGCAGGTCGCCGTCGAAGGTGTAGAGGGTGCCGAGCCCGTCGCACGTCGGGCACATCCCGTGCGGGCTGTTGAAGCTGAAGAGCTGCGGCGTCGGCGGCTCGTAGCTGATGTTGCAGTGCGTACAGGCGTAATGCGCGGAGAGCAGGATATCCGTCGCCGAAGGACCTACCCCCCCCGGCCCCCCCTCCTTGAAGGGAAGGGGGGTGTCCACTTCCGCCGCCTCCTGCAAATCTTTTGAGCGAGCCGCGCGCGAAGGGGTTTTCTCCCCCTTCCCTTCAGGGAGGGGGGCCGGGGGGGTAGGTTCCTCCACCGAGATAATCAGGTTCCCTTCCGCCAGCGCGAGGGCCTGCTCGACGGCCTCCGCGATGCGCACGCGGCTCTTCTGATCCGCCTTCAACCGGTCCACCACGATCTCGATCGTGTGCTTGATGCGCTTGTCGAGTTTCAGGTCGTCGGTGAGCCTCACCACCTGGCCATCGACCCGCGCGCGGACGTACCCGCGCTTCACCATGTCGGCGAAGAAGTCCTTGAATTCCCCCTTCTGTCCGCGAACGACCGGCGCGAGGAGCTGAAACCGTGTGCCCTCGGGAAGCGCGAGGATGCGGCCGATGATCTGCTCGCGCGTCTGCGCGGTGATCGGGCGGCCACACTTCGGGCAGTGCCCCTGACCCAATCGCGCGTAGAGCACCCGGAGGAAGTCCGACACCTCGGTGATGGTGCCGACCGTGCTCCGCGGGTTGCGGCCCGCGGTCTTCTGTTGGATGCTCACCGACGGCGACAGTCCGCCGATGTAGTCGACGTCCGGTTTCGGGAGTTGACCGAGGAACTGTCGGGCGTAACTGGAGAGCGACTCGACGTACCGGCGCTGGCCCTCGGCGTAGATCGTGTCGAACGCGAGCGACGACTTGCCCGACCCGCTCACCCCGGTGAACACGATGAGCTTGTTGCGCGGCAACTCGACGCTGACGCCGCGCAGGTTGTGCTCGCGCGCGCCGCGGACCGTGATCGTCTGGGTGTCCATGTGCCCGGAGACTCCTCCTGAGTGGCCGCGTCGGTTTCGCGCGTGCGGGCGAGTCGGAACGAAGAGGGGTACAGATGGTTAGTATACGGGCGCCGAGCGCGCGGGGATAGCGGAAGTTGGGAGGCGCGGGGGCGAACGGGGACGTTTGGCCGCGGTGCATTTCTTGCGCACGAATGGCTAAAACTCAACCACTTCGCGCGGTATAGTTTCTGTCATTGCCTTGCTCTGTTGGGGCGGTCCCGGGAGTGAGAAATACCCGGAGAATCACTCCCGGGACCGCCCCGGAGATCACCCCAACAGAGCATCATCGCCACGGACGAGTTTTCGGCCACTTCCGGGAACTCCTGTCGCCCCCAGCACGTCTGAATCGGTGGAGGGCCGTGAACGACGACGATCGCCGGCTCATCGCGGACTGCCTGGGCGGCCGACGGGATGCTTTTGGTGAACTGGTATCCCGTTACCAGGCAAGGCTTTACAATGCCGCGCTGCGACTGGTTCAAAGCCCCGATGATGCCGCCGATGTCGTTCAGGACGCGTTCCTGAACGCGTACCAATCGCTTCATTCCTTCAAGGGCGACGCCGAGTTCTTCACCTGGCTGTACCGGATCGCATTTAACACCGCGATCAGTTTGAAACGGAAGAAACGGCCGTCTGTAAGCTTGGAGAGCCATGCGGGCGACACCGGGATCGACCCGGACGATCCGTCGGAGTACGTCAAGCCCGGAGCCGCACTCGAACGAACCGAGGAGGAGCGGCAGTTAAGAGAGGCACTCGCTCGGCTCTCGGCGGAACACCGCGAGGTGTTGCTCCTGAAAGACATTGAGGGAATGAAGTACGAGGAAATCGCGGAGGTTCTGGGGGTGCCGATCGGGACGATCCGTAGTCGTCTTCACCGCGCCAGGCTCGAACTTCGCGACCTGCTCGTGCCTTTGGAAGAGCGCGGGACCGACGAACAACCCGTGCCGGATGTGTTGACAAAAACGGACGAAAAAAGGGACGCAGAGACCGACACCCCCACAACGCCCCGAAAAGGGTTTGACGACCTCGATCCCAGTAACGGAGAACGACCCGCTCAGTCGGGCCGCGTGCGCCGCACCGATCGACCGGCTGATCGGCTGAGCGATTGAACGACGAAAATGTTACCCGCCGAGCAATTAGAACTGATTTCCGCGGCCGTGGACGGCGAATTGTCCGCGACGGAGGCCCGCGCCTTTCGCCGTTTGCTCGACACATCGCCCGAGGCCCGCGCTCTCTACGCGAAGCTCAAGGCGGACAGCGAGCGCATCCACGCACTACCGCGAGCCACTCCGCCCGCCGATCTCCGCGCCAAAATTCTCGCCCGAGTCGCCGTGGCGACTCCCGCGCCGGTGCCCGCGTCCGCGAAGCCGCGTCCGCGATCCGCTCCGGACCCGGTTCGTCGGAATCTGCCCTCGTGGGTGCCGGTCGCGGTCGCCGCGAGCGTGCTCCTGTGCGTGACGGCCGGTTCGTTCGCGTTCTTCAGCGGTCAGTCGAGCCCGAGAACCGCGATCGCAAAGAACCCGTGGTCGAACGCGCTGCCCGCGGTGCAGGACACCCCGCGGGTCGTTCCGTCCCCGACCGCAACGGTTTCGCAGCACACGCGACCCGATCCGGACGCGGTCGCGAAGGTCGATGTCTCGCCGGTGCCGCCGGTGCCTTTTCCGCGGCCCGTGGTGCCGGAGGCGGTTGCGGTCGCCCCGGAACCGCGCCCGGCGCAGCACGACCTGATCGGCTCGCGCGTTCTGCCGCCGCTGCCGCCGTTCGACCTGGTGCAAGTGCGTGTGCCGTTTCTGCGCACGGTGGCCGAACTCGACCGCGACGACACCCGCCAGGAACTCGCCGACGAACTCGCCCGTGATCCGGCGTTCCGGATCGACCTGTTCGTTCGCGATACGGCCCGCGGGGTGGAGGTGTTCCAGAACGCCGCGAGGTCCGCGCGGCTGACCGTGTTCGCGGACGCGGTGACGATCGACAAGCTGAAAAAGAAACAAGTGGCGTCGGTGGTGATCTACACCGAGGGCCTGACCGCGTCGGAACTCACCGCCCTGTTCGCCAAGGTGTCCGCGGAAGACATGAAGTTCACGCCGCGGGTGTGCGACGCGCTCCACGCGACGCCGATCGTCCGCTCCGACGAACTCGAACTGAAGCAGGTGCTCGGCGTCGACGTCGGACTGTTCAAGCGAGCGGCGGGCGCGACCGGCAGCGGCGGAACAGGGCAGGGCGGGAACCGCGAGAAGCCGGTGAGCGCCGAGACGATCGACAGCGTGACCGCAACGCTGACCAGTCCGAGCGCCAAGACCGGCGACCCGACGGCGGTCCTTTTGACGTGGCAGCCGACGCACCCGATGATCGGCCGCACGCCCCCGGCGACGTCGGCGGAACTGAAGCAGTACCTCGCGAAGCGCGGCCCGCGCAAGCCGAACGCGGTGCCCGTGGTGATCGTCATCCGCCACGCGGGGTGAGTAAACTGATCATTCACGGCCGCACTTGAAGCCCCGAAAGGGGCTTCGTTCATTTCTTCTCCGGCGCGATTATGAGTCCACCGGTCGCAGGTGCGGAGGCAAGTTCCGCATTGCCATCTTCGTTTGCGCGCCGGGCACAAGCTATCGGGTCGGACGTGGTTCCACCGTTCGACTTCAGACTATTCCCGCACTTGAGTTCGACCCGAAGATCAAGTAGAGTTCATTCCGTATTAAGTTTGCGCACCTAGCAATGAGCGCGTCCTTATTGGCGCGAATCCCAAGTTCGGCGATAGATGACTCTTTCAACCCCAGCGCGGCAGCCATAAAGCCGCATTTCTATGGGCAGTAAAGTCGAGGTGCGGGAAGGTGAGACGATTCGCAGCGCACTTCAGAGATTGCGGCGGAAGGTCAGCGAACCGTTTTCTCGCTCCTGGTACAAGTCGCGGGTCGGCTACTTCGAGAAGCCGAGCGCCCGCAAACGCAGGAAGCAGGGGACGGCGGCAATTAACAGAAAAGGCGGCAAGCTTGAACCGCTGAAGATGAAGATGGGGCTTGTGTGGCTCTACAAGCGGAAGCGCCCCTGGCCATGAGCACCGAACCCATCGCTGCACCGGACCGGGCCGCGGGGTCTGCTTCTGGGGTGGATCGCTCACCGGCGCGGCCGGGCAGGCGAGCTATAGTTGCTCAACCCAACAGGCGCGGCACCGCACCCCGGTAACCCCTTCGTAACAGCCCCTCCGGCCTCCAATCGCTTTCGCTGTAGCTCTCGTCATAATGGCAGGCGCTCCGGCCGCGGCCGGCACGTCAAGCTACTTGGAGCGGCCGTGAAGCCCGGCTTTGTGGGCGACAGGTCGCGAGGTCAACGGAGGTGTGCCATGCGGTTCCTGCGATACGCTCTCCCCGTGTTCGTGGTCGTCCTTGCGGGCGCGAGTTCGGCTCGCGGCGCCGGACTCCTCATCCCCGAAGACAAGAAGCTCCCGCCGCTCGCGATGGTCAACCACAAGGTGACCGTCGCCATCGACGAACAGGTCGCCGTCACCACCGTCGAACAGACCTTCCGCAACCACACCGACCGCAACCTCGAAGCCACCTACCTGTTCCCCGTGCCGAAGGGCGCGACCGTCGACCGGTTCACGATGTGGGTGGACGGCAAGGAGATGGGCGGCGAGCTGCTCGACGCCAAGCACGCCCACAAGGTCTACACCGACATCGTTCGCCGCACGCAGGACCCCGGCCTGCTCGAATACCTCGGGAACAGCCTCATGCGGCTGAGCGTCTTCCCGGTGCCGCCGAAGGGCGATCAGAAGATCAAGATCAGCTACAAGTTCGTCGCGGGGAAGGACGGGAGCGTGGTCGAGTACGTTTACCCGCTCAAGACCGACGGCAAGGCCACCCGCACGCTCGAAGAGTTCTCGGTGAACCTCACGATCAAGTCGCGGCACGCGGTCCAGAACGTCTACAGCCCGACGCACGCCATCACGACCGTCCGCAAGAGCGATAAGGAGGTGAACGTCACCTTCGAGCGCAACCAGGCGCTGCTCGACAAGGACTTCCAGATCTTCTACGGCTTCGGCGACAAGGACATCGGCCTCACGCCGCTCGTCTACAAGCCGATCGCGGCCGAGGACGGCTATTTCATGTTCCTGGTCTCGCCACAGCTCGAAGCCGAGAAGAAGCGCGTGCCGCGCGACCTCGTGATGGTGCTCGACGCGTCGAGCAGCATGTCCGAAATCAAGATGCAGCAGGCGAAGAAGGCGCTCAAGTATTGCCTGTCGCAGCTCAAGCCGGAGGACCGATTCGGCGTCCTGAAGTTCTCGACCACCGTCACGCCGTTCCGCGACAAGTTGGTGGAGGCGAACAAGGACTACCTCGACGCCGCGACGAAGTGGGTGGACGGGCTGAAGACCAGCGGCGGTACGGCGATCTGGCCGGCGCTCGACGACGCGCTGGCGATGCGGCCCAACGACCCGGCGCGGCCGTTCACGATGGTCTTCTTCACCGACGGCCAGCCGACCGTCGACGAAACAAATCCCGACAAGATCGTCAAGAAGGTGATGGAGAAGAACACGGGCAACACGCGCATCTTTACGTTCGGTGTGGGCGACGACGTGAACGCCGCGATGCTCGACCAACTCGCGGACTCGACCCGCGCCGTCAGCACCTACGTCCGCGAGGCCGAGGACATCGAAACGAAGGTCGCGAGCCTCTACGGCAAGATCAGCAACCCGGTGCTGACGGACCTGCGCCTGACGACCGGCGACAACGTGCGGATTCACGAGATGTACCCGCCGAAGCTGCCCGACTTGTTCCAGGGCACGCAGTTGGTGGTGATCGGTCGCTACACCGGCAGCGGGCCGAGCGTCATCAAGCTCGCCGGCATGGTCGGTGGTGAGAAGCAGGAGTTCGTGTACGAATTAAACTTCCCGGCGAAGACCGATAGTGACGTGGGGAAGGACTTCGTCGAACCGCTGTGGGCGCGCCGGAAGGTAGGCTATCTGCTCGATCAGATCCGTATGAACGGCGAGAAGAAGGAACTGATCGACGAGGTCGTTTCGCTGGCGAAGCGGTACGGGATCGCGACGCCGTACACGAGCTACCTCGTCGTACCGGACAACGTGATGCCGGTCGTTCCTCCGTCCCCGCGGCCCGGCATTCCGGGCGGTCCGAAAGTTGATCCGAAGGGAGCCCCGGTGTTCCCAGCGGCCCCGATCGCGGGCGGCGGAGTTCCGTCGGGCGGGTTCGGCCCCGGCGCCGCCGCACCGGGCCTCCAGTCGGGTCCGACCGACAAGCCGATGCGCGTCGAGGATTTCGCCAAGAACCAGGCGGCCGGCGACAAGGGCGATGGTAAGTCCGGCCTCGCCGCCAACCGCGGCGTGATGACCGAGCGACAGGTGAGGGAGGCCGTTGACCAGTTGAAGAACGAGAAGGACCCGGTCGCCCGAGCGAAACTGATGGACGAGGTGCGACGCTACGCGGAGCAGAAGAAGACGTGGGACGACGCCGACAGGGCACTGAAGGGCCGTAAGGACGGCTACCAGACGGGGCAGCTCGGCGTGGACCTGTCGTGCGCCGCAAACGGTCTTCGCAACCAGGATCGCATCAGCCTGACCGCGAATCGACAGGTCTACGGCCGCAACTGCCTGGAGATCGGCGGCGTGTGGATCGACGACGGGTTGAAGGCCGACACCAAGTCCGTCACGGTGAAAGCCCAGAGCGACGCGTACTTCCGCATTCTGGAACTGCACCCGACGATGAAGGACGTGTACCGGCTCGGGAACTTCGTGGTGTGGATCTCGCCGAGTGGCACGGCGCTGGTGATCGACCAGAACGACGGCAAGGAGAAGATGGACGACGCTGAAATTGCGGGCCTGTTCGCAAAGAAGTAATCCGGTCGGGCGCATGGAATCGGAGCGGCGGTCGGACCAAACCAAAGGTCCGACCGCCGCTCCGATTCCGTCCATGCATATTGTCCGATAATAAATGTTATGTTACGGAAAGTGGACTATTTAACGCCTTTGCCGGATGCGCTGAAGTGGCGGTGCGAGACGATTGATAAGGGCACGGAGGTTACGGGAGTGCTGGCAGGTGAAGTGGCACCTATCCGCACTCACTGGAATCCGAAGCTGCGGCAAACTCAACCGTGCCTGTATCACCAGACCCACGGCCGGCTGACGTGTGCGTGTACCGACCGGCCAATCCGCTGTGACACGACGGTGTACACTCCGCTCATCCTGAAGACCAAAGAGCGGATCGTAGTTCCGTGCTCGGCAGTGGTCGGATACAAGATTCAGAACCTCAAGCCGGGGAAGCTCATCACCCTGAAACGCAGTGAGCTACGGTGTGCTCCGCTGAGGCTCGACATTCCGCCGAGTGCCGATCAGGAACAGAGTTGGGTGAGGTACCTGCGTCCGACCTGCGTCAGCAAGATCGACGAATACCTGCTGCACCTCTGGCAGATTCCCGCACTGAACGAGTTCTACGGCGTGCCGTTCCGGCCGTCGATCAACCGACAGCAGCACTTGGGAGAAGCCGGATAGAGCAGGGCAGGGGATCGAGAATCGAACAGTGACAACGGGCTGTCACTCGCAGTTGCGAGTGACAGCCCGTTGTCATTTTGATCGGCATTGCGCGAGCGTGTTCTATGAGTGACAATGGAGTGTCACTCGGTGACAATGCGTTGTCACTCATGGGGGTAACGATGCCGAAGTACGTGTTTCGGGCCGGGCGGGAGGTGCTCGCCCGGTCGCTCCGGGGCGAGGCTCCCGCGTCGGACGCCGGATGGTGGGTGCTGCTGTTCGTCGCGGCGGCGGACCTGACCCCATCAAGCCCGATCGACTCTGTTGAAGAGGCGTCGTTCAGCGGGTACTCTCGGACGCCGGTGCCGCCGAGCAGTCAAGGGGATGTCACGTGGGATGGGGATGACCCGCTCATCCAGATCAAGGGTGAGGCCCTGGTGTGGGACTGCACCGCGGACCCGCAGACCATCTACGGATGGATCATGTTCGACGCCGACAACGACCTGTACCTGTTCGGCGAGCAGTACGACACGCCGCACGTGCTCTCCGTCGGCAGCCGGCACACGCTCTACGCGAGCATCAAGGTCAGCCTCTGCGTCTGACCCCAAACCACGTCACCCGCCCGCGGCTCAGTCGGGCGAGTGACATACCACTGTCACTGAGCGGGAGATGAACGATGGGCGTTGAGGTTCTGGTGATCGGGGACGACGGGATTCGGCCGCTCGAAGCTCTGGCGGCCGAGGCGTCCGCCTTGCAGACCGCGTTGGCCAACTGCAAGGTGAGGCTGTTTCAGTCCACGCTATCGGGTCCGAGCGAGTTCACGAACTTGGCGGCTCTCGACGCGGCAGAGGCGACCTTCTCGGGGTACACCACGGGCGGCGTGACCGTGACCGCCGCTGGCGAGCCGTACATCGACCTCGAAGCGTCGAACATGCTGGTGCCGCTGCCGAGCGTGCAGTTCAACTTCCTGACGCCGGAGGAAGGCGATCCGGTCACCAACACGATCGGCGGGGCGTACGTCGTGGACTCCGCAGGGAAGCTCCGCGGCGTCCAGAAGTTCTCATCGAATCGGGTCATGTCCGGCGATCTCAACTCGATTCAGGTGGCGATATCGTTCAGGGTGAAGAACTGAACCCCTCGCTCTCGCTCACAGTGAGCGAGAGCGGAAATTAATCGCCTATTACACATTTTGGAGGGCGGCAACGTGGCGAGTCTGTTCAAGGTGACGTACGTCTTTGAAGGACAGGGGCGAGGCTGGACGGAATCGTACTGGCTGAGTGCCAGCTACGACGAACACGAGAAGGCGGAAGGGCCGACGGATCGGCTCGCGAAACTGCGGGCCAACCTGCTCGGGTTGGAAGCTCGCATCAAGGCGTTCCGCATCTCGAAAGAGTCCGAGGGGCCGGACTCGTACTTGGTCTACCGGGACTACTTCTCGGAGAAGATCAACATCCCCGGTGTGGACAACGGTGGCAACATCACCACCAGTGCGGCCATGCCTGACGTCGCGGTGTTGCTGCGGTGCATGGATTCGCTGAAGCGGCGGCACAAGTTCGTCTTCCTCCGGGGCATCCCCGATCGTGTCGAGACCAAGAACGGCCAGTACACGAAGGATGTGGTGTACGACGGGCTGATGAAGGCCTTCGTCAAGGGTCTGGCCGCGGAACAGTGGGGATGGTGGGGAGTGAAGCAGGCTACCAAGAAGTCGAAGATCAAGATCGTGAGCGTGACAAAGAGCGAAACGTCGCTCGTGACATTCACGTTCGCGGAGAACATCTTCCCCGCTCCACTGGTGGGCAAGGTGACCCGCGTCCGGATCACGGGCGTCAACAAGAAGTCCGCCTACAACGGAACGCACCTGGTCCGCGTCAACGACGCGACGCAGTGTCAGACTGTCAATCCTCTCGGTGTCGGCCCGTACTACTTCGGCGGCGTCGGGGCGTGGACCGAGAACGAATTCGTCGCGATCGGATCTGCGCTGGATCAGAAGATCGTCTCCCGCAAGGCGGGTGCCCCCCTTTTGGAGTCACGTGGACGCCAGCCGGCCCGGCCGCGGGCTTGATGCACTACAACCCCTGTGGTCGGGCCGTCGATATGGCACGGCGGCCGTACACGACGACGGCCCGACCGTTCAGGGGCAGTGACACCACGGTGTCACTCATCTGGTATCCCGCCCATCCCGCAGATGGCACATTAGGACTGCCCTCTCGTCTGTGCTCTCTCGACTGGCACAGTGAGCCGTGGACGTGTAGCGGAGTGGGCGAGGTCTGGGGTACGGACCGCACCTTCAACCGCCGCAAGCCTCTCGGCCCCATCCCCGGTCATCACGTCTGCGGTTCCGCCGACGACTTCGAGCGGGGCGAGCTGCTCGACGCCACTAAACCGCCGCAACGCTACCTGCCCTCCGGTCTACCGGTGTGCTGTGACCCGGACCGCCGTGAGGCGTTGATACCGGCCGGCGTGCGGCTGGTGTCTCGCGTGTCCACCGATCCCGTCTACCGCTCGACCATCACCGCATCGGTCCGCATCACGACGACGACCGTTCGGAGCGACCCCTACGTGTCGCGGATCTGCTCGTGTGTGCGGTGGTCGCTCCGCTCGGTGCGGAGTGACCCCTACGTGTCACGGATCTGCACCTGTGACACGATCGTGTCACGGACCGTCCGCAGTGACCCCTATCACTCCATCGTGCCGGTGCGGGTCGATGTGCTCAGCGACGCGACCACGGAGACGCCGGAGTCGGGAGCATGGTCGCGGGACGTGCCCGGCATGTACACGTTCACCGCAGAGGTCACGGGGCCGCACCGTATCCGCTGCTGGGCCGCGGGCGGTGGCGGGGCCGATTGGTCGAATCCGTTCGGGATGCCGGACGGCGGCGGCGGCGGCGGCGGCGGCGGCTGGTCCGTGGCCGATTGGAACCTGACCGCGGGCGTGGGCTATCAGGTGCAAGTGGGCGGCGGCGGTGGGGCGGGTGTGAGCGGAGAGGATTCGTGGTTCAAGGATGAACTGAACATCGTCCGGTGCCTCGCGGCCGGCGGGCAGGGGGCGGTGATGATTACGGGCGGCGTCGGCGGTCAGGCGTCCGCCGGCATCGGTGACGTGCGATGGTCGGGCGGGGACGGGGCCACCGGTGGGCACGGCACCGGTGGCGGTGGGGGCGGTGGGGCCGCGTCCGAGACGGGCGACGGCAGTGATGCCGTGGCCGCGGTGGGCGGGGCATCACCGACGTTCGGCGGTCCCGGCGGCGACGGCGGGACCGCGAGCGGAGAGAACGGCCACGATGGCACCGGCCCCGGTGGGGGCGGTGGTGGGGGCGAGCCGTCCGGCGGTCTCGGCGGGATCGGCGGCGGGGGATG
>JAFKJJ010000083.1 GCA_017306025.1 Planctomycetota bacterium
CAGGGCGTCACCCCGAAGGGGCGGATGATGCTCTCGATGATTACCGGCGTGTCGGAGATGGTCCGCACGGTGCTCATCATGATGCTGCTGTCGTGCCTGGCGCGGGCGGCGCTGGACGACGAGCTGGCCCACCGCTGCACGCGCACCGCGGGGGTCGCGTCCGGCGGGCCGGGGCTCCTGGCCCTCCTGATCTTTTTCTTCTTCGCGTTCCTGATCGAAACGAACGCCGGGCTGAACACGTTCACCTTGATCCTGTTCGCCACGGTGAACATGGGCGTATATTCGATCATCAACGGAACGATCTTCCCTGCCTACCTGGCCGCGCGCGACGTGGTCGACGCGTGCGAGGAGCCGTTCCAGTCGCTCATCCCGGACATGTGACCTCCGCCATGCCGACCCCGCTCGCCGGTTACACGTCGTACAAGGGCCTCCCGCAACTCGCGGGGCTCTGCACCGTCGAGGAGGCCGCAAAGCCCGGTCTCCTGGTCGAAGAGTGCGTCCGCCGACTGAAGCGGTTCCACTACTGCTTCAAGCGGCTGCACCAGATCCTGACGGCGCGCATCACGGCCGAACCGATCTACGAACTGAAGTGCGGTTTCGCGCACCACGCATACCTGTGCGCGGAGCACGTTCAGGCGCTGCGGGCGCGCATCGCGGAGATGCGCGAGCCGCCACTGGGGCTGGAGGACGTTCCGCACCCGGCGCTGGAGGTGTTTTTCGACGAGATCCTCGCGGCGCCGACGACGGAACGGTTGCTCTTTGGGCTGTACGCTTGGGCGTTTCAATCCCTCGAAGCCGCTCTCGTGATGTATCAATCCGAGACGAACCCGCTGACCGATGCTCCCAGCCGCCGTGTCATCCGATTTGCGCATCTAGAAGTGTGCGAGATGTACAGCTTCGGCAGAACGGCAATGAAGGCTCTCGGTATTGAAGTGGAGAAGCTCAAGGAGGAGCAAGTTCCTGCGGCGTGGCACAACAACTTGTCGGACCTGCTCATCGAGGCTGGTGGCTTCTACGCCGAGGAGCCAACGGGCAAGCCGATCAAGCGCATCTCCTCCGCGAAGCCCTACGTTTACGACCCCGTTCCGAAGCGCGACGAGCGGTTCACCGACCCGTGGAACCAGGGGGTCAACGCCGAGTCGTTCCTCTACAACCCGGCGTACCCGGCCCGCGCCAAGGCGCTCATGATGCTCTACAAGCGCCTCCGCGAGATCGACGTGCCCGAGATGATGGCCCGCATTATTGCCGAAACCCCTGGCAAGCCCTGGGGATACTACCGTGACATGAGCCGACAGCTCTGGGACGAGGCGCGGCACGCCATGATGGGCGAGGTCGGGTTCGTCGCGCTCGGCGTCAACTGGACGAAGGCGAAGATCACGCTCAACTGGTCCCACCGGCTCAACACCGAATGCACGCCGCTGGAGGCGCACGGCGTCTTGTACTTCATCGAACAGGGACTCATGCCGCGGACCGGCAAGCGGTACGAGTTCGAGGTCGGCCGGGAGTCGGGGTTGCCGCTCATCGCGACGCTGCAAGATTTCGACTGGGCCGACGAGGTGCTGCACTCGCAGATCGGCCGCCAGTGGTACGTCCCACTGTTCGGCAGTCTGAAGGAGGCGCTCGACTTCGGCGACGCGGCGTGGTCGAAGATCCTCTCCAACTGGGCGACCGTGAAGGAGCAGGGGTTAACGAGCCACGAGAACTGGTGGCCCGCGGTGTACGAGATGGCGTGCCGCGCGGACGGCGTACCGCCCGACGCGGCGGCGCGGGCCTTCGACGAGACGTATGAGGGCAAGCGGGCCGATCTGAAGGACGTGGGCGAGGGGTTGAGCGGGTGAGCTTCGGTCGCGCGCCGCGCCCTACTTCAGCAGCACCAGGTCGAGCACCCAGCACCCGCGGGCGTGCGGCTGGCCGGAGCGGCAGTGCGAAAGGATGTCGTCGTTGTCGCACCCCGCCTCTTGAAGCGCGTCCGCGAAGATCGGCATCCCGCTGAAATCGTGGGACTCGTACATCGCCCGCGCCATCGTCACGACGGTGTCGGTCCGCCACGTCGGGGGGAACGACACGTAGCGGTACGGGTTGCCGTACACGTCGCGGAGCAGATCGACGTCGTGCAGTTCCCGCGGCACCCAGGTGTACGTCGGCGTCTTCGCCTCGAACGGCAGGTAGAGCAGCGCGGCCACCCCGCGCCACTCCTCCGGGGTGAACGGCGCGCGGCCCGCGGGGGCGGGGGGGGCGCGGTCGAGCACCCTCTCCGCGACCAGATCGAGCGCCGCGCTCCGGAGATCGGCCGGCTCGCCCGCGGAGTTCATGAGCTGCTCGGCCACCGGCGCGACCGCGGCCCGCAGCCGCTCCTCCTCGCGCGGCGCCTCGGCGTACACCTCGGCCCGTTCGACGATCGCCCGGCAGACGTGTGGCAGCCGCGCCCACTGTTTGCGCGCGCACGCCAGGAGGTACAGCCGCGACGGCCGCGCCTGCGGCTGCGTGCTGCCGAGGGTGCGCATCGGGTGGCGCATCTCCAGCAGCTTGAGCGGGTCGGTTTCGCGGAGCCAGCGTTTCTCGCTCATGTGCGCCGGACGGGTCAGCGGGAGAGGGGCGAGTGGTCACCCGGCGGCGGGCAGGTCCAGTTGCTTCCGCACGTCGGCCAGTTGCGCCTCCAGCGCCGCGACGCGCGTCTTGAGCGCGTCGATCTCGACGAGCGCCGCGGTCAGGCGCTCGTCGGGCGCCGGCGCGACGGGCGCGGACCGTACCGCAGGGGGCTCCCCGCCCGGGACCGCCGACACCGGCGCGTGCGAGTGGTGTGCCTTCAGCCGCGCGAACTCGTCGGGCGTGTGGAACCCGTGCGCCACCACCGCCCCGCGGCGGTCCGGTTCGGTCAGGTACACGACGAGGCGCCGATCCAGGAGCGGCTTGAGCACCTCTTCGAGCGCTTCGAGCGACTCGATCGGGGCCATGCGGGCGGCACGGACGCGCAGGTCGCCCTTGGTCTGCGGCCCGCGGAGGAACAGTTCGGCAAGTACCGCAAGTTCCGGGCCGGCACTGGTCCAGACGTGGTAGAGCTCGTGCCGGAACCGGTCCACGCGGCCGCCGGTGATCCGCGTCACCAGCCCGCGCCTCTGGAGCGCCTCGACCCCCTCTTCCACCTCGATCTCGTCGAGGTCCATTACCGGCTCGCGGTTGGACTTCTGGTTGCACCCGGTTTGCAGCGCGTTGAGCGTGAGCGGGTACGCGTCCGCGGTCTTCGACGTTTTTTGCTTCTCGACCAGGACGCCGAGGATGCGGCGCTCGACCGGCGCGAGCGGTTCCCAGTTCGGCGCGGGCGATTGGGCCGCGGCCGGCGCGGGTTGTGGTTGGGGTTGGGAAGGCGCGTCGGCCGACATTGACGACCACTCCTGGAAGTGGGAGAAGCCCGCGGAATCCGTTCCGTGGGCTTCGTTTTACGGATTTCGTCAAGTCGGGAAAAGCCGCTTCTGCGGTCCGGGACGGGGCGCACGGACGGCTATTTCGGGAACTTCGCCGGGTCGCTCACCAGCGGGTCGAGCGGGTCGCCGTTGAGCGCCTTGAGGAACAGCACGAGGTCCGCCTTTTCCTGCGCGGAGAGGTTCAGTTTCAGCGGGATGATCGGCTTCTTCGTCGGGCCGTAGGTCCGCACGGACGGGTCGACCGGCTTGCCCTCGGCGCGGGCCTTGACGTACGCCGCCTCGGCCGCGGTGTCGCGCATCTTCTCGTCCAGCCACGCGTTCACGTTGCCGCCGCGGTCGTAGAAGTCCACCACCTGCTCCAGCGTCTTCTCGTCGCCCGAGTGCATGTACGGGGCCGTCTTCAACAGCCCGCGGACGCCCGGCGTCTTGAACGCCCCCACGAACGACTGGTCCTTGTGCCCGGTCGGCAGCCGCAGGAACCGGCCGAACTCGTCGAGCGGCAGCTCGCCGTCCTTCGTCGCGCCGACGCCGAGGTTGTGGAACGTGTGGTCGGTGTACGTGTCGCCGGTGTGGCAGTTCGAGCACCGGGCCTTGTTGAAGAACAGGTCGCGACCGTTCAGGAGGTGCTTGCCGAACTCGTCGGCCGTGGCCGCGTCCTTCTCGGTCAGGCCGAGGTCCGCGAGCGCCGGCCCCTTGCGGGCGAACTCGGCCTTGAGGGCCGCGGCGTAGTCCTCGGCCTTCAGCACGAACTTGCCGCTCTCCTCCTCGGTCACGCGCTTCCGCATGAGGGCCTCGGCGCGGTCGTGCAGACTGTCGCCGAGCAGGACGGTGCGCTCGTAGGCGGCGACGGCCTTTGCGGCGGCGTCGCGGGTGGGCGCGTGGCCGAACACCGCGTTGAACGCCTTCACGTACCCCGGGTTCGCGCGGAGCCGCGCCACCGCCTCTTCCCACGGGTCCGACTTGCCGCCGAACATCTCCTTGCTGTTGCCCACCGGCCCCTGCGCCTGGTCCTCCAGCGACGACCCGCGGCCGTCCCAGAACTGGAACCGGTTGTACGCGGCGTTGAACACGGTGGGGGAGTTGATCGGCCCCAGCGCGCTGTTGATGCCGGTGGAGGTGCGCCGGCCGTCGCTGAAGCCCTTCGCGGGGCTGTGGCAGGAGGCGCACGCGACGGTGCCGTCGGTGGACAGGATCTCGTCGTAGTAGAGCTTCTTGCCCAGAACCCATTTCTCGGCCGTCATCGGGTTCTCGGCCGGCACCGCCGGCGCCTGTGTGATCCCGAGCGGCACCTTGATCTTCACGACCTTGCGCGTCACCTTCGCCCCGGTCGCGGGGTCGACGTCGTCTCGCGTGCCTTCGGTCCAGAAGCCGGCGAGCGCCTTCCATTCCGGCTGGTTGCTGGTGACGAACACCATCGGCACGCGGTCCTTGAACGGCGTCATCTTCGCTTCGTCCGGCAGCAGGAAGTCGGCCGGTTCGAGTTTGGGCTGCGCCCGGGTCGGGGCCGCGCAAAACAGGAGCACGACGACCGGCAGGAGTCGGTGTGCGGGCATGACAGTCCTTTCGGCGAGTTAACGCGATTCGAAGAGCGAGTGCGGGCGGGAGCGTCGGCGGGTGCCCAGTCTATCGTAAGCCGGCGGCGGGTAGCGGCAACGTGAGGTCAATCGGACCGGGGATCGCTCGGAATCGGCGGAACCGATGGGATCGCGGCCAACAGCTCGGCGACCGCCGGCCGATCGGTCGGGTCGGCCGACGCGTGTGCGAACACGAGCTTTCGCCCGCGTGTGAGGATGAAGTCGCCGCCGAGTTGCAGCAGGTCCTCGCCCACATAGGGCTTCTTCACGCGGTAACCCTTCCACATGCCGCACGCATAGCCCCACAGCACGCGCGGCTTGAAGAACGTGAGCCACCGCGTGCGCTCCAACCCGAACGCGGCGTATGCGGTTCGGTCCGGGTCGCACACGATCGTCACGTTCCAATTCGAACGCGACAGGTAAAGCGACAGTACCTCGGGTTCGGCCTGCGAGACGACGAGCACGAAGCACCCGCGGGCCGCGAACCGGTCGCGGGCGGCGTCCACCTCACCGAGGTGGGCGTTACACGGGATTCACGCCAGATGGCGCAGGAACACGACCAGCAAGAAGTCGGACGTGCAGAACTCCGACAGCCGAACGGAGCCACCGTCCGGCCGGAGAAGGGTGAGGTCGGGAGCGGCGTCACCGGGGGTCATGCCGGAAGCTTACGGACGGGGCTGCGCTCCTTCAACATGCGGCCCCGCGCCTGCTTCGCCACTTCCTTCCAGAAGCCCCACGCGAAGCCGAAGTGGATCGCCACGAACACCACCGGGATGCGCGCCGCGACCGCCGGCGGCTTCCCGCGGCCGAGTACCGCGCCCGCGCCGAGCAACACGCCCGCGTACAGCGCGAGGCTCGCCAGCCACAGCCAGCCGAGGTACGGAACGCCGAGGCTCAGCAACCCGCCGACGATCACCCACACCGCCCACAGCGGCGGAACGAGTGCCGGGGCGGACAGCGAACGCGGGTGCTTGGCCGCGAGTTTCGCGCGTCCCGCTCCGTAACGGCCGAGCTGATAGAACAGCGCCCGGAAGCTCGATCGCGGTTCGTACACGATCTTCACCGTCGGCGTGAAGTAGCACGTCAGGCCGGCCGCGTGGACGCGCTCGTTGAACTCCACGTCCTCGCACGCGTCGAACTCCTGGTCGAACAGGCCGATCGTCGCGAACACCTTCCGCGAATACGCCACCGCCGTACTTTGCGGCGGAACGAACTTCGGCTCGTTCGAGTAGATGTCGGAGTCCGGGTTGTGCCCGAGCCGGCTGCTCCGGGCGGCGCCCACCGCGCGCTGGAACGGGGTCGGGTCGTCGATGTCGAGCGGTTGCGGGCGCCCGAGGCTGTCGGCGCCGCTCGCCTCGAACGCGGCCGACAGGTTCTTCAGGTAGTCGCGGTCCGGGACGTGGCAGTGCCCGTCCACGATGACGACCACGTCCTTCGTCGCGTGCCGGATCGCGGTGTTGCGCCCGGCAGAAGAGAGCTTCGCGGCGTTGAACACGAGCTTCAGATTCGTGAACTCGTCCTGTAAGCGGCGGACGATGGGGACGGTGTCGTCGGTGGACACGCCGTCCGCGACGATCACCTCGAACCGGTCGCGCGGGAAGTCTTGCGTGAGGAGCAGGCGGAGCGTGTGCTCGATCGACCGCGACTCGTTGCGAACGGGAACGACGACGCTGACGGACGGCATGGCGTGCCCCCGGGAAAGAAGACAGTGCTCACCGCAGAGGGCGCAGAGGGCGCGGAGAGATGGAGGTCGAAATGCGCGCCCTCCGTCGCTCTTCTTCGTTCTTCTCTGTGCCCTCCGCGCCCTCTGCGGCGAGCACCACTTTTATTCCGTCGGCACGCGCGGCGCGCGGTGGTACAGGCGCTTCAGCCCGAACATCTTCAGCCCGGTCGCGAGGAGGATGAACAGCTCCATCCGCACGGACCGCGAGCGGACGTAAAAGAGGTCGTACACGAGCTTGTTCCGCACGCTCCGCACGCACGAGTCGGGCGGCAGGTGGACCTGTGCGAACCCGGTGATGCCCGGCTTCACCGCGTGCCGGCGGTCGTAGCCCACCACCTGCTCGCGCAGCCGCGCCACGATCTCGGGCCGCTCCGGGCGCGGGCCGACCAGGCTCATTTCGCCCTTCAGCACGTTGAACAGTTGCGGCAGCTCGTCCAGGTGCAGCTTGCGCAGCACGCGCCCCACCGGCGTGACGCGCGCGTCGCCCGGCTTGCACCACGTCGGCCCGGTGAGCCGCTCGCAGTCGTGGTACATCGTGCGGACCTTGTACAGCGTGAACACCGTCCCGCCGCGGCCCACGCGCGACTGCGTGTAAATGGCCGGGCCGCGCGAGGTGAGCCGCACGAGCGCGACGCACGCCGCGAGCACCGGCAGCGCCGGGACGAGCATCAGCGCCGCGAGGACGAAATCGGCCGCGGCCTTCGCCCGCTCGCCGGCCGAAAGGGGCGGCGCCGTCGGCGGGGCGCTCGGGCCGAACCGTAACCGCGGGGCGTGGGGGGCGGACGTTCGCAACGCGGACCTCTGGCTCACGCGCACAGGCGACAATCGGTTCGCTGGCATCAGGTGCGTCCTCGCTTCGCTCGGAAGTGCGGGTGCGGGTGCGGGCGCGGGTGAAAAGCCGTCACCCGCGCCCGCTCGCGCCCGCACCTCAGCGGCCGAATGCCGCCGAATACTGCGCCCACGTCGCGGCGACGAACGCCTTGGTGGCCGCATCGTCCTCGGGCGATTCGTCCGCATCGGTCTCCGGAAGGGGGGTCGCGACGTACACCTTGTACAGCACCGGGGTGCGGAACTGGCCGGCGAACTGCCACCGCGGGCGCTCCGGCGCGATCCACGCGCCGTCGGTCGTCCACGCCCACCGCACCCGGACGCGGTCCGCCTTCGTCTGCGTCTTCTTCTCGAAGTCGGCCACGTACGCGACGCACGCGCGACCGTCGGGGAGGGCGAAATTCTCCTTGCGCATCCCGCGGACCACCTTGTACCCGCTGCCGGGGTAGCACACGTCGGGCGTGTGCGTGGCGACCGAACCGGGGATGCCGCTGATAAAGCTGACGACCGCGACCCGCCCCGAGGGCGCCAGGTAGCGGCGGCTGGTGGCGGTGCTGCGCTCGTTGAGCGGCATGTCGGTGGGGACCTCGCTCGGCTGCCAGTCCTCGAAGCGGACGGCCGTCGCGTGGAGGCGCGCGGTGAGTTCCGCGTTGGGCTCGAACACGGTCCAGCGCTGCGTGACCGCGCCGTTGACCAAGGCGCCGCACACGACCAGCGCCAGAACGGAGAGGTACGCGAGTGGCTTCATCATGGTGAAGGCTCCGTTAGTCTTTCAACGCGGTCCGGCCGCTCCGTGACCGGTGCGACGCGCCACCGAGCACCGGTACGAACGCTCGCTTCTCGCGAAGTAACCGGTCACGGAGTGACCGGACCACACAGAAGGAGATCAGCACAGGGCTTCCTGCTCGGTCGCGCCGACGTACACCACGCCGGAGAACGGGATCTCCATCGTCGCGACCCGTTCCGCGGCCTTCTTCAAGAGCGGCGTGGAGGTCTCGCGGTAGCGGGCGCACACCAGCACCACCTCGCACCGCCGCGCCACCTCCACCGACTCGGCCACCGTCAACAGCGCGTGGCCGTGCAGCACCACGCAGTCGTAGGGCTCCTTCAGCCGGGCCATCAGGTTTTCGAGTTTCTCGCCGGTCGCGGCCTTGCGGGCCTCGTCCGACCACTTGCCCGCGGGCAGCAGGTGGAGCCCGCTCGGGAGGAACTGCACCGCCGACCGCACGTCCGTCTCGGAGCGGAGCAGCTCGCACACGCCCGCGAGGTTCGCCACGCCCGCGTACGCGTGCAGCGCCGGCTCGCGGAGGTCGAAGTCCACGAGCAGCGTCTTGTACCCGGCCTGCGCGAGGCTGCTGGCGAGGCCGAACGCCGCGAACGCCTTCCCCTCGTCGCCGATCGGGCTGGTCACCGCGATCGCGGTCGCCCCGCGGCTCAGCCACGTCTGCGACACGTACGCCCGGAGCTTGTCGATGGCCTCGTTCGCCGCGGCGCGCTTCACCGGGTCGCGGCCCATCGCCTCGTTCGGCTGGCACGGGATCACGCCCACGATCGGCGCCGGGATGGTCGCCTTCACGTCGGACAGCGAGCTGACGCGCCGGCACATCGTCTCGTAGCCGATCACCCCGGCCGCCATGAGCACGAACCCCATCACCCCGGCGAACGCGGTCCCCATCACCTGCTTCTTCATGTCCTTCTGGGTCGGGTGCGAGGCGGGCTGCAGGATGCGCACGCGGGGCGGCGAGTTCAGCTCCATCTGGATCAGGTAGTACTGCTGCACCAGCCGGGCGTAGATGCTGTCGGCGCCCATCAACTGTGTGCGCTCGGACGAGTACTGCTCCTTCTCTTCAAACCGCGCCGGCAGGAGCCCGCCCTTCTCGGGCAGCGGCAGCGCGAGCAGCTGCTCCCCGGCCTTCTTCAGCTCCGCTTGCGCGACGGCGAGCTGCTCCTGGTGCCGCTGGATCACGCGGATCACCTCTTCCAGTTGGCCGGCGATCTTCTTCGCCTCGTCGAGCCGCTTCAGCCCGTCGATCGCGTTGACCTTCTCCTGCCGCAGTTCCTCGTACCGCTTCTGCTCCGCCTCGTACGCGGCCTTCAGTTCGAGCACCGCGGGCGCGTTCGGGTCGCCGGACTGCGCCCGGAACTGCCAGGTGCTCTTGGCCCTGATCGCCCGCAGCTTCTGGGTGATGACCTCCGGGTCCTTGTCCACCATGTCGAGCGTCGTCTGCGGGATCGGCGCCTTCTTGAGCTGTTCGAGCTTCTCCTTCAGTAGATCGTGCTGGCGCTGGTACTCGCGGATGGTGAGCGGGAGCCGCTCGACCTCTTGCTGGAGCCCCGCCAGCCGGTTGATGAGGATGCGCGGCTCGATCGTGTGGAGCCGGGTGGTGATGTCCTGCGGCA
Organism: Planctomycetota bacterium; assembly: GCA_017306025.1. Taxonomy (GTDB): domain Bacteria; phylum Planctomycetota; class Planctomycetia; order Gemmatales; family Gemmataceae; genus Gemmata. The sequence goes on from JAFKJJ010000083.1 coordinate 9,948, forward strand.
ACATGGCCGGAGGAGCCGACCCGCCGGCACCACCGGCCGGCACCACCGGACCGGGCTTCGCCTTGTCCGTCGTCGAGTTGAGCAGTACGCGCTTCATCTCCCCTTGCGCTTCCTCGACCTTCTTCAAGAACTGCTTCTTCTCGTCCACGTCCTTCTGAACGACCTCGGACATGAACGCCTTCTGCACCGCGTCCACGATCCGCTTGGCGTCCTGCGGCTCGCCGCTCTTGAACGTGAGCCGGATCACTTCCGACCCGTCCTGCCACGTCACCATCAGCTCGTCTTCGAGGTACTTGATCGGGTCCGCCTGCGCCTTGATGGTGGGCAGGTCCTTCATGTCGCGGAGGGCCGAGTTGAGCACGAACTCGGACTTGATGAGGGCCGCGGTCGTCTTGACGTAGGTGGCGAAGTCGGTGCGCGCCTGGTTGGCGTTCTGGTTGCCGATCGGCGTCGGCACGGACGACACCTGGAACAGCGCGTACGACTCGTACTTGCTGGCGAGCAGTTCCCACGCGGCGAACGCCCCCGCGGTGCCGATCAGCGACCCGCAGAACACGATCATCAGCCAGTGCAGCCGCAGGTACGTGAGGACGCGCGTCCCGGCCGCGTCGTCCGGCTTGTCGCCGGGCCTGGGGCGGGCGGCCGGCTTGGGCGCCGGGTGCGCCGCGGGGGCGGCCGGGGCCGGCGAGGTCGCGGGCGCGGCGAACGAGGGTCCGGTCATGGCGTTACCCGAATCCGTTCAGGTGGAGGAGTCCGCTTCCAACGTGATCCGGTCACCCCGTGACCGGGTTCCGAAGACCGGTCACGGGGTGACCGGGCCACATCAGGCCGGTTCGTCTTCGACGACCAACCGCTTGAGCACCCACACTTCCAGCGCCAGGAGCGCCAGCCCGACGGGCATCATCAGCCAGCCGTGCATGTCGTGGAGGAAGTCCTGTGTCGCCCGGTCCGAGATCCCGCTGAAGCTGATCCCGGTCGCGGTGATCCGCAGCACGTTCGTCAGCACCGCGATCGGCACGATCCCGAGCAGCACCATCAGCTTCTCGAACCGGCTGCGCCGCATCAGCAGCACCGCGCCGACCGAGAACGCGGCGAACGTCACCATCATTTTCAGGCCGCTGCACGCGTCCACGACGCCCAGACGGACCTCGTCGATGAGGATCAGGTTGCCGTCGCGGATCGCGGGCAGCCCGAGCGTTTGCAGCAGGAACGTGCTGCTGACGGTGGCCGCGGTCTTCAGGGGCGCGCCGACGTTGCGCTCGAGCTCGTAGGGCAGCGGCACCATGAAGATCAGAAACGCGATCGCCGGGGCGGTGCGCTTGAGCAGCGGCACCCCGCCCAGCACGAGACTCACCGCGACCAGCGACAGGAGGAACGACGCGGCGTCGAACTGGTAGAACAGTAGCGCCCCGGACGCCGCGCGGAGCCCGAGCGCCGCGACCAGCAGTCCGCACCCGAGAACCGGCATGGGCCGGTCGTCGGCGCGGCCGACGTCCCGAACGACCGCCCGGAAGCCGCGAGCCAGCGCCGCCCACCCGAAGCCGCCGGTCGGGACGTCCGCGGGGGTTCGGGAGCCGGTGCGCGAGTACCGCCAGAGCAGGTACGCCGAGAAGAACGGCACGAGCAGGCCGTGCGAATACTGTGGGTCGTTGAGCCACTTGTCCGCGAACACGCGGAGCATCGGCAGGTACGCCCAGCCGAGAACGGCGACGAGGGCCGTGAGCTGCCACGCCGCGCCGCGGGAGGCGGTCGTGGCCGGGGCGGGCGCGTCCGTGGGTGCGAAGCTGATCGAAGACATCCGTGTCCCCGGTGGTGCAGGGCGACCGGGATTCTGGCAGATGAGGCGCGCGCGAATCAACCCCAACCTGCGGAGCGCGGGGCGCGGAGAGCGGACCGCGGAGTTAAACGAGCAGGACCGCGTCCGTTCTTCGTTCCGTCTTTAACTTCGCGGTCCGCACTCCGCGCCCCGCGCTTCTATAACACCCACGACCCTTACTCACCTCGGATGGCCCCAATGCGCTGGTCCGTCGTCCGGTTGATCGCCGCCCGCGAGGTCCGCGACCAGTTGCGCGACCGCCGCACGCTGTTCCTCATCCTCGGGCTGCCGGTCCTCATGTACCCGCTGTTCGTGGGCGTCGGAATCCTGTTCGTGACGGCACTGAAAGAGAAAAAGCTGGTCATCGGCGTGGCCGGCGCGGAGTACCTGCCGAAGCCGACCGCGGACCTCACGCCGCTGCTCGGCGGGGCCGCCGCGACCGCTCAGCAGATGGGCGCGTACCCGCCGCTGCTCGGGGCGGACGGGCAGTTCCTGCCGCGGTACGCCGCCGACGCCCCCGATTCCGCCCCGCTCGGTGCCCGGCCGCTCGACGCGCAGGGCGACGAGCAGCTCCAGGCGCTGCTCGCGGCGCGACAGGTGGACGCGGTCGTCGTGGTCGAGCCCGGCACGGCCGAAAAGCTGGAGCGCGGCGAGCGGCCGGTGGTCCGCGTCCTCGGCAGCGACGGCGTCGAGAACTCGAAGCTCGCGGTGCAGCGCGCGACGGGCGTGCTCAACCGCTGGGCGGCCGACGTGAAGGCGGTCCGGTTCTTCCGCGCGGGGAAGCCGCCGGACTTCGACCACCCCGTCGACGTCCGCGACCCGCAGTCCGAGAAGACGAGCGAGAAGAAGATCGCCGACGAGCTGCGCGACATGCTCGTGAAGGTGATCCCGTTCCTCCTGGTGATGTGGATGCTGACCGGCGCGATCTACCCCGCGATCGACATGACCGCGGGCGAGAAGGAGCGCGGGACGATGGAGACGCTCCTCATCAGCCCCGCGGAGCGGACCGAGATCGTCGCCGGCAAGTTCGTCGCGACGACGTGCTTCGCGTTCGGCACCGCCCTGTGGAACGTCCTCCTGATGGTGTTCGCCGTGGCGGTCGCGCCGGTGCTGGCCCCGAACCTGTTCGGGCACGGGCTGATCTCGCTGCCGGGCCTGGCCGCGTGCGTGCTGGCCGCGGTCCCGCTGGCGATGTTGTTCGCGGCGCTGGCCCTGTCGCTGGGCATCTTCGCCCGCAGCACGAAGGAGGGCAACTACTACATGGTGCCGCTGTTCTTCGTGGTGCTGCCGCTGGCCTACTGGAGCATGACGCCGGGGATCGAGCTGAACGACTTCACGCGGTGGGTGCCGATGGCCAACGCGCTGCTGTTCCAGCAGCGGCTGATGTCGGTGCGCCCGGACCCGTTCCCGTGGCAGCACGCCCCGGCGGTGTTCGGGACGCTGGCGCTGTGCGTGGCGCTGGCGCTGTGGGCGGCGGTGGCGCAGTTCCACCGCGAGGGCGTCCTGTTCCGCGAGTCGCAGGGCGGCGCGCGGAAGTGGTCGCTGTTCGGCCGGCGGTGACGCGGGCCGCGGCAAATCGGACGGCCCCGAGAAAGTTGAACTCGCGTCCGAGCGGCGAACGTGTCATACTGTGCTACACGCTGCCCGCGGAGTACGCCCAATGGCCCTGTCGAACGGTTCGCCCAAATACGTAGAAGTCGCGGAAACGCTGGAAACTCAGATCCGCGACGGCATGTGGGACGGCGGAAAGATGCCCAGCGTCCGCGGGATCGCTGAGCAGCACAAGATCAGCGTCGTCACCGCCTCGCGCGCGATCCAGATCCTCCGCGACAAGGGATTGATCCAGACCGTCCAGCGCTCCGGCTGCTACCGCGTGCCCGCGCCGACGGCCGACCGGTGGGCGCTGATCCTGCGGCTCACCCCCGGCCCCTGGCAGAAGGCCACGCTGAACCTGTCGCGGTTCGGGTTCGAGGCGCTGGCCCGGCGCGAGCCGATGCACCTGGAACCGGACGCGGTCCCGGTGACCGCGGGCGCGTCCGAGGCGGACCTGCGGGGCCACGTCCGCAAGGCGAAGGAGTCCGGGTGCCGCGGGGCGTTCTTCCTGCCGTCGCGGTACAGCGACGAGGAGATGCGGGCCGACGAGCGGTTCCTCGCCGCGTGTGCGGCGGAGGAGCTGCCCGTCGTCCTGCTGGAGCGGAACCTGCGCGGGTACAACCGCGACCTCACACACGACCTGGTCGCGGTGGACGACCTCGACGGCGCCGCGCGGTGCACCCGGCACCTGCTCGACCGCGGCCGCGCCCGCGTGGCCCTGGTCGTCGCGTCCCCGACCAGCAGCCACAACGACCGCGTCGCCGGGTACCTGTACGCGCTGCACGCCGCGGCGCTCGGCCACAAGCGGCCCGTCGAGTTCAAGCAGACGGTCCTGTACCTGAGCGACGAGCGGCCCACCCGCGACGCGTACGCCCGGCTGGCCGACCAGGTCCGCAAGCAGCGCCTGGACGGCGTCGTATGTTATCAGGACTACACGGCGATGGGGCTCATCATCGAGCTCCTGGCCCGCGGCATTAAGGTGCCCGACGACGTGGCCGTGGTCGGGTCCGACGACCTGCCCATCGGGAACCTGTTCACCATCGGCATCACCACCTACGTGTACCCGTCCGAGGGGATCGCCGAGCAGGCGGTGCGGCTGATGCGCGAGCGCCTGAAGGACCCGGGCCGGCCGCCGCTGAAGGTGGTGGTGCCGGGCCGGCTGATCGTCCGCGAGAGTTCGGTCGGCGCCGGCGCGGCCGACGGCACCGACGGAGGTTGAACGTGGGGACCGACGCACAGCGGGTCGAGGTCGCGGTCGTGGGCGGCGGCATCGTCGGCCTCGCGTTCGCGTGGGAG
>JAFKJJ010000084.1 GCA_017306025.1 Planctomycetota bacterium
CCCGACGCACGCTCTTCAAACTCGCAGGCGGGGCCGTCGCGATCGGCTTCGGCGCCGCGGTTCTCCGCGTCACGGCGTTCACCAACGTCCACACCGTCGTTCCCGGGCGCGTGTACCGCACCGCGCAGCTTTCGCCGGAGCGGCTCCGGGCGTTCATCGCGGAGAAGGGCATCCGCACCGTCGTGAACCTGCGCGGCGTGTGCAGCGACATGCCGTGGTACCTCGGCGAGTGCCGCACCTCGCACGCCGCCAACATCAACCAGGAAGACATCACGTTCTCGGCCAAGCGCTTCCCGGCCCCGGCCGAGGTGCAGCGGCTGGTCGAAGTACTCGACCGTACCGCCTACCCGATCGTGTTCCACTGCCAGCGCGGCGCGGACCGCACCGGATTGGCCTCCACCGTGGCGCGGCTGCTCCTGACCGGCGACGACCTCCCGACCGCCCGGCGCCAACTGTGGCCGCGGTACGGCCACCTCGCGGTCGGTCGGACCGCCGTTCTGGACGCGTTTTTCGATTACTACGCGGAGTGGTTGAAGGCCCGTGGCGAATCGCACGCGCCGGAACGGTTCCGGAAGTGGGTCGCGACCGATTACTGCCCCGGGCCGTACCGCGCGAACCTGTCGGTACCGGGACCGGGGCCGCTGGCGTTTCCCGCGCTGCGCGGGTTCACCGTCACCGTGCGTGCGGAAAACACGTCCGTGGAGCCGTGGAACTTCATGACCGGCGGGGCCGGCGGCTTCCGACTGCGGTACGCGCTCACCGGCCCGAACGGGGTGCCCGTCTACCGGGACTTCAGCGGACATTTGGCGCGCACGGTTCGCCCCGGCGAGCACATCGACCTCGCGTGCGGGTTCCCGCCGCTGGCGGCCCGCGGCGCCTACGTGCTCCACGCGAACCTGCTCGACGCCCAGCCGATCGAACTGCTCAACACCGACTTCACGCAGTACGGCTCCGCACCGCTGGAAGCGCCGGTGTACGTCACGTAGGGGGCAAGGAACCTAACCCCCGGCCCCTTCCCTGAAAAGGAAGGGGAGAAACACACTCCGTCGGGTCTTCGCCCCTCTCCCCTCGGGGGAGGGGTTGGGGAGGGGTCTTCCGTGCTCTTATCCGTCGTCGTGCCGGTGAAGGACGAGCGCCCGAACGTGCGCCCGCTGTTCGAGCGGGTCCGCGACGCCCTCGACGGCTCCCGCTGCGGCCCGTGGGAACTCGTCCTCGTGGACGACGGCAGCACCGACGGCACCTTCGCCGAACTCGAAGCGCTCGCGGCGGCCGACGAGCGGGTGAAGGTGGTCGGGCTGCGTCGAAACTTCGGTCAGAGCGCCGCGACGCAGGCCGGGCTCGACGCGGCCCGCGGCGACGTGATCGTCACGATGGACGGCGACCTCCAGAACGACCCGGCCGACATCCCGCTCATGCTCGCCAAGCTCGACGAGGGCTACGACGCGATACTCGGGCAGCGGCAGAAGCGGCAGGACAAGTTGATCCTGCGCAAGCTGCCGAGCCTCGTGGCGAACTGGCTCATCCGCAAGGTGCTGGGGGTGCCGTTCAAGGACTTCGGTTGCACGCTGCGGGCCGTGCGCCGGGAAGTCTTCGACGGGATGGTGCTCTACGGCGAGATGCACCGGTTCATCACCGCCCTCATTCTGCAGCAGGGGGCGCGCGTCGCGCAACTGCCGGTCCGCCACCACCCGCGGACCGCGGGCAAGTCGAAGTACAACCTGACGCGAAGCGTCCGTGTGATGCTCGACCTGATGACGGTGAAGTTCCAGGGCAGCTTCCAGACGCGGCCGATGCACCTGTTCGGCGGGGTGGGCCTGGTGTGCATGTTCGCCGGGTTCGTGGGCGTGGCCGCGTCGGCGGTGATGAAGTACACGACCGGCCCCGGCATGACGCAGAACCCGCTGTTCCTGCTCGGCGCGGTCGCGGGGCTCATCGGCGTTCAGTTCGTCTCGCTGGGGCTCATGGGCGAGGTGCTCACCCGCGTCTACTACGAGAGCCAGGGGAAGCGCCCGTACACGGTCCGCGAGCGGCGCAACCTGGACCGCCCGGCCGACCCACCGGTTCGCCGGGCCGCATAGCAGAGCTACAAAGGGACAGAGGGGCAGAAGGGCAGAGATCAGAAAGAAGGCACCCTTTCCGTCTTTCTCTGATTTGTCCTCTGTGGCTCTGTCCTTCTGTCCTCTGTGGCTCTGCCCGTCTGTGGCTCCGCCCTTCTGCTCTCTGGCTTCTCCCCGTCGCGTCGGGTAGGATAACTCTGCGCCGCCATGTCTTCGACTCGATCGCCGAATTGTCGCTGATGCGCCGCGGGAGTTGCGAATGTCCTTGTCTTACACGTGTCCGAACCCCGACTGCGGGGTGACGCTCAAGACGCCCACCCGCGTGGCCGCCGGAAAGTCGGTCAAGTGCCCGAAGTGCAACAAGCCGTTCGTCCCCGAACCGGTCGAGAAGGACTCGCCCAACCTCGGCACGCTCAAACTGGTCGAGGAGCCGCCCAAGCCCAAGAGCGACCCCGCGCCCGCCCCCGCCGCGACCAAGAAGCCGTACGAGGACGACGACGACGAGGACGCGGAGTCGGTCAAAAAGGGCTACGGGGTGATCGCCGAGACCGAGGAGGAGAAGGCGCGGGTGGAGGCCGCCAAGCCGAAGTTCACCGAGGTCCAGGACAAGTTCAAGAAGAGCGCCCGCGGGCCGGCCATGTCGCTCCTGGTCATGCCCAGCAACCTGCTCACGCTCGCCGGACTCATCACCTGTGCCGGCGGACTGCTCATGTTCGTCGTCGGCATGTGGCCGCTGGTGTTCAACGACGCCCCGCCCGGCGAGGAGGAACTCGAAGAGGCCATCGTCTCGATGCTGCTGGGCGTCGTCACGCTGTTCTGGGGCGCGATGGTCTGCTTCGGCGCGAGCCAGATGCAGGAACTGGGTTCCTACGCGTGGTCGATGGTCGGAGCGGTCATGGGCGTCGCTCCGCTCCTGGTCGGCATCTACGCGATCGTCATGCTCCAGAACCCGAAGGTGAAGGCCGGGTTCGCGGAAGGCGACCTCATCGACGAAGAGGACGAAGATGAGGACGATGACGATGACGATGACGAAGAAGAGGACGAGGGCGACGATGACGACGACGATGACGACGATGACGACGACAAGAAGGCGAAGAAAAAGGGCGGTGCCGGGAAGAAGCCGGCCAAGAAGCTCGTGAAGAAGGGCGCCGCGGAGGACGACGACGAATGACGACCCCGACGACCCCCACCGGGGCCGCCGACGCCGAGTTGCTCGCCCGGTTCCGGGCCGGCGATGCCGCGGCCCTGGAACCGCTGTTCGGCCGCTACGAGGAGCCGGTGTTCCGGTTCCTCTTCGGCGTGCTGCGCGACCACCACGCGGCCGAGGACGCCCTTCAGGAGACGTTCGTGCAGGCGATCCGCAAGGCCGACGCGGTCGCGCCCGACACGTTCCGCGGGTGGCTGTTCACGATCGCCTACCGCCAGGCCATGCTCCTGAAGCGGAAGGCCAAGCGCCTCCCCGCACAGGCCAACGACCTCGCGCTCCTGGAACTGGTCGGCGACGAACCGGCCGACGCACGTCTCGGGGTGGCCGACGACGCCCGGCACGTTCGCGAGCTGCTCGCGCTCCTGCCCGACCCGCAGCGGGCGGTCATTTCCGCCCGCGTCTTCGACGGGCTCACCTTTCGCGAAGTGGCCGCCGCCCTCGGCTGTCCGCTGAACACCGCACTCGCCCGGATGCACGACGGGCTGAAGAGGCTCCGCCAACTGTGGGAGGCCCGCCGTGCCTGAGCCCGATCCCACCCTTCAGTCCACCGCGCTCCGGTACGCGGCCGGCGACCTGGCCCCCGACGAGGTCACCGCGTTCGAATCGCGCCTGGCCGACGACCAGGACGCCCGCGACGCGCTCGCGGAGGCCGTCCGGCTCTCGGCCGCGGCGATCGGCCAGCCGGCGCCGGCCCCGCACCCGTCGTTCCGGACCGCGACCCGTGTGCGGTTGGGGCTCCTGGGCTACCGCGGGCACCCGTTCGGGTGGATCGGGCTGGGGGCGGCGGTTGTGGCCGCGTGCGCGCTGTTCGCGGTGTCGCTGGCCGATCGCGCCGACGCCCCCGAGGCCGCGACCGCGGCGCCGGTACCGGCCCCTGCCGAAGCGAGTTCGCCCGCGGCGGACGCGGAACCGGTCGCACCGGCGGCCGCGCCGCCGCGCGACGCGACGACCGTGGCCGTCGAGAACCAGCCGGCGGGGTGCGGCGGGGACGAGCACCGGAGCGTTGCGGAGATCTGGGCCGACCTGAGCAGCCCGGATCACGTTGAAAAGGCACGCGACAACGAGCTCCGCCTGCGCCAGCGGGTCCGCGACCTGGCCAACCCGAACCACGTCTCGGCGACCGCAAGGGCCGGTGTCGCCGACCACCCGTAGACTCGCGTCCACGTCCGGTTCCGTCGGTATTCCCGTCTCGTCCGAGAGGGGGCTGTCATGTCGAGGACGGTCTTCGTTTGCGCCGTCGCGCTCGCGGCCGCGCTCTTGTCCCCGTGCGCGGCGCCCGCGGGCGAGCCGCTCCCGCGGTTCACCGAGGAGCGCGAGGCCGCGGCGCTGCACTTCGTTCGCAAGCACTGCCCGGAACTGCTCCCGCTGCTCGAAGACCTGAAGAGGGCCAACCGCGCCGCGTACGAGCTTCAGGTGCGCGAAACCTTTCAGGTGACGGAACTGCTCGCCGACCTGCAGGACGACCCGAAGCGCCACGAGTTGGAACTGAAGATCTGGAAGGCCGAGAACAAGGCGTTCGTGCTGGTGGCGAAGCTGGCGACGCCGAAGGAGGAGGACCGCAAGGCGGTGGAGGAGCAACTGCTCGCGCTGGCGAAGGAACTGGTGGAACTCGACGTGCAGTCGCTGGAGCACCGCGTGGAGGTGCTGCGCACGGAACTGATGTCCGCGAAGGACGACCTGACGAAGCTCCGCGACAACTTCGACCGCACGGTGAAGGATCGCCACGAGGCGCTGTTGGAGAAGGCGCGGAAGAGGAAGCCGTAGGACCACCGGCCGCGGCTCATCACCGAGGGCGTCCCCGCGTCTACAATGGACGCATGAAACACGTCACGGACCTGTTCGCCACCGTTTCGCACCGGGTCAAGCCGCCGGTGCTCGTCGCCCTCGGCCCGCCGTGGCCGGTTGCCAATCTCGTCAAGGCCCTCGCGCTGCCCGAGACCGACGTCACGTGCGCGCAGTTCGACCTGCACCAGACCGACCGTGTCCGCGAGTGCCTCACGGAAGTCGGAGCGACGGCGGAGGTCGTTGCGGTGCCCGACATCTGGGACCTCCCGCAGAAGTTCAACACCGTCATCTTCCCCGCGAGCGCGCAGTCGGACCGCGAGGTGAAGCTCGACGTCGTCGAGCAGGGGTATCACGTTCTCGCGCCGGGCGGGCTGTTCCTCACGCTCTCCGAGTACGAGAAGGACAGCCACTTCGCGAAACTGCAAAAGAAGATCTTCGGCAAGTGCGGCGAGACGCCCGCCCGCGAACACGGCATGGCGTTCTTCAGCACGAAGACCGACGACAGCGACAAGCGCCGGCGGCACGAGGTCAAGTACCACGCGAGCATCGGCGAGGGCGCGTCGATGGAGTTCGTGTCGCGGCCGGGCACGTTCAGCTACGGGCGGTTCGACAACGGCTCGCGGGCGATGCTCGAAGTGGCGGAGGTCCGCGAGGGCGACCACGTCCTCGACCTGGGCTGTGGGAACGGTGCGGTCGGGTGCCTCGCGGGTCAGATGACCGGCCCGACCGGGAAGGTGACGTTCATCGACAGTAGCCTGCGGGCGATGGCGCTCGCGGAACTGAACGCGAAGGCCAACAACCTCCCCCGAACGCGGTTCGTGACCGCGACGCGCCTTCAGGGACTGGAAGAGAACGCGTTCGACGTGATCCTGGCGAACCCGCCGTATTACGCGAAGTCGGAAATCACCCGGCTGTTCATCGAGGGCGCCCGCGACCTGTTGAAGCCGGGCGGGCGGTACTACCTGGTCACGAAGATGCCGACCGCGGTGATGCCGCTGATTTTTGACACGTTCGGCGACTGCTCGGTAATCGAGAACCGTGGGTACTCGGTGGTCATTTCGGGCGTGTGAAGAGTGAACTAACCACAGAGACACAGAGAAGGCAGAAGAGGTCTTCAAAACACGTCTTCTCCGGTCTTCTCTGCGTCTCTGTGTCTCTGTGGTTAGTCCCTTCTTATCCGAGCGCGGTGCGCAGTTCCTTCACCAACTGTGCCACGTCTGCCAGTACCTTGGCGCGGTCGGTAGCGGCCGCTTCGAGCTTCTTCACCACCGCGCTACCCACAATCACTCCGTCCGCAATGTCCTTGAGTTCCCGGACGTGCTCGGGCCTGCTCACCCCGAACCCGACGCACAACGGTAGGTCGGTCATCGTCCGCAGGCGCGCGAGCTGATCGCGGAGGGCGGTCGGGAGCGCCTCGCGGGCGCCGGTGATGCCCACCACGCTCACCACGTACACGAACCCGCCACACGCCTTTACCACCTTCTCGGCGCGCTGCGGCGAGGTCGTCGGCGTGACGAGCAGCACCAGCTTGAAGTCGCGGTCCCGCGCGAGTTTCGACAACTCGTACGCCTCTTCGACCGGCATATCGGGTACGACGGCCCCGCTCACGCCCGCTTCCCTGGCGGCCTCGATGAACGCGACCGGCCCCTTGCGATGCATGAGCGAGTACGACGCCATCGCGACCAGCGGCGTGTCCCACTTCGGCCGCGAACTCACGTCGCGCAGCGCCGCGAACACGTCCGCGAGCTTCAGCCCCTTGTCGAGCGCGCGGGTGTACGACGCCTGGATCACCGGGCCGTCGGCGATCGGGTCGGAGAACGGGAAGCCGACCTCGAACAGGTCGGCGCCGGCTTCGGCTGCCGTGGGGAGCAGTTCGCGGGTGAACGCGAGGTCGGGGTCGCCGGCGGTGACGAACGGCATAAAGGCCGCGCGCCGGGCGGCGCGGAGTCGCTGGAAGAGGGAATCGATGGGGTTCATGAAGGTGTTGTAGCGCGCCGCGGCGGATTTTCCTGCACGCGCGAGGCGGTTTCCGGACAGTATGGGGGCATGAACCGGGTTCTGATGATCTCCCGCGAACGGATCGCGGTCCCGTCCGCCGACCGAGAACTGCTCGACCGCTTCCTCGCCGCCCGCGACGAGGCCGCGTTCGCCGAACTCGTCCGCCGATACGGGCCGGTGGTCTGGGGCGCGTGCCGCCGTCGACTCACCGACCCTCAGGACGCCGAGGACGCGTTCCAGGCCACGTTTCTCGTGCTCGTCCGCCGCGCGGCCCGGCTCGGCGCCGACGTGCCGCTCGGGCCGTGGCTGTACAAGGTCGCGGTAATGACCGCCGGCAACGTGATCCGCTCGAACCGTCGCCGCGGTGCCGTCACCGGCCCGATGGAGCACGACGTCCCTGCGCCTGCAGTCGCTCCCGTCGATGACCGCCTCGACATCGACGCCGCGCTATTGGCGCTGCCCGAACGCGACCGCGCGCCGGTCGTGCTGTGCCACCTCCAGGGACTGACGCGGCGCGAGGCGGCCGAGCGGCTCGGTTGTCCGGAAGGGACGCTCTCGGCCCGGCTCAGTCGCGCGCTGAGGCGGCTCCGAACGCGGCTCGGCGACCGCGTTTCCGTGGTGCTAGGGGCCGGCGCGGTCGCGGTACCGGCCGGCCTCGCGTCCGCGACCGCTCGTGCGGCGGGCGTCTATTCGACTTCGGTCCTGACCGCGGCCGGGGTGTCTCCGGTTGTGGCGGGACTGACCGACGGAGTTCTGCGCATGTTCTGGATGAAGAAGGCGACGACCGCGGCCGTACTGTCGGCGCTCGTCCTCGGCGCCGGAGTGTTCGCACTCGGCACCCTGACCCGCTCGGAGAACGTCGCGCGGGCCGACGAACCGGCGGGTAAGAGCGCCCCGCCCGCGAAGGTCGAAGCCCCGGACCCGCTGAAGCGACTCGAAAAGCGGCTGGCCGATCTGGAGAAGCAGAAGGAACTGCTCGACGCGACGCTCGAAGACCTGAAGGCCGAGAAGCAGAAGCTCGAAGACGCGAAGCGGGAGAAGGCGGCCGCGACCGCCGCGGCGGAGCTGGGCAAGGACGTTGCGGTCACGATCGCCGCACCGGGACACGCGCCGGCGTACACCGTGCGCGAGGTGGTGAACGGCCACGTCGCCGAGGTGACCTGTTCCAACCTCGACGCCCTCACGACGTATCTGACACGCGCGCGCAACGACCCGAAGGGGCCGCAGGGCCTGCGACTCTCTGTGGCCCCGGACCACCCGGCCGACGACTTCCGGATAGTGGTCGGTGCGTGCGTTTCGGCGGGGTACCGGAAGGCGGTGGTCGGTTACATCGAACGGACGACCGTCACGTACCGGACGCGTCTGGTCACGTACTACGAGCCCTCCGTCAAAGTCACCAAAGCGGAAATGCTGCCCAGCGCGGGCGAGATCGACCTGACGAAGTACGTCGGGCCGAAGAAGCCGTGACCGCCCTCACAGGTGCTTGATGCACAGCACGCCGGCCACCACGAGCAGCGCGCCGAGCACGCGGCCCGCGGTGACCGGCTGCTCGTTCAGGCCCATCAGCGCGAAGTGATCGAGCGCGAGCGAACAGAGGAGCTGCCCGCCGACCACCAGCGCGATAAAGAGCGCCGCGCCGAGCCGCGCGGTGAGCGCCGCGCCCGCCAGCACGATGAGCGCGCCGAGCGGGCCGCCGATCCAGTTCCACCACGGCGTTTCGCGGAGCGCCGCGGCGCTCGGGGGCGTCGGCCGGAGGACCAGCACCGCGAGGGTCGCGGTGATGATGGTGCCGAGGATGGAGAGGTACGCGGCGCAGAGCGGGTTGTCGCCGAGGTTCTTGCGGAAGTTGCCGTTGGCCGACGCCTGGAGCGCGATGCACGCGCCGGCGCCCATCGCCAGCAGTGCAAAAATTACGGTGTGCATGGGGAGCGTTGTACGGAGCCGACGCCCAGCGCGGGACCTCACGCGATGAGGATGTCGCTCACCAGCGCCACCGCCTCTGCGGTTCGCTCGACCGCGACCGCCGCCACCGTCTGGCCGCCGCTCGTGTGAACGATCCGCAGGCTCCGCACGTTCAACCCGGCATCTCGGAACCGCTTCGCCACCGCCGCCAGCGCCCCCGGCTTGTCCTCCAACCGCACCAGGAGCGCGTCCTCCGATACCGGCACGAGCCCGGCCAAGTGCAGCGCCTGAATCGCCACGTCGTAGCGGTCCACGCTGAGCCGGATCACCCCCGTGCCGGCCACCGCCTCCGCGTCGAACGTCTCGATGTTCACCGCGGCCGCGGCCAGCGCGTCGGTCACCTCGGCGAGCAACCCCGGCCGGTCCGGGGCCACGATGGTGAGCTGCTTCACGACTTCCCCTCATTTGCCCTCGCGGCCTGTCGCGGCGACCCTGTCGCGACAGTGGCCGCTTCACGGCCGCTCCCGCAGATCCACGACCAGTTGGTCCACGTGTGCGCGGGTCACGTGCGGCATGGCGATCAGGTGGGCGATGCCGTCGTTCACCGCGAGTTGCCACTTGCGCACCACGGCCTCCGCCGGGCGGTCGAACACCACCGTGTTCGAGTACGGGTGCCGCCACGCGTGGCACCCGGCCGCGGTCAGGCGGCCGACGGCGTAATCGGCCACCCCGAAGCACTCGCGCACGCGGCGCCGGTACCCGTCGAGCCCGACCGTTTTCAGCGCGTACCACAGGAACAGCGGGGCGAACGCGTTCCGCGAGCCGGCGATCGTCGTGTCGAGCGAGCCGATGTACTCGACCCGCCGCGCGATGCGCTCCACGTTCGCCTTCCGCGCCAGCGCCACGCCGCACGGGAACGGGCAGCCGATCATCTTGTGGCCGCTGATGGAGATGCTGTCCACCGGCGCCTGAAAGTCCCACGGCGGCGCGCCGTCCACGAACGGCAGGATCATCCCGCTGAGGGCCGCGTCGGCGTGGATGTAGTAACTCTGGATCGCGCGGCGCTTCAGGATGCGGTGGATGCCGGCGAGGTCGTCCACCGCCCCCTTCATCGTGGTCCCGACGTTGGCGAAGATCAAGGGCGGCACGTCGCGGTGGATGCGGATCGTCTCTTCGAGGTCTTCGAGGTCGATGGTCCCGTCCGGGCGGCTGCGGATCATGATGTTCCGCACGTGCAGCGCGCGGAGGATCTTGTTCACCGAGTAGTGCGTGTCCTCGGAGTGGTAGACGATGCCCTCGGGGTACAGTTCGCGGGCGAGGAAGATGCCGTACATGTTCCCCTCGGTCCCGCCGCTCGTGACGTAGCCCCAGTGTGCCTCGGGCGCGTGCGTGAGGGTCGCGAAGGTCGCGATCAGTTCGCGTTCGAGTTCGTGCGTGTTGAGGTGGTAGTTGCTGGGCAGGTACGGGTCGCCGACGTTGTTGGCCGGGAACGCGAGGAACCGGTACAGCGGCGAGTAGTCGAACGCCCCGTTGCACGGGTAACCGAGGATGCGGCCGTTCTCGACCTGGAGGGAGTGGTACAGGTCGTCGAGCCGCTTACGATCGGCCTCGGCCAGCGGGGGGATGGTGCGGTCGTCGGGCACGGGCACCTCTCAGTTTTCGGGCTTCAGCAGCAGTTGCGTGTACGTGACGTCGAGCCAGCGGTCGAACTTGCGGCCCACCTCGCGGAACGTGCCGATCGGGATGAATCCGAGCGCGACCTGAAGCGCGAGGCTCGCGGACTGGTCGCTACTCGCCCCGCCGATGATCGTGTGCAGCCCGGCCGCTTTTGCGCGCTCGATGAGGTCGAGCAACAACGCCTTACCGAGCCCGCGGCGGTGGTGGGCGTGGTGGATATACACCGACGCCTCCGCGGCCCACGCGTAGCCGCACCGCGACTTCCACGGCGACAGCGCCGCCCACCCGATGACGACCCCATCTGCCTCCGCGACCGTGGCGGGGTGCTTGGCGGAGCGTTCCCGGAACCACGCGCGCCGCTCCTCGGCCGTATCGAGCTCGATCTGGTACGTGCAGGTGGAGGTCCGCACGTAGTAGTTGTAGATGTCTCGGATCGCTTCGAGGTCGTTCTCGGCCGCGAGCCGGATAGCAAAATCGGACATGGCGTTAGTTCACTCCGCGAAGCCGTGTTGTCGGCGGTGGTACGGGCCGTCGAACGCCTGCGTGGACTTCGACCACTCGAACCGCCCGTCGCCGGCGAACGGCCTGACCCGCGCCAGGAGCGCGTCGGACTCATCCCTGGGCATCGGCTTGAAGTCGCGGGCGATGGCCACGTCCTGCATCAGCACCTTCATCGAATCGATGCCGACCACCAGCGACGCGACGTCCTGCGACAGCGCGAAGCGGACGCACTCCTCGACCGTGGCGACGCCACCGGCGACGATCCGCCCGCCGCTGTCCATGTTCCCGCCGCCGAGCGACTTCATCCCGATCGCCGCGACGTTCTTCTTCTTCAGTTCCGGGATCACGTCGTGGATGCTGCTGCGGTAGAAGTAGTCGCACACGTTGACCGGGAGCTGGCACGTGTCCCAGTTGTCGTGTTTGCCGAGCATCTTGAGGAAAATGTGCGGCGCCTTGTGCCCGGTGAAGCCGATGAACCGCACCTTCCCGGCCTTCTGGGCTTCGAGCGCGACCGCCAGCGCGCCGCGCTCGACGATCCATTCCGGGTCGTTGTCGTAGTTGATCTCGTGGAACTGCCACAGGTCGATCACGTCGGTTTGCAGGCGCCGGAGGCTGTCGTCGAGGTGTTGCCGGCTGGTGGCGGCGTCGCGCCCGCAGTTCTTGGTCATGAGGAAGACCTTTTGCCGCCGGCCGCCGGTGGCGAGGGCCTTACCCATGATCTCCTCGGAACGGCCCTCGTGGTAGTCCCAGGCGTTGTCGAAAAAGGTGACGCCGTGATCGACGGCGGCGTGCATGATGCGTTCGGCCTCGGCGTCGCCGATGGCGGGCTGTCCGATGTGCCACCCGCCGAGGCAGATGATCGGGACGTTCACGCCGGTCTTGCCGAGCGGCCGCGTGGGGATCGACATGGAGAAGCCTCCGGGAGCGCGGAAGGTATCTCCGGCACGATACCGCGCCCGTGCCGCGGGGCAACGGGGGAAGTGGCTGCTCAGGATGCTGCCGCTTCCCCGCGCCACTCGGCGAGCTTGCGGCGAACTGTCTCGGCGTGTGAATGGCCCATCTGCCTGAAGAACTCGAACGAACGCTCGGCGGCTTTGATGGCCTCGTCTGTTCGTCCGAGATCGCGACAGATGCGGGCGAATGTGAAGTAGGTGAAGGCCGCGCCCCAACAGTCGTCAATTTCGAGTTGAAGTGCGATGGCACGTTGACAGCGCTCGAGGGCCTCGGGAAGCTGGTGTTGACCGACGAGGCTGTTGGCGAGGTTACCGAGGGCGACGCCCTCGCCCCGACGATCCTTGAGTCCCGTTGCTAATGCAAGGTGCCACTCGTGAAACCGGGCAGCGGTCGGATACCGGCCCATCCGGTTGCTCACCTCGCCGAGGGCGCAGACCGCGTTCGCCTCCGCCACCGGACTCCCTGTCTCAACGGCGACGGCCAGTTGCAGCGCGTGGTGTCGCAGCGCCTCGAGGTGGTTTCCGAGGGCGGAATGCGCGCCGCCGAGGTTTCCGTGATACTGGCCCTCCGCCACTCGATCCCCGCGCTTTCGGGCGAGTTCCAATCCCTGGGCGAGATACCCGAGAGCGGCTCGCCCGTCTCCGAGGGCGTTGTGGGCCCAACCGAGATTCGCCAGGGCGTTCTCAACACTCTGTTCATCCCCCGCGCGCCGGGCGGCGGTAAGCGATTGCTCGTAGTGGGCGACCGCCGCGCGGGCGTCTCCGGCATACCGCCGTGCGGTACCGAGCACGTTCAGGGCGATTGCCTCGGCCTCTGCGCTCCCGAGGAAACGACTGGCGCCAAGGGCGGTGTTCGCCCACTTCTCCAGCTCACCCGTCGTCAGGCGAAGGTTGAGCACATCGAACGCGCCCAGCCCATAACCCAGCGCGAGCCGTGCGGCGTCGCGATCTGTCGTCGCATGGTCCGCGGCCCAACGCTGACCGTAGACGATGTTCTCGCGCTCCCGGTCAAACAGAGTGAGGCCGTCCGCCGCTCGGGCGTCATGGGTCGCGAATCGCTGCTGGGCGGCCACGAGCGCGTGATGGTAGTGCTCGGCGGCGCGGCGTTCGGCCACCGCAATGCGGCGCGCGGAATCGGCCCGCAACGGGTGCTCGTCGACGAAATCGAACACCGCGCGGGCAATCGGCCGCATCAGATCGTGGAGCGAATACCGGCTGGTGACCGGATCGAATTGTACGACGCTACGGTCGATCAGGGCGGTCAGTTCGTCCTCGGCGGTGTCCGTGTCCAACTTATCGCCGGTCTTCAGATCCCAGAGCACGGCCGCGGCCAGTGCGTTGAAGTCCGCCGGAAACACGGACAGCGCCTGCCACCGCTCGGCCCGTTCGGCGTTGTCGTTGACGAGTTCGCACGCACTCAGCGCCAGCACCGCCTCCACGTCACGATCTGGAGACTTGCCCTTCAGTTTCTCCAACCGTTTGGATTCGTCTTGAAGAGCGACGGTGTACTTCGGCAGCGACCAGTTATCGTGCAACCGGAGGAAGTCGCCGGCCACCCGCAGGGCCAGTGGCAACCGCCCGCACAACTCCGCCACCGCTTGCAACTCTTCGTCCGTTCCCTTCGATGGTCCCACGATGTCGCGGAGAAGAGTGCGCGCTTCGCTCGGTGACAGCACGCCAAGTCGGATCGATTCCACGCCATCGAGGGCCAGAGCGTTCCGGCTCGTGATCACGAACGCCACCGACCGCACGCACAGAAGGCTTCGCACTTGGGCCTCGTCCTTCGCATCGTCCAACAGGACGAGGGCCTTCTTGCCTTCCAGCACCTTCCGGTAGAGCGCCTGAAGCGCGTTCTCATCGTCTGGGAGCTTGTCAGCTTCGGGGTGGAAGTCGCGGATGATTTGCGACATCGCCTGAACGGGCGTCAGCGGCTGTTCGCGAATGCCACGGAGTTCGACTACGAGTTGGCCGTCCGGGAAGTCATCTTTTACCTCCCAGCACGCTTCAATAGCCGTCACCGTTTTGCCGACACCGCCCATCCCGCGCAGCGCCGACGACACCCCGACCGACCCGCTCCCGACGCGAAGTCGATCGGTGATCCGTTTGAGTTCGTCTCCGCGGCCGGTGAAGTTCGGCAGCGAAGACGGAAGCTGAAACACGCCTCGCGAAAAGCCGGGGGGCGGGCGAGTGGTCAAAACGTCCCCGATCGAGAGGTCAAGCGCGTCAACCAGTTTTCTCAACGATTCCGGGCTTGCGGTGCCTCGTTTCTCGATCCGAAACACCATGTTGGCATCGCCCCAGCCGACGGCCTTTGCCAAGTCCAGTTGGGACCAGCCTTTAGCAAGCCGCGCAGTGCGGATGACGTCCGGATTAATCCGTACACCGGGACCGCCCTTCCGCGCGGGTTCTTTAGGACTACCGGACAAAACCGATTGTATCGGCTATCCTGACGGTGCCCCGCCAGGAGCCTGCGATGGAACTGAAGGATCTCGCGCGACGCCTCCCGGATGACATCTGGGTGATCTTCGAGCCGCTCCTGCCGGCGAAGGTGTGGGTG
>JAFKJJ010000085.1 GCA_017306025.1 Planctomycetota bacterium
AATGTCACGGCAGGCCAGGCGGCCTGCCCCACTCCGATCTACTTCTTCTTGAGGTGCTTGTCGAAGAACGCGATCATCGCCTTCTCGGCCGTCTCCAGGTCCTTCCCCTTGAAGCCGTGGCCCGCGCCTTCGAGCTTGATCAGTTCGACCTCGACGCCGGTGGCCTTCAGCTTGTCGACGAGCATCTCGGCCTGCTCGACGTGGACGTACTTGTCCTCGGTGCCGTGGATGCAGAGGGTGGGTACGGCGTCGGGCGTGACCCAGTACAGCGGGCTGGAGCGGATGTGCGCGGGCCGCGCCTTCTCCAGGTTCCCGCCGAGGTACAGCGGCAGCACCTCGTGCGCGTCCACGCTCTTGCCGTAGGACTTCGTGAAGTCGTTCGCCCCGTAGACGTTCACGACGCACTTCACCCGGCTGGACTGCTCGGGGTTGCCGCCGTCGCCTTCGAACTCCTTCACGCCGCCGGTCACGCCGAGCATCTGGGCGAGGGTGCCGCCCGCGGAGCCGCCGGTGACGCCGATGTTGTTGGGGTCGATGTTGTACTTCTTCGCGTTGGCGCGGAGCCACCGCACGGCCGCCTTCGTGTCGTGGACGGCGGCCGGGAACGGGTACTTCGGCGCCAGCCGGTAGCTCACCGTTACCGCCACGTACCCCTGTTGCGCCAAGCGGATGATTTGGGCGTTGTAGCCCTCGCGGCTGCCGGCGCGGAACCCGCCGCCGTGGACGAACAGCACGCACGGGAACGGGCCGTCGCCGGTCTTCGGCCGAGCCATGTTCAACTGAAGGTGCTGGTTGTCCGGGTTGGTGTACTCGATGCCTTTCTCGAACGTCACCGTGTTCGGGACCGGCGGGTCCTTCTGGGCGGGAGCCGGCGCCGCGAGAGCGAGGAACACGACGGCCGGCACGGTCGCGGAGAGAAGTCGGGTCATGGGAGGGTTCCGGTGCGGAAGTCGAGGCGGGATCGGGATAGATTACGGAACGCGAGCACAGGGTTTCCACTCGATCACGATTCGATCACCAGGTTTCCCCGATCGCCCACGGATCACGGGGGAGAACCCCTGTGCTCCCGTGAGCGTATGGAACCGTTCGTATTCCGTTGGGAGGTCGTCCGTGCGCCGATCCCTTGCCCTCCTCGCCGCCTGCGTCCTCGCCGCGACGGCGACCGCGCAGCCGAAGCCGCCGGACGCGCCGGTGTCGGCCGACAAGCGGCTCGTGGTGGAACCCTTCGCCGCCGCGCCCGACATCGTTCACCCGATCGCGCTCGACTTCGACGCGAAGGGCCGGTTGCTCGTCGTCGAGAGCCACACGCACTTCCGCCCGGCCAATTACGGCGGCCCGAAGTTCGACCGCATCCGCACGTTCGTGGACACCGACGGCGACGGCAAAGCCGACAAGATCACGACGTTCTACGAGGGCACGACGCACACGATGGACATGGCCGTTCATCCCGACGGCTCGGTGTATGTCGCCACGCGCAACGAGATCATCCGGCTGCGCGACACGAAGGGAACGGGCGCCGCGGACGAGCGGACGCGGATCGCGTTCCTCGACACCAAGGGGAACTACCCGCACAACGGGCTGTGCGGGCTGTCGTTCGACTCGAAGGGCGACCTGAACTTCGGCATCGGCGAGAACCTCGGCGAGCCGTACACGCTCACCGGCGCCGACGGTACCGCGCTCACCGGCGGGGGCGAGGGCGGAAACGTCTACCACTGCTCCGCCGACGGCAAGAAGCTCCGGCGCGTCGCAACAGGTTTCTGGAACCCGTTCGGCTCGTGCCGCGACATCTACGGGCGCCTCTTCGTGGTGGACAACGACCCGGACGCGTCGCCGCCGTGCCGCCTCCTGCACGTCGTGGAGGGCGGTGATTACGGCTTCCAGTTCCGCTACGGCCGCGCCGGCCGACACCCGTTCCAGGCGTGGAACGGCGAACTGCCGGGCACACTGCCGATGGTCGCGGGAACGGGCGAGTCGCCGTGTGAGGTCGTCAGCTACGAATCGGACGGCCTTCCCGAAGAATACCGCGGCGAGCTACTGGTCCCGGCGTGGGCCGATCACCGCGTCGAGCGGTACACGCTCAAGCCGAAGGGCGCGAGCGTCACCGCGGAGCGGAAGCCGTTCGTCCAGGGCGGGAAAGACTTCTACCCGTCCGGGCTGACGGTCGCGCCGGACGGCTCGCTCTTCGTGACCGACTGGGGTTCGCGCAGTTACGAGTTGCACGGCAAGGGCGCGATCTGGCACATCAAATGGAAGGACGCCAAGCCCGCGGCGCGGCCGAAGGAGCCGAAAGAAGCGATTCTGAGCGCGGACCGTAAGACGCGCGAGGCCGCGGCGCGCGAGCTGGCGAAGGCGGAAACCGGGCGCGCGGCGCTGCGGAAGGAACTCGCGTCGAACGACGTTCGTGTCCGGGCTGCCGCACTCACGGCGCTCATCGAAACCGTATTATGTGTTCCGGAACTGGGTGAAATCGCTCGAAACGACCCCGATAGTGGGATGCGCGAGTTCGCAGCGCGAAATATGGCTCACACGGGGTTCGACGCGCACCCGTTCGTTGCCACGAGTTACCCGCCGGCCGTTCGTACCGCCGCGCTCGCCGCCCTTCCAGAGGCAACCCTTCTCAGTGACGACCTCCTGCTGAAGTTCCTGACCGATCCGGACCCCTTCCTCCGACACGCGGGTGTCATGCGACTCGCGAAGACGGACAACCTACTTGCGAAGCTCGACCCGACGACGCTAAAGCCGGCTCAGGCGCGGACCGGCGTGCTCCTCGCCTGGCGCGCCTCCGGACACCGGGACGCGCCGAAGCACCTCGCCGACTTCCTCGCGGACGCCGACCCCGACGTGCGATTCCTCGCGGTGAAGTGGGTGAGCGACGAAAAGCTCACCGCGTTCCGCCCGCAGATCGCGGAAATGCTCAAGGGCACCGGTCTCGACCCGCGGAGCTACGTCGCGGTCGCGACCGCGCTCGCGCGGATCGACGGCAAGCCGGTGAACGAGAACAGCCTCGCCGAGTACTTCCTCGAACGCCTCAACGACAAGGCGGCGCCGACCGCGGCACGGCTGATGGCGCTCCGCGCGATCCCCGCGACGCACAAGGCCCTTCGTACGGAGCGGCTCGTCGAGTTACTGAAAGCGGACGATGCGGCGCTCCGAATCGAGGCGCTCCGCGCGCTCAAGGACCGCGCCGACGCGAAGTCCGCGCCCGCAGTACGCGCGATCGCCACGAACGAAAAGGAACCGCCCGCGGTACGCGCCCAGGCGGTCGTCACGCTCTCCGCGACCGAGACGGACGTCGATTTCCTGCTCGGGCTGGCCGGCGCGGCCGAACCGGTCGTTCAAGAGGAGGCGCTCCGGGCGCTCACCGGCGCGAAGCTCACGGACAAGCAACAATCGGCCCTTCTGAAAGTCGTCGGGAAGCCCGGCCGCGCGGCCGATCTCGTCAACCGCGTCCTCGGCAAGCCGGCGAACGCGGACCGCCCGTGGGTGACGAAGACCGACGCGTGGCTCCAGTTCCTCGAAGGGAAGGCCGACCCGGACGCCGGCCGGCGCGTCTTCGAGAGCCCGAAGCTCGCGGGGTGCTTCAAGTGCCACCAGGTCGAGGGGCGCGGGGCGAACATCGGCCCGGACCTGAGCCTCGTCGGCCGCACCGAGCGGAAGTGGATCGTGGAGTCGATCCTCCAGCCGAGCGCGGTGGTCGCGCCGCACTATCAGGCGTGGAAGATCGAATTGACCGACGGCCGCAACCTGACCGGGCTGCTGGTCGGCACGCACCTGGACCGGTCGGTTTACATCGACGAGAAGGGCAACCGCTTCGAGGTGCTGGCGGGCGACGTCGCAGAGGTCCGCGCCGCGAAGAACTCGATCATGCCCGACGGGTTGCTCGGCGGGCTGACGGATCAGGAGGTGCGCGATCTGGTCGCGTATCTGGCGGCAAGAAAATAGGGTCGGGAAGTGAGCCGCGGCCGGGAGGGAACGTCTACCGCGGAGAAGAGCCACGGATGACACCGAAGACACGGATCAGAAGAAAAACAACTCCTTTTCTTTCTGATCCGCGCCTTCGGTGTCATCCGTGGCTCTTTTACTCTACTACCACTCTCACTTCTGACTCGCGTCACTCGTCGTCTTGCCGGAGCTTCGACAGCACGCTGTAGTCCTCCAGCGTCGTCGCGTCGCCGGTGGACTGCCGGCCCGCGGCCACGTCCCGCAGGAACCGCCGCATGATCTTGCCGCTCCGCGTCTTCGGCAGCGCGTCGGTGAACCGCACGTCGTCCGGGCGGGCCAGCGCACCGATGTCGTGGACCACGTGCGCCTTCAGTTCCGCCTTCAGCTCGTCCGTCGGGGCGACGCCCTGCTTCAGCGTGACGAAGCAGACGATCCCCTCGCCCTTCAGGTCGTCCGGGCGCCCCACCACCGCAGCCTCCGCCACCTTCGGGTGGTGAACCAGCGCGCTCTCCACTTCCATCGTGCTCAGCCGGTGGCCGCTCACGTTCAGCACGTCGTCCACGCGGCCCATCACCCAGATGTAGCCGTCCTCGTCCCGGCGCGCGCCGTCGGCGGTGAAGTACGCGCCCTTGATGTGACTCCAGTACGTCGCCTTGTACCGCTCGTCGTCGCCGTAGATGGTGCGCATCATGCTCGGCCACGGCCGCTTCACCACCAGCAGCCCGCCGGTGTTCGCGGGCACCTCGTGCCCCTGCTTGTCCACCACCTCCGCGATGATCCCCGGCAGCGGCTTGGTGGCGCTGCCGGGCTTGGTCGGGATCGCGCCGGGCAGCGGCGAAATCATGATCGCGCCGGTCTCCGTCTGCCACCACGTGTCCACGATCGGGCACCGGCCGCCGCCGATCACCGTGTGGTACCACATCCACGCTTCCGGGTTGATCGGCTCGCCCACGCTCCCGAGCAGCCGCAGCGACGACAGGTCGTGCGCCTTCGGGTGCTGATCGCCCCACTTGATGAACGCCCGGATCGCCGTCGGGGCGGTGTAGAAGACCGTCACCTTGTACTTGGCGATGATCTCCCAGAACCGGTCCTCCTTCGGCTGGTTCGGCGCGCCCTCGTACATCACGACCGTCGAGCCGTTGCACAGCGGGCCGTACACAATGTAACTGTGCCCGGTCACCCAGCCCACGTCCGCGGTACACCAGTAAACGTCGTCCTCGCGGATGTCGAACACCCACTTGTGGCTCAGCGACGTGCCGCGCAGGTAACCGCCGGTCGTGTGGAGCACGCCCTTCGGCTTGCCGGTGCTGCCGGACGTGTACAGAACGAACAGCGGGTGCTCGCTGTCGAGCGGCTCGGCCGGGCAGTCGGCGCTCGCGGCCGCCACGACGTCGTGCCACCACACGTCGCGGCCGGCCTTCATCTCCACCGCGGTGTTGCAGCGGTTGAACACGACACACTTCTGAACGGTCGGCGACTTCTTGAGCGCCTCGTCCACGTTCGCCTTCAGCGGGATCACCTTCCCGCGGCGCCAGCCGCCGTCGGCGGTGATGACCAGCTTCGAGCCGGCGTCGTTGTTGCGGTCCGCGACGGCGTCGGCCGAGAACCCGCCGAACACGACCGAGTGCGTCGCGCCGATCCGGGCGCAGGCGAGCATCGCCACGGCCGCTTCGGGGATCATCGGCATGTAGATCGTGACGCGGTCGCCCTTCACCACGCCCAGCGACTTGAGCGCGTTGGCGAACTGGCACACCTCGCGGTGGAGCTGCTGATAGGTGATGGTGCGGGAGTCGCCCGGTTCGCCCTCCCACACGATGGCGGCCTTGTTGCCGCGGGTCGCGAGGTGTCGGTCGAGGCAGTTGTCGCTGGCGTTGATCGTCGCCCCGACGAACCACCGCGCGTGCGGCGCGTCCGACCAGTCGAGCACCTGCGTCCACGGCTTGAGCCAGTGGAGCGACTTCGCCTGCTCGGCCCAGAACCCGTCCGGGTCGGACTTCGCCCACTGCGTGAGCCGCTCGTGCTCGGCCGCGTTCACGAGCGCCTTCGCGACGAACTCCGGCGAAGGCGGGAAGAGCCGCGTTTCCTTCAGGACGCTGGTGATGTTCGTTTCGGGTTGCGGGGAGGGCATGCGCTTTTCCTGATAGTGCTCACGGACGGCAGGGACTACAACAACGGTCGGCGGTGAGTTCAGATTAGGGCAGAACGCGCCGAGTCGCAACGGAGCACGCATGCCGGACACGTTTACGGTCGCCGCGGTACAGATGAAAATCGCTCCCGACCGCGAAACCAACCTCGCCAACGCGGAAGCGGCCATCGCCGAGGCCGCGAAGCGGGGCGCGCAGGTGGTGTGCCTGCCGGAGCTGTTCACCGGCTACTACTTCTGCCAGAAGGAGGACGCGGCGCTCTTCGACCTGGCCGAACCTATCCCCGGCCCGAGCGAGGAGCGGCTCGCGAAGGCCGCGCGGGCGAACAAGGTGGTGGTGGTCGGCTCGCTGTTCGAGAAGCGGATGCCCGGCGTGTACCACAACACCGCCACCGTTCACGACGCGGGCGGGGACCTGCTCGGCCTGTACCGCAAGATGCACATCCCGGACGACCCGCTCTTTCTGGAGAAGTTCTACTTCACCCCGGGCGACCTGGGCTTCAAGGTGTTCGCGACGCCGGCCGCGAAGGTCGGGACGCTCGTGTGCTGGGACCAGTGGTACCCCGAGGCCGCCCGGCTGACGGCCCTGCAAGGCGCGGAGGTGATCTTCTACCCCACCGCGATCGGCTGGCACCCGCGCGAGAAGGCCGAGTTCGGCGAGGCCCAGCACGCCGCGTGGGAGACGAGCATGCGCGGGCACGCGATCGCCAACGGGACCTACGTGTGCGCGGTCAACCGCGTCGGGCACGAGGTCATCGTCGGCGAGGGGCTGGAGTTCTGGGGCGGGTCGTTCGTCAGCGACCCGTTCGGCCGCATCCTCAAGAAAGGGAGTACCGACAAGGAAGAGATCCTGGTCGTGACGTGCGACCGCAAGCTGATGGAGGACGTGCGCCGGAACTGGCCGTTCTTCCGGGACCGCCGCATCGACGCCTACGGCAGCATCACCAAGCGCGTCGCGGACTGAACGTTTCGCGTCCGCCGATCACCAGAACCCGGGGCGTTGCCCGGGGCTGAGGAATCCGACCCTGAAGGGTCGAAATCCGGGCAGGCTGAAAGCCTGCGATTCCTCAGCCCGGGGCAACGCCCTGGGAACCGCCCGGGAAACGCCCCCGGAAACGCCCCGGTTCGCGTCCGCGCCCGATCCCACACCAACGGAGGTTCCCGTGCGCCTCTCCCTCGCGGCCATCACCTTCGCCCTCTCCACCACCGCCTTCGCCGCCGACTGGAAGCCGGCCCCGGCCCCGCTAATGACCAAATGGGGCAAGCAGGTGACGCCGGACAACGCCTGGAAGGAGTACCCGCGCCCGCAGCTCGTCCGCAAGGACTGGCTGAACCTCAACGGGCTGTGGGAGTACAGCATCGGCAAAAAGGGCTACGGCTTCGACACGAAGTCCCCCGCCGACGGGACGATCCTGGTGCCGTACCCGATCGAGTCGGCGCTGTCGGGGGTGGGGAAGCGGATCACGAAGGACCAGCAGCTGTGGTACCGGCGGAGCTTCGAGGTCCCGGCCGCGTGGAAGGGTCGGCGGGTGCTGCTCCACTTCGGGGCGGTGGACTGGGATACGACGGTCCTGGTGAACCTGAAGCCGGTGAGCACCCACTCGCACCGCGGCGGCAGCGACCCGTTCACCTTCGACATCACCGACCACCTGAAGGACGGGGCAAACGACCTGATCGTCGGCGTGTGGGACCCGACCGACGACGGCGCGCAGCCGCGCGGCAAGCAGGTCAGCAAGCCCGGCGGCATCTGGTACACGCCCGTCACCGGCATCTGGCAGACGGTGTGGCTCGAACCGGTCAACAAGCCCGGGCACATCACGGGGCTGAAGATCGAGACCGACATCGCGAAGAACGAGGTCACGGTCGGGGTCGAGGTGAACCAGACGCTCGGCAACACCGCGACGAGTATCGAGGTTCTCGACGGCAACAAGGTCGTCGCCAAGGGCGGCGGTTTGGACAGCACGTACGTCCTGAAAGTTCCCGACGCGAAACACTGGACGCCGGACGCGCCGCACCTGTACCGGCTCCGCGTTCACGTCTCCGGCATGATGCTCGCGAGCGGAACCGATTCGGTCGAGAGCTACTTCGCGCTCCGCAAGATCAGCGCGGCGAAGGACGCCGACGGCGTCATGCGGCTCATGCTCAACAACAAGCCGCTGTTCCAGATCGGGCCACTCGATCAGGGGTGGTGGCCGGACGGGCTGCTCACCCCGCCGTCCGACGCCGCAATGAAGTACGACCTCGAAGTGCTCAAGAAGCTCGGCTTCAACATGCTCCGCAAGCACATCAAGGTCGAGCCGTCGCGGTACTACTACCACTGCGACACGCTCGGGCTGCTCGTGTGGCAGGACATGCCCAGCGGCGGCGTCCCGAGCCGCGGGCACTTCATCAGCCCCGACGCGAAGGAGGACGCGAAGTTCACCGACGACGAGGCGAAGCAGTTCCGCGCGGAACTCAAGGCGATGATCGACCACCTCCGGTTCTTCCCGTGCATCGTGGTGTGGGTGCCGTTCAACGAGGGGTGGGGCCAGCACGACACCAACGCCGTCCTCAAGTGGGTGAAGGGCTACGACCCCTCGCGGCTGGTGAACGGCCCCAGCGGGTGGGCCGACCGCGGGTTCGGCGACATGAAGGACGCCCACATCTACCCCGGACCGGGCATGTTCCCGGTGATGCCGGATCGCGTCAGCGTGCTGGGGGAGTTCGGCGGGCTGGGGCTGCCGCTCAAGGGCCATTTGTGGAAGGAAACCGACAACTGGGGCTACCGCACGTTCAAGACGACGGAGGAGCTGCGCGACGGCTACCACCTGCTCGTGCGGCGGCTGCACCCGCTCGTCGGGAAGGGGCTGGGCGCTGCGGTGTACACGCAGACGACCGACGTCGAGGTCGAAGTGAACGGCCTGATGACCTACGACCGCGAGGTCATCAAGCTTGACGTCGCAGAAACCGTGAAGTGGCACAAGGCGCTGTTCGGCCCGCCGCCGGAGGTGCGCGAGCTGCTCCCCACCTCCGAGAAGGGCGCGCAGAAGTGGCGGTGGACGACCACCGACCCCGGCGCCGGGTGGGAGAAGGCCGACTTCGACGCGTCGAAGTGGAAGGAAGGTGACGGCGGATTCGGGACGAAGGGCACACCGGGCGCGGTGGTCCGGACCGAGTGGAACACGGCCGACATCTGGGTCCGCCGCGGTTTCGAGCTGAAGGAGGTGCCGGCCGGCGAGGTCCTCTTGCGGATGCACCACGACGAGGACGCGGACGTTTACATCAACGGCGTCCTGGCGACGAAGGCGGCCGGCTACACGACGGGTTACACGGAGTTCTTCTTGACGGCCGAGGGCCGCAAGGCGCTCAAGAAGGGCGCGAACGTGATCGCGATCCGCTGCAAGCAGACCGGCGGCGGCCAGTACATCGACGCCGGGCTGGTGACGGTCGCCGAGAGGAAGTAGTTGCGGCTTTCGGCGCGGCCCGTTCGCAGAGCGGGCCGCGCCGAAACCCCGGCCGCCGAGAGCGGTGTGAAAATCGGTCGCGTTCCGCCTTGCGAACCGTTGCGCGGGCGGGTATCTTCACGTCACATTCTCCCCATCCTCTGCGCGACCACACCGTTCCCACCGGTCGCGCCGACCTCTCCCCCCGCCCCATTCGCCCCACCCCGTTACGGAGCCATCCCGTGACATCGTCCGCCCGTTCCCGCCTTCGCGGGTTCACACTCATCGAACTGCTCGTCGTCATCGCCATCATCGCCGTGTTGATCGGTCTGTTGCTGCCCGCGGTCCAGAAGGTCCGTGAGGCCGCCGCGCGCATGCAGTGCTCCAACAACCTCAAGCAGGTCGGCCTCGCCACCCACAACTACGCGGACGCGAACCAGAAGGTGCCGAACGCCTGGCTCCAGCAGTGGAACGGGAACGGGGGCAACAGCCCCAACCGGGACGTGACGACGATCTGGCACCTCATCCTGCCGTACGTGGAGCAGGAAGCACTGTACCGACTGGGGACGAACGCCGACCCGACGGTCGCCGGGTGGAGCATCCGGCTGTGGTGCAGCCGGCCCTCGGTCGGCGGCGTCTCGGTGAAGACCTACCTGTGCCCGGCCGACCCGGGACCCACGACGACGGGCACGCCCACGAGTTTCAGTTGGGCGTTCAACGACCAGACCACGCCGGCGACGGAGCCGGCCACGTCGAACTACGCCGCCAACGTGATGGTGTTCGACCCGAGCGTGAACAAGCAGCTCGTCAACGCCATGCCCGACGGGCTGTCGAACACGGTCGCCATCGCCCACCGGATGCGGTGGTGCGACGCCTCGGTCGTGTGGGGCGGCGCCGGCCAGGGCGCCTTCACGGGCTGGGCGCTCCACCAGTTCGAGACCGGCAACACCCGGGACTCGGGGTACTTCGGGATGCCGACCTACAACGCCCTGCGGGGGCTCAACGCGACCCGGCAGAACGAGTTCGGCGTGCCGTCCCAGCGGATGGACTTCTGGGAGAGCAGCGCCGTCCCGTTCTACGCCAACCCGCGGCCGGGGTACTGCCAGCCGCACGTCCCGACCTCCCCGCACACCTCGGTGATGGTCACCGTACTCGGGGACGGGAGCGTCCGGACCGTGACGACCACCATCACCGGCACCACCTGGCGGAACGCCTGCATCCCGGACGACGGCGCCCCCCTGGGCGGCGACTGGTAAACCTCATCCCGGGTCCGGCGGCAGGACCCGCACGGGTCCTGCCGTGTCATTTCTCCATTTCTAACTGGCAGGTGACACACATGGATCGACGCTTACGGAGCGCGCGGGCGGGGGTCGGCTGCGCGCTGCTGGCCGTGCTGATCGGCACGACCGGGTGCGGCGGGGTCAAGCGCATCCCGACCGCCGGAACGGTCACCCTGGACGGCAAGCCGCTGACGGAGGGCGTTCTCCAGTTCATCCCCGACGCGTCCAAGGGGAACACCCTGCGGGTGAGTTGTTCCGGGCCGGTCTCGAACGGTCGGTGGAACCTGGTGACCTCCGGAATGGAGCGGGCCGACACCGGGACCGGCGCCCCGGTCGGGTGGTTCAAGGTGATCTATACCCTCCCGAACGAAGGGAGCAAGGCTCCGGGCGCGTCGGCGACCGCGGCCCCCAAGGTTCCCGACAAATACCGCCGGGAAGATACCACCCCGATCTCGATCGAGTTGACCGACCCGCCCCCGGCCGAAGGGTACAAGATCGAATTGCAAAGCAAATAGCGTGGTGAGACCGGATCGTGGTGATTGCTTTCTGTAGCCGGGCGCTGTGAGGCCGGAGCGACACGGGCGGTATCGCTCCGGCCTCACAGTGCCCGGCTACAGAAAGTCACCCGAACCGCTTCAACGAGTACGGCGCGGCGTCGACGTGCGGCGCACCGCCGCCGAGTACCTCCGCGACCAGCTTGCCCGTCGCGGGTCCCATCGACAGCCCGAGCATGTTGTGCCCCGCGGCGATCACCACGTTCGCCGCGGCCGGCGCGCGGTCTATCACCGGCACGCTGTCGCAGGTCATCGGCCGCCAGCCCCACCACTCCTCCTGAACCGGCTCCGCGAGCGGGTCCTTCAGGTACAGTTTCGCCGCGTCGGTCAAGAGCGCCAGCCGCGCGCGGTTCAACGTGTCGTCGTAGCCCGCGAACTCCATCGTGGACCCGAGCCGGTACCCCGAGGCGAACGGCGTGACCGCCACGCGGTGCTCCTCGAAGATCAGCGGGTACGTCGGGCAGGTCGCGGGCCGCGGCATCGTGATCGAGTACCCCTTCCCCGGCTGGATCGGCACGCGACAGCCGAGTTCCGCGTTCAGTTGCGGCGTCCAGGCCCCTGTTGCGATCACAAACCGATCCGCGGGAACTTCCCCGGCGCCCGTCCGCACCGCCGACGCGGTCCCGTTCGCCTTCACGAAGCCGCTCACGGCGCAGTTCTCGCGGATCTCGACGCCGAGTGTCAGCAACACGCGCCGCAGTTCGCTCATGAGCCGGTCGGGGCGCAGGTGGGCGTCGGACTCGTACAGGTATCCGCCCGCGAGACCGGGCTTCAGCGCCGGTTCCAGCGCGGCGAGTTCGGTCGAATCGAATCGCTTCGCGGGCGTCGCGAACTCGCGCCGGAGCAGCTCGTCGGTGTGCGCGTAGTGCTCGAAGTGTTTCGGCGTTTGGAACACGAACAGTAGGCCCTTCGCCTCCCACTCACATTCGATCCGCTCGGCCGCGATGAGTTCGTCGAAGAGAGCGCGGGACGAGTTGAGTAGCGCCCGAATCGCCCGCCCGGCCGCGAGCATGTCGCGGGCGTTACACCGCCGGGCGAAGCCCAGGAACCAGCCCGGGTTCGTGAGCACGACCCCGGGCCGAACCTTCAAAGGCGAGTTGCGCCGGAAGAGCGTCTTGAGCGTGGACCAGAGCGCGCCGGGCGCTGCAAACGGCAGAACGTGGCTCGGGCACACGTACCCGCAGTTGGCGTGCGAGCACCCCGCGCCGAAGCGGCCGCGGTCGACCACGGTGACCGCGTGCCCCGCCCGCGCGAGGTAGTACGCACAGCACGCGCCGACGACGCCACCGCCCACCACGACGACACGATTCGGCATCGAAACCTCCAACGGTGAACCCCGCCCGCGCGGGCGGGGTTCGCCGACCTTCGCCGGTGTCAGTTCTTCGGCTTGGGCATCGTCGTCAGCGGCAGGTCGTCGGTGCGGAATGGCGAGGCCGGCAGCCCCTCCTTGTTGAACAGGTTGAGCGTCGGGCTAGCGAAGTTCACCCACCCGTAACGCACGGCCGTCGGCCCCGGAACCATCTCGCTGCTCACAACGACCGTGTCGCCCTTGATGGTCGCCTTCGCCGGGACGAACTTCCCGTCCTTGCCGGCGATCGTGAACCCGACCAGGTCGCCGTCCTTCGCAACCAACCCGCCGCCGACGCTGTCGAAGCTCAGTGTGGCCGCGCCGCTGGCGAACTTCACGTCCTTGTAGAGCGGCCCGCTGTAGACGATCTTCTCGCCGTAGGCCAGCGCCCGCGCCGCCAGCGCCAGCCGCGCCCCGGCCGGCTCTTTCTTTGCGGGGTGAATGTCCGTCTCGTTGCCGGCGTCGGTGATGACCGCGAGGCCCACCTTCGGCAGGACCTTCGTCGCGTGCAACTGCGCGTCGCGGAGTTCGGCGTAGGTCACGCCGCCGGAGTTCCCCTTACCGTTGCCGAACGGGGCCAGTTGCACCGCCATGAACGGCAGGTCCGAGTGCCAGCGGGCGCGCCAGTCTTTAATCATCGTCGGGAACAGGGTGCGGTACTCGTAGGCGCGGCCCGTGTTCGACTCCCCCTGGTACCAGATCGCCCCCTTCACCGGGAAGTTGATGATCGGGTGGATCATCGAGTTGTAGAGGACCGTCGGGGTGCTCGGCCCGGCCGGCTTCTTGTCGGCCTCGAACTGCTTGGCCGCCGCGCGGGCGCGGTCCGCGAGGTACTTCAGGCTCGGTTCGGCGTCGAGCGCTTCGAGGCTCGTGTACGCCTCACACGGCATCCCGCCCCAACTGTTCACGATCAGACCCACCGGCACCTTGAGTGCCTTCTCCAGATCGCGGCCGAAGTAGTACGCCACCACCGAGAACTCCTGCACCGACGGCTGATCGCACTCCAGCCACGTCCCGTAGTGGACCTGCGGGGCGGTCGGCCCGTTGGTGCCCTCGCGCGGCACGGTGACCACCGGGAAGGCGTACTGCGGGGTGGTCGCGGTGACGCGCTGAAGGGTCATGAGCCGAATGTTCGGGTTCTTCGACGCGGCCGGGACCGTCTTGCTCTGTTCGCCGAGGTTGCCGCGCCAGAACTCCCACTGCATGTTCGACTGGCCGGAGCACACCCACACCTCGCCGACGGCGACGTTGGTGAACTCGACCGTGTTCTTCGCGCCCTTCACCTTGAGCGCGTAGCCGGTTCCGGCCTCCTGCTTGCCGAGCTTCACCTTCCAGTTGCCGTCCTTGTCGGCCTTGGTGGAGCCCCCACTGGCGGCCGCGGCGCCGGTGGTCTTGCGGGTCAGTTCCACGCCGACCGCCTCGTCGGGGTCGGCCTTACCCCACACGACGACGTCGGTACCCTGCTGGAGCACCATGTTGTTGCTGAAGATCGGGTGCGGCTTGACGTCGGCGCGGGCGGTGCCCAGCGCCAGCACGCTCGCGACAGCGGCGAGCAGTACGGCCTTGACCGGACGCATCGGGAGGGACTCCGGGTGTGAGAACGGCTGTGAAAAGGGAGGCAGCGACAGGGTAAACGCGCGGGGCGCGAACGGCAACGGGCCGGGCGCGTTTCCGGGGCTTTCGGAAGAGACCCCTCCCCAACCCCAAGGGGAGAGGGGCTCGGTCGCAGAGAAGAGCCACGGATGGCACCGAAGACGCGGATCAGAAGAAGAAACAATCCTTTTCGTTCTGATCCGCGTCTTCGGTGCCATCCGTGGCTCTTCTGCTTTTTCTGATTCTCGTCTTCCGTGTTCATCCGTGGCTCTTCTGCT
>JAFKJJ010000086.1:0-5888 GCA_017306025.1 Planctomycetota bacterium
GCCAGCAACTGTCGGACCAGGGCTTCGCTGGCGGTCGGGATCTCGATCGTGACCGTCGGGCTCATCGAACATCCGTGCTCGGGTCGGGGGGGGCGTTACCTCACTTACCCAATTACCGGCATCACCACCAGAGAAGTTGGCTACACCCACGGGTTGAGTCCCGCCGCCACGCGCTCAAGTGCAGCTACTTCACGCGCTTCCGCCCACGTTCCCTCGATCTCGTCGAGCACGTGAGCGGGCAAGCCGCGATAGAGATCGGCCAACACGTTCGGCTGCTCTGCGGAGCGCCCGTCGATCAGCCAGACACGGCGGTGGGCTTGAGGAGCACTCATTCGGGGGTTCAGGGCTCGCGGCGTTTACCACTGATCCTCACCGCTGACACGGTCTCGGGCCGGCGAACCGGTTCGTTCGCCCTCACTCCTCGTCTTCCAGTGCCTCGCCGAGTACGCCCTCCTCGACGTAGATCGGCACGCGGCTGGCGACCGCGACCGCGATCGCGTCGCTCGGCCGGCAGTCCACCTCGGTCAACTCGCCGTCCTTGCGGATGCGCAGCTTCGCGAAGTACGTGTGTTCCTTCAGGTCGCTGATGACGATGTCCTGGATCTCGCCACCCAGTTGCTCCACAACGGAGATGATGAGGTCGTGTGTGAGCGGACGCGGCGAGTGCTCGCCTATCACCCGGCGGTTAATGCTGGTAGCCTCGAAGATGCCGATGACGATCGGGAAACTCCGCTCGCCCTCGACCTCCTTGAGGATGACGATCTGGTGGGCGTCCAGTTCGCTGATGATGATCCGACGGAGTTCCATCTGAATGGGCATCGGCGTTTGGTGTTTCGTGTTGGACGGTTCGTGTTTAGTGTTTCGGGGTAGCCGCGGGCCGCGGGGGCGCGCCGGACCGGCTCGCGTGGGTGCGGCAGGGCGGCTCTTTCAATACTAAACGCCAAACACCAAACGCCAAACACGAATGTCTCCCGCCACCGTCCTGTTGAGCAGCCCGCCCACGTCGACGGGCCAGGAGCTACGCCTCCTCGTCACCGCGGCCGGCTTCGCGGTCGCCGACCACCGGCTCGGCTCGCCCCCGGCCGTCGACTTCGGCCCGGTCGCGGTCGCGGTGATCGACGTCGGGGAATCACCCGACGTCGCCGCCGCCCAGACGCGGCGGTGGCGGGCCGAACTCGGCGACCGCTTCCTGCCGGTGATGTGGGTCGCGCCCCCCGATCAGGTCGCCGCGGGTCTGGACGCCGGGGCGGACGTCGTGCTGTCGCGGCCGGTCGAACCGACCGCGTTCGCGGCGCAGCTCCGCGCGCTGGCCCGCGCGCAATCGACCGTGGGCCGCGTGGCCGTTCGGGCGGGCGAGGCGCGGCTGATGGGCGACCAGTTGCGGAGGGCGCTCGCCCAACTCGACGGCGAACAGGAAATGGCCCGCCGCGTGCGTGCCGCGCTCCTTCCGCGAACCCTCCCGAACGTTGGCGGCGCGCGGTTCGGCGTGTGTTACCGCCCGCGGAGCCGCAGCGGCAGCGATTTTCACGACGTTCGCCGGCTCGACGAGCAGCGCGTCGGCTTTTTCGTGGGCGACGTCGTCGGCACCGGCGCGGCGGGCGGGTTACTCGGCGTGTTCGTTCAGCAGTGCGTGGCGATGAAGGAAATCGACGCGCCGAGTTACCGCATTGCGTCCCCCAATGAAGTGCTGACCGCGGTGAACCGTCAGTTGCTCGCGCTGGGCGCGGACGATCTTCCGTTAGTGGCAATGTGCGTGGGCGTTCTGAATTGCCAAACCGGGGCGGTCTCGCTCGCTCGCGGGGGCCTCCCGGCGCCGGTGTACGTGCCCGCGGCCGGCGCCCCGACGGTGTGGCCGGTGCCGGGGCCGTTCCTGGGCACCGCAGACGTCCCCTATCAGCTTCTAACCGGTACACTGACGCCGGGCGACCGTCTCCTGATCGGCACCGACGGCACGCGGCCCGACGGCGACCCCGCCGCGGGTCCGGACGGCCTACTCGAAGCGGCGTCGAAGCACCGCGACGCCAGCGGCCCAGGTTTTGTGGACGCGGTCGCCCGCGAACTGCTCCAGCACGTGCGACACGCCGACGATTTCACACTTTTGAGCGTGGAAATGGCTCCCGGCGCTCCGCCCCCAACCGCTCCCCCGTAGGGTGTCGTGGTTAGGAGTCGGTCTTCGCGGCGGCCGCCTTGTCTGCGTTCCGCCGACCTCCTACCATAACTAGCCTAACCGTTACGCGCGGAGCAGAGTCATGCAGAAGGGCATTCACCCGAACTACCGGCCGGTCGTGTTCCAGGACGCGGCCGCGAACTTCGCGTTCCTCACGCAGTCGTGCGTCGAGACCGAAGACACGATCAAGTGGACCGACGGCAAGGAGTACCCGCTGTACAAGCTGGAAATCTCCAGCGCCAGCCACCCGTTCTTCACGGGCAAGATGAAGCTCCTCGACACCACCGGCCGCGTGCAGAAGTTCCAGGACAAGTACAAGAAGACCGGCTACAGCGGCGGCGCCAAGAAGGGCGAGGCGGCCAAGAAGGAAGAGACGAAGTAACCGGCTTCGCGGCGTTTCGTGTGAGGTGTTTCGTGAGTGGTGCTTCGCGATCGCGTGCCGCGTATGACCTGGGGCCGTTGTAGCGCTCCGGGTCGGGCGGTCGCGTCTTCCGAAACACCAAACACCCAACACAAAACACCAGTATGTTTCCCGCAATGGAACCGAAGCTCGCGCGGTACCGCGAGCTGGAACAGCAACTCTTCGACGAAAAGATCGCGGCCGACCCGGTGAAGGCCGGCGCCATCGCGAAGGAGCGCGGCGCGCTCGCCAAGCAGGTCGAACCGTACATCGAGTACAAGCGCCTCTGTGCGGCGATCGCCGACGCCGAAGCAATGGCCGCCGACCCCGACATGGCCGAAATGGCCGCGGAAGAGCTGGCCGACCTGCGCCCCAAGCGAGACGCGCTCTACGCGAAGATCGAAGAACAACTCCTGGTCGACCCGTCCGAAGACTTCTCGAAACTGATTGTCGAAATCCGCGCCGGGACCGGCGGTGACGAGGCCGCGCTCTTCGCGGGCGACCTGTACGACATGTACACGCGCTACGCCCGCGAGAAGGGGTGGAAGGTCGAGGAGATTTCGTTCAGCCCGGGCGAAGCGGGCGGGTTCAAGGAAATCAGCTTCGGCGTGGCCGGTGACGACGTGTACCAGTTCCTGCGCTACGAGAGCGGCGGTCACCGCGTGCAGCGGGTGCCGGCGACCGAGACGCAGGGCCGCATCCACACGTCCGCGGCGACGGTCGCGGTGATGCCCGAGCCGGAAGAGGCGCAGGTCGTCATCAACGAGGCGGCGGACATCGAGTGGGAGCGGATGCGGGCCGGCGGCGCCGGCGGCCAACACGTGAACAAGACCGAAAGTGCCGTCCGCATCTGGTACAGGAAGGGCACGCCGGACGAGATGGAAGTGAAGTGCCAGGACGGCCGGAGCCAGGGGAAGAACTACGAGCAGGCGATGCGTATTCTGCGGTCGCGCCTGTTCGAGCGCCAGCAGGAGAAGCTGCACCGCGAGCGCTCGGACATGCGGAAGTCGCTCATCGGAACCGGCGACCGGAACGCCCGCATCCGGACCTACAACTTCCCGCAGAACCGCTGCACGGACCACCGGATCGAGTTCACGGCGTACAAGCTGGACGCGATCATGGCGGGCGACCTGGACCAGATGATCCGGCCGATGCGCGACCACGTGAAGAAGGAAAAGCTGGCCGCGGCGCAGACGGGGTGAGGGCTCACCCTCGTCCGCCGTTGTTCTCCGACTCCCTGATCCGGGTCCAAATGCGTTTCATGTCGCCCTCGAATTGCTCGATCATGGAGAGCCAAGTTCCAGGCGCAAATATGTGCATTCCTTTTGGAGATCGTCCCTGTTTGTCGCTCAGATAGCGGTAGACTTGATCTTCCTTCCTTTCAAAGTCTTCCACATCGATTCCACCCGGCGCCAACTCCTCTATGTCATCTAAACCAATGTCATAAATAGTGTGAAACTGCAACTCTTGTTGCGGGTAAATCCGCACGTACTGTTTCTGAAGCTTGCTAATGTCATGGTCACATTTCTCAAGCGGCCCTCGGTGCAGGATGCACGACTTGAGGAAGAGTTCGACGGCGTGCCGGTAGCAGAAGCAAACCACTGCACCGCGCGGCCAAGTCAGTTCGCTGGGCATTTCCCCCAGCCCGACGCAGAGGAGTCTTGCGGACGCAAGATAGCCGATTGCGAGTTGGCGAAGACGTTCAGCAACTGGTAACTGGCCGAACTCCCAAGAAGAAACAAAAACCGCCGGCCATCGATGTAACCCCCGTCCAAATGACACCCAACCTGATCGATCCGGTAAGCCCGCGATACTACCGATCCCGAAACCCGCTTCCATGCACGCGCGAACCAAAGGCGTCTTCGGTTCACTATCATCAAACCTCCACCACTTGTATTCTGAGGCTTCCGCCGGCAGTTGCTCGCCGATAATCCCCTCGATCTGCTTGAAAGTCAGTTCGACCCCGTATTGTTCTTCCGGTAATCTGGTGAGATACACACGGAAGGCTTCGTAACCGCTCGGGGTGGGATTGTGCAGTGACACGGCATTTCGCTCCGCTGAATTGTGGACAGCGATCCTCTCAGCCCAAGACCACGATTCGCCGCTGAAGGTTCGCCCTAATTCGTCTGCGGTGTTCAGACAACGACCTCACCGGCCACCAGCAGAATCAGTCAGTTCGCTTCGGCCGATTGCGCAAAGCGACCGCGCGAGAACAGGCTATCATCGCAGCCCACAAAACGCACTCGCTCTCCTCGCAATCGCTCACTTCTCCGCCTTCTCCGCCCACCACTCCCGGCCGTCGAGCGCCATGCGGCCCTGTGCGTCAGCCGGCGCCCGCAACGCGCGAACCGGCCTATCACTCCGACGCGCCGCCCGCGATAATACCTCATCCTCGTCGTTGAACGCTGCGACAGGCCGACGGCCTGTCCCACAAGAAGAGAACGGACGCATGCAACCGGCACCGCAGGCGCCGCAGACCTGGACCATCAAGGCGCTGCTCGCGTGGACCACCGACTTCCTCAAGTCCAAGGGCTTCGAGGAGGCCAAGCGCGAGGCCGAGCTGCTCCTCGCTCACGTCCTCGACTGCAAGCGGGTCGATCTGTTCGTGCGGTTCGAGGAGCAGCCCACCGAGGCCGAGCGCGCGAAGTTCCGCGAGCTGATCCAGCGCCGCGTCGCCGGGTGGCCGGTCGCGTACCTCGTCGGCGTCCGCGACTTCTACCTGCTGTCGTTCGAGGTCGAACCCGCCGTCCTCATCCCGCGCCCCGACACCGAAACCCTCGTACTCGAAGCGCTCAAGCGACTCAAACCGCTGACCGCGCCCGCGGTGCTCGACGTCGGCACCGGTTCGGGGTGCATCGCGGTGAGCCTCGCCCACCAGAAAAAGGACGCCCGCGTCACCGCCACGGACATCTCGCCCGACGCACTGGCCGTCGCGAAGCGGAACGCGGCCAAGAACGGCGTCGCGGAGCGAATCACGTTCCTTCAAGGCGATCTGTTCCAGCCCCTGCCGCCCGGGAGCACGTTCGACCTGATCGCAAGCAACCCGCCGTACATCGCGCAGAGCGAGTTCGCGTCGCTCGCGTCGGACGTGCGCGACCACGAACCGCGAATCGCCCTCGACGGCGGTCCAGACGGCCTCGCGTTCTATCGGCGCATCGCCGCCGGCGTCGGGCCGTTCCTCAAGCCGGGCGGCTCACTCTTGTTGGAGGTCGGTTACACGCAGGCCGACGCGGTGTGGGCGCTGCTGGCCGAACGGCTGGAACTGGAGGTCGGACCGACTCTGAAGGACGACGGCGGACACGCGCGCGTCGTCACGGCCAA
>JAFKJJ010000086.1:5928-23215 GCA_017306025.1 Planctomycetota bacterium
CAAGAAGAGGAACTAACCACAGAGACGCAGAGACACAGAGAAGAAAGAATGAGTTCAATTCTTCTCTGTGTCTCTGCGTCTCTGTGGTTAGTTCCTCTTCTCATCCTTATCACTTCTGCAAAATCAGCTTCCCGCGGCGCGTGATCCGCAACCGGTAGCGGACGCCGTCGAGCTCGATCCACACTTCACGCTGGCCCGCGAACAGGTCTTCCGCCTGCAGTACACGCTGTGGCTCGCTGGGAGTCGGCTCGTCGCGGTCGTCGTCGGTTTCGGTGTCGCTCATCGCGGTCAACTCTCCCGCCCGTTACTGAGACGTGATTTCAGCGCCGATCCGCTCGCCGCGAACTGCTTTCGGGTAAAGTCGCAGTTGGGCAGTGCGATTTTTTCGGCTTCGAGTGTTGACATTACTCGAACGCAGCGTAATGTAAAGCCATCTTGTTGAGAATTTGTCTCAACAAGAGTCGGTGCCCGGATGCTGTGACCGTCGCAGCATCCGGGCGCCGACGAGCCCGCTCCGCCACCGATACGGAACGCTCCCGGCCGCCTTCCTACCTGCCGGTCAGCTCACCAACCGTCGCAACGCGGCTCCTTTATTCCTTCCTGGTTCAGACCCGGAGTGAGGAGGAGCGCCCATGCGCGCGCATCGGCCGAAAGGCTTCACGCTGATTGAGTTGCTGGTGGTGATCGCGATCATCGCGATCCTGATCGGACTGCTCTTGCCCGCCGTCCAGAAGGTCCGCGCCGCGGCCGCGCGGATCAAGTGTGCCAACAACATGAAGCAGATCGGACTGGCGGCCCACAACTTCCACGACAACAACCAGAAGTTCCCCTACGCGGTGATGTACTACCAGCCGGGCGAGAGCACCGCGAGCTACGTCACCGGGTGGATTCTGCTGCTGCCCTACCTCGAACAGGACAACGTGGCCAAGCGGTGGAACCCGAAGCTGCCCCGCAACAGTACCGACGACTCCGACGGCGACGGGTACACCAACGCGATGCTGCAGGCGATGCCGATCCCGTCGTACACCTGCCCGTCGATGACCCCGCCCGGCGGCACCTCGGGCGGTTCGCTCGGCACCGCCCCGGAAACCCGCGCCCCGTCGAGCTACGTGTTCTCGGCCGGCACCCCGACCTGCTACGAAGCCACCTACGGCACCTACGCGAGCGCCGCGTGCGACGGGGTGATCCTCCCGATCCGCAACAAGGCGTACTCGGCCGACCCGACCCAGCGCGACCCCTACGGCAACTCTCAGGTGCGGATGACCGACATCACCGACGGCACGTCGAACACGTTCCTGGCCGGCGAGTGCGACTTCAAGCCCGCGGGCGTACCCTCCACCTACGGCCCGGTGTGGGCCTACGGCTATCTCTACAACTGGACCGGTACCGTCGGCGGGATGGACAAGCACGACGGCGCGTACGCGGGGGCGAACTTCGGCACGTTCCGCAGCGAGCACGGCGGCGGCGCCCACTTCGTGATGGCCGACGGCTCGATCCAGTTCGTTCGCGACTCGATCGACGCGACGACCTTCGCCGGCCTCGGCACCCGCAACGGCGGCGAGGTGGTTACGCTCCCGTAACCCGGCCGTCCTCACCACAATAGAAACACCGCCCCGAGCGGTCGCTCGTGTGACCGCCGCTCACCCCACACCGCAGGAACCCGACATGCTTTCCCGAATCGCTTGTCTCGCGGCCGCCGTCCTGGCCGCACCCGCTTTCGCGGCAGAACCGGCGCCCGCCTTCCCCGCGATGCCGAAGGCCGTCTCCAGCTTCGGCGCGATCGAATGCGACGGCTACCTGTACGTCTACGGCGGCCACGCGGGCAAGACGCACACCTACGACACCACCCTCGTCCTCGGCACGTTCCACCGGCTCAAGCTCGACGGCGGTACGAAGTGGGAGGAACTCCCCGGCGGGCCGATCGCGCAGGGGCTGAACCTCGCCGCGCACGGCGGCCGGGTGTACCGCGTCGGCGGGATGCAGCCGAAGAACAAGCCCGGCGAGCCGTCCGACAACGTCTCGCTCGCGGAGTGCGCCCGCTTCGACCCGAAGGCGGGCAAGTGGGAGCAACTCCCCGCAATGCCCGCCGGCCGGTCGTCGCACGACGTCGTCACCGTCGGCGACAAGCTCGTGGTGGTCGGCGGCTGGCAGATGAAGGGCAAGGGCGAGAAGGCCGTCTGGCACGACACCGCACTCGTGCTCGACCTGGCCGCGGCCAAGCCGGAGTGGAAGTCGATCCCGCAGCCGTTCAAGCGCCGTGCGCTGACCGCGGCCGCGGTCGGCACGAAGGTGTACGTCGTCGCCGGGCTGGGTGCGGAGGGCGGCGACCGCCGCGTGGACGTGCTCGACGTCGCCACCGGCAAGTGGAGCGAGGGGCCGGACCTGCCCGGCAGCGACCGCGTCGCGTTCTCCCCGGCCGCCTGCGCGGTGAGCGGCCGACTGGTGGCCAACACGTCCGACGGTTCGGTGTACCGGCTGACGGAAAAGGGCGACGCGTGGGAGAAGGTGGGCGAGTGCGCGAAGAAGCGGATCGTCGCCCGGCTGATCCCGTTCGGCGCCGACCGCGTGATCCTGCTGGGCGGCGCCAGCGGCGGCGGAAACGCCGACTCGCTCGAAGTGATCGCACTCACCAAGCCGGAGAAGATCCCCACCGGCCGGTAACACCCGTTCGTTGATTCCGCCCTGTGCCTGCCGCGCCGGCTCTTGAAGAGCCGGCGCCGGGGCCTCCGTTGCCTCTTCTTGTTCGGAAGGAGTTCAGATGTTTCGTCGCAAGGCGTTTACACTCATCGAGTTGCTGGTAGTGATCGCGATCATCGCGGTACTCATCGGGCTCTTGTTGCCCGCGGTGCAGAAGGTCCGCGAAGCCGCGGCCCGCATGAAGTGCCAGAACAACCTGAAGCAGATCGGGCTGGCGATGCACAACTACCACGACGCCCGCGACCGGCTCCCGCCGTTCAGCTACGCCCCGCGCGGGCACGGCGACGGCGGCACCCCGGCCCTGCCCCCGGAGGCGCAGGGGTCGAAACACTTCGGGGTGTTCATCCAGATCCTGCCCTATCTCGAACAGGACCCGATCGCCAAGCTCTACGACCCGACCAAGTCCCCGACCAGCGCCGTACCCAACGCCGACGGGGTGACGACCAACCGCTCGCTGATCGCCAAGCCGCTCGCCGTGTTCCTGTGCCCGTCGATGCCGACCCCGGCGGCCAACTACTACGGCTCGGTCTCCGGCTACGCCGCCTGCCGCGGGAACTTCCAGTACTACGAGTACCCGACCGGCACGCCCCTGACGACCGGGTGGACGCCGGACGACGGGGCGATCGCTTCCGCCTATGTGACGCCGCCCCCGCCGTGGACCTCGGCCGACGGCAAGCCGCCGGTCGCCTCCGGGTGGCGGTACGTCCGGCTCACGGACGTCACCGACGGCACCGCGTCCACCTTCCTGGCGGGGGACAAGGCGTACAACATCCAGGGCGCGACCTGGACGGCCGGCGACTCGACCACCTACGGCGGGTCGGGCACGATGGCCGGCGCGCCCTGCACCGGGAACACGAACTGGGGCTACTCCCACCCGGGCTCCGACAGCGCCGACGGGACCACCAACTCGCCGATGAACACCCGCGTGTTCGTGGCCAAGAGCGCCGCCACCACC
Source organism: Planctomycetota bacterium (assembly GCA_017306025.1). GTDB lineage: Bacteria > Planctomycetota > Planctomycetia > Gemmatales > Gemmataceae > Gemmata. Next base: position 9,581 of record JAFKJJ010000086.1, read on the forward strand.
TTCGGCTCGGGCGGGGGCACCGACGGCAAGTTCACCCCCTCGACGGTCAACGGCTCCCTTCTCACCGGGCCGGACGACAACAGCCCCGGGGCGTGGTGGCGCGTGACCGGGATGTCGGCGTTCCGCAGCCTCCACACCGGCGGGTGCAATTTCGTCTTCTGCGACGGGTCGGTGCGGTTCGTCCGCGAGTCCATTACGATGACCACCTACAAGGCCCTGGGCAGCCGCAACGGCGGCGAAGTGATCGGCAACGACTACTGATCCCCCATCCGGAGAGAGAAGACCGATGAGCGTCGCCGAACCCGAACCGACGACCGCGGCCGCGGTGCCCGAAGAACCCGCGGCCGCCCCGAAGCCGTTCCGCCGGCCGCTCCGCAAGCGGGTCATGCACCTCGTCCGGCGGGCGCACCTGTACCTCGGGCTGTTCCTGCTGCCGTGGGCCGTGCTCTACGGCGCCACCGGGTTCCTGTTCAACCACCCCACCGCGTTCGCGGACGCGCCCACCACCAGTTTCGGCGCGAGCGCGCTGGCCGGAACGCCGATGGAGGCGGTGCCGAAGCCCGCGGAGTTGGCCGGACTGGTGGTCGCGGCGCTCAACGACCGTGCGAAAGAGGGGAAGCCGTATTCGCTCGTCGAACCGGAAAAGGCGAAGTGGGTGCGGGACTTCTGCTTCGCAACCGTAAAGGTCGACGACACGGAAGTGAACGTGCTGTTCGACGTGAACAACCCGGGTGGCACGGTGCGGTCGCGGGCCGCAGCGCCGCCCCCGAGGGTCGAGGAGAAGGCCCCGTTCGCCATCGGCGGCGCGAATACGAAGGGCGCGCCGAACACGAAGGGCGGCGGCCGCGGGGCCGGGCCGCGGGGCGGCGACCGCGGAGAGGGGCGGGGCGGGCCGAAGGGCGAGGCGAGAGCCGAACCGATGACCCACGGCGCCCCCGGCGGGCCGCTCGTGCTCGCGGAACCGCTCCCCGAACGCGTGAAGGCGGCCGTGCCGGTCGTGCTGGAGCGCACCGGCTTCCCGACCGGCGACGTGACCGTTACGAGTGTCCCGGATCTGAGCTTCCTGATGTCCGACGGCGCGAAGACCTGGCGCGTGACCTACAACGCGCTGACCGGCGCCGTGAGCGGCGCGTCCGCGGACTCCGCCCCGCCGCCGGAGGAGTTGTCCACGCGCCGGTTCCTCACGCGGCTGCACACCGCACACGGGTACCCCGGCGGCCAGAACGCGAAATGGTTCTGGGCGGTGATCGTGGACGTGATGGCCTTCGTGATGGTGTTCTGGGGCGTGTCGGGCGTCTTCATGTGGTGGCAGTTGAAGAGCACGCGGCTCCTGGGCTTCTTCCTGCTGCTGGCGAGCGCCGCGGCCGCGACCGCGCTGGGCCTCGGGATGCACGAGTTCCTCAGCCCGAAGTGATTCGGGTGGCCGGCTCTCTCCGAGAGCCGGGGCCGCACCCCGGGAGTAGCTGTTCGGTTCTACGCGAGCACGATTTCACCCGATCACGAGCCGCTCTCGGAGAGAGCGACCTACCCGAAAGAACACCCCATGCGTACGTCCCTCACGTTCCTGGCCCTGAGCCTCGGCCCCGTCGCCTTCGGCGCCGACGCGTGGCCCGGCTTCCGCGGCACCGGCGATTCCGTCGCGAAGGGCGACTACCCCACCGAGTGGTCGCCCAAAACCGTCGCGTGGAAGGTCGATCTGCCCGGCTACGGGCAGTCGTGCCCGGTCGTGTGGGCCGGGACCGTGTATCTCACCGCGGTGGGAGGCGACCAGCGCGAAAAGGGGTACGTCGTCGCGCTCGACGCCAGAACCGGCAAGGAGAAATGGCGGCACACCTTCGAACCGACGCAAAAGGCGAAGTGGAGCTTCACCATCAGCCGTGCGGCCCCGACGCCGTGCGCCGACGCCGCGGGGGTGTACTGCTTCTTCGAGGGCGGGAACGTCATCGCCTTCGACCACGCGGGCAAGGTCCGGTGGGAGCGCAACCTAGTGAAGGACTACGGCGAGTTCCAGGGCGGGCACGGCGTCGGCAGTTCCCCGGCGCAGACCGCGGACGCGATCTTCATTCTGATCGACCACCGCGGGCCGTCGTACCTCGTGGCGCTCGACAAGGCCACGGGCAAGAACAAGTGGAAGACCGACCGCGAACCGCGCGGCGGGTGGAGTTCGCCCGTGGTCGCGACCCGCGACGGCAAGGTGGAGGTGATCGCCAGCAGCGCCGGCACCATCGTCGGCTACGCGGCCGACACCGGCAAGGAACTGTGGAAGCTCGACAACGTCGTCGGCAACACGCTGCCGTCGGCGTCGGTGGTCGGCGATCGCGTGCTCTTCGGGGGCGGGCAGAGCCGGTCGAAGGAGGACCCGGCACCCGGCGCGAAGGGGAACGGCTGCCTGAAGCTGGTCTCGAAGGGCGGCAAGCCGAGCTTCGAGACCGCGTGGACCGCGAAGGTGGGCATCTCGAACTATGCCACCCCGCTCGGCTACGAGGGCGTTGCGTACTTCGTGAACCAGGTCGGCGTGGTGTACGCCCACGATCTCGCCGGCGGAAAGGAACTGTTCGCCGAGCGGATCGACGGCGCGTGCTGGGCGTCGCCGCTCGGGGCGGGCAAGCACGTCTACTTCTTCGGCAAGGACGGCGTGACGACCGTGCTGAAGGCCAGCAAGGAGTTCGAAAAGGTCGCGTCGAACAGGTTGTGGGAGCCGAAGGCGAAGGCGGCACCGACGGGCGGAAAGGAGCCGTCGGGCGAGTACCTCGACCCAATCGTCTACGGGGTTGCGGCCGCCGACGGCGCGTTCTTCGTGCGCACCGGCACCCAACTGTTTCGCGTCGGGAAATAGCGATTCTTCTCGTGGGGTAGGCCGCCGGGCCTGCCATCGCTTTGGCAGGCCCGGCGGCCTGCCCCACGACAAAGCCGATCCTACTGCGATTTCTCCCCTTCTTCACACGCCCGCTCCTACCCTGACACCGCACGGGTTTTGCCCGTGCGGTGCTCGTTCCTCCCTACTCTCGCAAGGGCGCTGCCAGTGCTCGACCTGAAGAACCTCCGTGCCGCGGTCCGCTCCGAGGGCCGCGTCAGCCGCCGACTGTTCCTCGCCTACGGCGCCGCCCTCTCGGCGCTGCCGCTCCTCGGTACCCGCGTCGAGGGCCGTGCCAACCGGCAACCGAAGTTCGCTGACGACCCGTTCACCCTCGCCGTCGCGAGCGGCGATCCGACCGACACCGGCGTCGTGCTCTGGACGCGGCTCGCCCCCAAACCGCTCGAAGAGGCCGGCGGGATGCGGCCGGAGGCGGTCGAGGTGCGGTGGGAGCTGTCCGACGACGCGGGGATGAAGAACGTCCTCAAGAGCGGCACAACGACGGCCACCCCGCAACTCGGGCACTCGGTCCACGTCGTCGCGGAAGGGCTGAAGCCCGACCGTTGGTACTTCTACCGGTTCCACTGCGGCGACGCGACCAGCCCCGTCGGCCGCACGCGGACCGCGCCCGAGCGCACGAGCACGCCGGAAAAGCTCAACTTCGCGTTTGCGTCGTGCCAGCACTACGAGCAGGGGCTTTACACCGCCTACGAGTACATGGCGAAAGACGAACTCGACCTCGTGTTCCACCTGGGCGATTACATTTACGAGTACCCGCACAACGAGAAGGCCAAAATCAGGCCGGTCCGCGCGCACGCCGGCCCGAAGACGGGGAAGCTCCTCACGCTTGAGGACTACCGCAACCGACACGCGCAGTATCGCACCGACGCTCACCTCCAGAAGGCGCACGCCCGCTGCCCGTGGATCGTCACCTGGGACGACCACGAGTTCGACAACAACTACGCCAACGACATTTCGGAAAAGAACGACTTCCCGAAGAAGGCCGTGGACCCGGTCGAGTTCCTCGAACAGCGGGCCGCCGCGTACCAGGCCTACTACGAGATGATGCCGTTGCGGCCGTCGGCGGTGCCGCACGGCCCGAACATGAAGCTGTACCGCACGGCGCACTTCGGCCGGCTCGCGTGCTTCCAGGTGCTCGACACGCGCCAGTACCGCACCGACCAGCCCAACGGCGACGGCGCGAAGGAACTGAACGAGGCCGCGCTCAGTCCGAAGAACACCATCTTGGGGGCCGAACAGGCCGGCTGGCTGAAGTCGGCGCTGTTGAAGTCTACCGCGACGTGGAACGTGCTGGCGCAGCAGGTGATGATGGGCATGGCCGACCTCGCGGCCGGCGAGGCGAAGAAGTACTCGATGGACCAGTGGCCCGGCTACGCCTACGAGCGCATGCGGTTGATGAAGTGGATCGCGGAGCGCAAGGTCCCGAACCCGGTGGTGCTGACGGGCGACATCCACTCAAACTGGGTGAACGAGCTGCGTGTGGACGACCGGCGGCCGGAAGACCCGGTGGTCGCGGCGGAGTTCGTGGGTACGTCGATCTCCAGCGGCGGCAACGGTGTGAAGGAGCACAAAGGGCTGGACGCGCTGCTGGCGGAGAACCCGTTCGTGAAGTTCCACAACCGCCAACGCGGCTACGTGCGGTGTGCGGTAACGCCGAAGGAGTGGAAGAGCGATTACGTGATCGTGCCGGAGGTGCTGAGGCCGGGCGGCCCGTCGGAGGTGGGCGCGTCGTTCGTGGTGGAGGCCGGGAAGGTCGGCATCAAGAAGGCGTAGTCACCATCAAAGCAGCTCCCGCCGAGCAGAAGTGAACCGGACCGCCTCCGGGGCGCACGTGCGCCCCGTTCCACGTCCTCAATGATCCGGTCTCGGCCGTAACGACTGCGCAAATCTGTCCTTTGCAGCGGCTCCCGCTTGTGATAAGGTTGTGCGGAATTCGTCCGATTCGCCGCACCAATTCGTGCGCGAATTGTGCTGTTTCTCCTGCGAATCGCCCACTTCCTCTCTCTCCGCGACCGGCCCGTGTGCCGAAGGTCCGTGACGCACACGCCACGGTCGGCTCGTGTCCGTTCATTCATTCGGAGGCCACTGTGATCTCTGTTTTCTTGCCCCATCCGAGGGCCGCGCGGCGCGGCTTCACGTTGATCGAGTTGCTGGTGGTGATCGCGATCATTGCGATCCTCATCGGGCTCCTGCTGCCGGCGGTGCAGAAGGTGCGCGAGGCCGCCGCCCGGATGCAGTGCGCCAACAACCTCAAGCAACTGGCCCTCGCGATGCACAACTACCACGACGCGAACCAGACGTTCCCGTCCGGCGGTGATCGGGCGGGCGGGGTTCGATACCTGATCGGCTGGCCGGCGCAAGTGTTCCCGTACTTCGAAGAGGGCAACCGGCGCACCACGATCGACGGGTTCACGACCAACGCGGTGACCACGATCATGCCGTGGCGATTCGTGGTCGCCCCGCACAACGGGCAACACCAAGTGTTCACCGGCCCGGTCAAGACGTTCGTTTGCCCCGCGTCGGAACTGGGCAACCTCAGCCCCGACTCGAACGCGCAGACCGCCGAGATCACCGCCGCAACTCAGGGCGCCCTGCACTACCGGGCCAACGGCGGGTCGGCGACGGTCGAACTGGTTCAGGGCACCTGGAGCCGGCACGCCTGGTACAGCACCTCCGGCATCATCTACCCGCAGAGCAAGGTGCGGATGACGGACATCACCGACGGCACCTCGAACACGCTGCTGTTCGGCGAGACCTCGTCGGCCCAGGGGCGAGCCCTCCTGTCGCGGAGCTGGGGCGGCATCCAGCCGTGGACGTGGGGCTTCTACAACTACGTCGACGCCAGCAGCCCGGCCAACACGGCCAACGGGTGGCTAACGATCGACTCCAAGGTGCTGACGTACTCGATTGGCTACGCGGGCACGTTTTACACCAACGAAACGCCGTACACCAGCGCGCACGCCGGTGGCGGGGTGAACGTCGCCTTCGCGGACGGGAGCATCCGGTTCCTGCCCAAATCCACTGACCTGACGGTCCTCCAGAAACTCGCGAGCCGGGCCGGCGGCGAGGTCGTCACCCTCAACTGACCCCCGACCCGAGGAGCGACATGATCCGCGCGATCCACTGCACCCTGGCTGCGGCCCTCGCCCTCGCGGCCGGGTGCGCCGACCCCGGCCCGAAGGTCGTCCCCGTTCGGGGGAAGGTGACCTACAACGGCAACCCGGTCACGAGCGGGACGGTGACGTTTACGCCCACGGCGGGCGGCCCGCCCGCGACCGGCGAGATCGGCCCCGACGGGACGTTCGCGATGACCACCTTCAAGTCCGGCGACGGCGCCGTCCCGGGCAAGCACAAGGTGTTCATCGCGGCGATGGCCGGACCCAACGACCAGCTCCCCGAGTCCCGGTCGCCCACGCCCCCGCCGACGATCCCGGTGAAGTACACCCATCCGGCCACCTCGCCCCTGACGGCGGACGTCGGCGACACCGAGACCGCTGTCACCTTCGAGCTGACCGGCCCGCTGAAGTAACCCCCTGAAAGCCGTCGCCCCCGCGGCGGTATCCAGTGGCGTCACCGATGGACATCCGGTGACGCCACTGGATTTACCAATGCTCACCGTCCGAAAGGGCTCCGACCGCGGTACCACCCGCTTCGGCGGCTGGCTCGACAGCCGGCACACGTTCTCCTTCGGCGATTATCAGGACCCCGCGCACCACCAGTTCCGCACGCTGCGGGTCATCAACGACGACCGCGTCGCGCCGGGCGGCGGGTTCCCCACGCACCCGCACCGCGACATGGAGATCCTCACCTGCGTCCTGTCCGGCGCGCTCGAACACCGCGACAGCATGGGCAACGGCGAGGTGATCCGCGCCGGCGAATGGCAGGCCATGACCGCCGGCACCGGCATCACGCACAGCGAGTTCAACCCGTCGCGGACCGAGCCGGTTCACCTGCTCCAGATCTGGCTGTTCCCGGACCGCCGCGGGCGCACGCCGGGTTACCAACAGCGCGTTTTCACCGACGCGGACAAGCGCGGGAAGTGGGCGCTCGTGGCATCGCCCGATGGTGAGGTCGGCTCGCTGGTCGTCCACCAGAACGCCCGCGTCTACCAGACGAAACTTGCGGGCGAGACCGTTCGTCACGACCTGGCGGCCGGGCGGGCGGCGTTCGTCCACGTCGCGACCGGCCGCGCGACCGTCAACGGTGCAGAACTCGTGGCGGGCGACGCGGCCGCGGTGGAAGACGAGCGCGAGGTCGTCGTCAGCGGAGAGGGCGAAGTGATCCTCTTCGATCTGGCGTAGTGTTTTGGCAGGGGCCGCGCGGCGCCTACTTCAGCCGGAGCCGTCACTTCCTCCCGCGCCCGCAAGGTGGTCCCCGCTCGACTGACACGTATCCCGGGTAAAAGCGGCCGGGGTACGTGTCAGTCGAGCGGTTGGCTCTTGGACGAATCGTTCCACAGGAGCCGCAGGTAAGACGGCCCGGCGCATCAGAACAGTTCCTTCACAACGTCCCCACCGTTGGGCAGCAGGTTCAGCACGCGGCCGGAGGGGTCGTTGTACGTCGAATCCAGCGGCACCCCGAAGTAACGGTAGATCGTGGCCGCGAGGTCTCCGGGCGACACCGGGCGCTCCATGATCTGCCCGCCGTCCTTCGTGGAACTGCCGATCACCTGCGCGTGCTTCAGCCCGCCGCCCGCCAACAGCATCGACATCACATACGGCCAGTGGTTGCGGCCGTCGGTACTGCCCTGCGTGCCCAGCTCCGGCGTGCGGCCGAATTCCCCCATCGCGATCACCAACGTCTGGTCCAACAGCCCGCGCTGTTCGAGGTCGGCCACCAGCGTCGTGATGAGGTGGTCGAACAGCGGCAGGAGCGGCCCCAGGCCCTTCCGGATGCCGCCGTAGGGCGGGATGTTGTCGCCGTGCGTGTCCCAGGTGCCGCTCGCGGTGTGGTAGCTCAGGTCGAGTGTGACGAACGCGGTGCCCGCTTCCACCAGTCGGCGCGCGAGGAGCGCCTGCTGACACCACAGGTGCTTGCCGTAGCGGTCGCGGCTCGCTTGCGGCTCTTTCGCGAGGTCGAGCGCGTCCCGCACGCGCCCGCCCGTCAGCATCCCCACCGCCTGCTGCTCGTACTTCTCCAGGCCCGCCATCGAGCCGGACAGGTCGATGTCCGCCCGGAGCTTGTCGAAGTTCTTCAGGAGCTGCTGCCGGTCGCCCATGCGGTCCGCGGACACGTCCGTCGGCAGTTCGAACATCTTCCCGCCGGAGAGCTGCCCGGTGTCCTTGCCGACGAGATCGTAAACGGGGAGCCGTGCGGCTTCGTTGGCCAGAAACGGGTCGTGCTGCTTGCCGAGGAAGCCGCCGAAGGCGAGGTGGCTCCGCGACCGCATGAACGCGACGTACGCGGGCACCTGCGGGTGGTTCGCGCCGCGCAACTTCGCCACGAGCGAGCCGATCGCGGGGTAGCTGCGGGCCTCGGGGTTGGTGCGCGGCTCGGCGAGCAGGTTGGCGGTCTGCATCACCGTGTTCGGCTCGTGGTTGCTGTGCCGACAGTCGACGGAGCGGATCACCGTGTAGCGGTCGAGCTGTGCGGCGAGCTTGGGCAGGTGCTCGCAGACGAGGACGCCGGGCAACTTCGTCTTCGTGACGCCGAACGGCCCGCGGTTCTCGGGCGGGCGGTTGGGCTTGGGGTCGAACGTGTCGATCTGACTCGGCCCGCCGGTCATCCACAAGAGGATGACGCTCTTGGGCGCGGCACGGTTGGTTTCGCGGGCCTGGAGCAGGTTCGGCAGCGTGAGCCCGCCGAACCCGGCGAACCCGGCCTTGAGCACGTTGCGCCGCGACAGCAGGAGGCCGTCGCGGCGCGCGGCGTTGAGAAAACTGAAAGCGTGTGGGTGTGTGTGGGGCATGGATTGTTGAGGCGGGTAAGTTCGGGGAGGGAACGTCAGGTTACCCGCCCCGGCACCAGACCGCAATCGTGTATCGCGCCGGCCGGGAAACGTTGAGACGTTCAAAAGAGATGAGAAGCGGCTCGAACGCCCTTGCCACGTCAGCCCCCTCGGCGGTAATGTTCTCTAATCTCTCTGCATCGGGCTTCTCCCCAGCTCGACCCTCTCCGTATTTCGTCCGTGCCCCTCCCCGGCCCGGCTCGCCCCATTTCATTCGTTCTGAGGAGACGACATGTCGGCACACGCGCCGATGCGCCCCCGTCCGGGGCGCGGGTTCACACTCATTGAACTGCTCGTCGTGATCGCGATCATTGCCATCCTGATCGGCCTGTTGTTGCCCGCCGTCCAAAAGGTGCGCGAGGCCGCCGCGCGCATGAGCTGCCAGAACAACCTCAAGCAGATGGGGCTGGCGCTGCACAACTTCGCCGGCAGCTACAACGGCCAGTTTCCCGCGGCAATTATCCACTCCGGCCGGTACAACAACGCGAGTAACACCCCGTACTCCGGTCCGGAGGTGAAGTACACCGGCACCTACTTGGTTTACAACCACAGCGGTTTCGTTGCCCTCCTGCCGTACATCGAGCAGAGTGCCCTTTTTAGCCAATACACCTACCAGAACCTGGCGAGCAGCTCGAACCCGTATGGCCTCACACTCGGGCCGGACCCGTCACCGAACCCGAACCGGATCGTCGCCCAGGCGTACATCAAGATCTACACCTGCCCCTCGGACGAAAACCCCGGCCCGCAACCGGTCGACTCTCCCCGCGGCACCGGCTTTTACGAACGCGACAGCCTCCGCCGTAGCAACTACCTGTTCAGCACCGGGACCACGACCGACTACAGCGGCAACTACGCCAACGAGACCGCGGCCAACAAGGGGGCGTTCGGGCACAACGGGGCGGCGAGCATCGCCACCATGCAGGACGGGACGAGCAACACGATCGCCATCGGCGAGTCCCGGCAGCTCCACACCGACTCCGCTTACGGCCCGTACTGGGGGGCCGGCACCCACACCGCGGTGATGGGGTACACGCCGAACTCGCAGTACACACCGAACTACCCGTACGGCAACTGTGCCGGGAGCTCGACCAAGAAGTGCCAGTACGCGTGGGGCTTCGGCAGCAACCACAGCGGGATCACGAATTTTGTGATGTGCGACGGGTCGGTGCGGTCGATCTCGGACAGCGTCGATTTCACGACGTTCAAGGCCGCCGTCACCCCGAGCAACGGGGAAACGCTGACGCTCCAGTGACGCCCGGCGCGGTCACCTGCCCCGGCGCGATCGCCCGCGCCGGGCATTTCCTTCATTATTCTCCAAACGGGTTCAACAGAATATGCCAGTGCGATTATGTCTGCTCGCCGCGCTCGCCCTGTGTTCCGGCGCGGTCGGGTGTTCCTCGAAGGGCGGAGCGGGGGCCGGGGTCAAGGTCACCGGCAAGGTGACCCTCAACGGCGCCCCGGTCTCCGGCGCCCGCGTGATCTTCACCGACGGCAAGGACGCCGGGGCGAGCGCGGCGGGACCCGCGGCCGTCACGGACGATACGGGGGAGTACGCGGTCGTCGGGGTGCCCCCCGGCGCCTACAAGGTCGTGGTCTACAAGTTGGTCCCGGCGAAGGGCGCGACCCTGCCGGACATGAACGACCTCGAACAACTCGAAGCGTCGGGGATGGGCACGCACGCCCTGCCGAAAAAGTACTCCCGAGCCGCCTCGACCACGCTAACCGCCCAGGTGGATTCCGGCGCCAACTCCGCTGACCTCAAGCTCACCAGCCCGGAATTCTCGAGGGCGGTACGGCCCTCGTGCCGCCCGGTCACTTCGAGCGCGCCAGCTTGTACAGGACCGAACCCATCTTCATCACGTAGAGCAGGTCGTTCTTCGGGTCGTAGTCCAACCACGTCAGCGCGTTCACGCCCTTCAGTTCCTTCGGAACGGCGAGCGGCTTCGACCACGTGAGCCCGCCGTCGGCGCTCTCGCTCACGCCCGCGGACGTGAGCACGAACAGGTGCTTCGCGTCCCTGCCGGAACTCTGCACGACGTTCCGCCTTCAGGAGCGCCCCTTCGACGAGCCAGTATAGCGCGTCGCCCTGCGGCTTCGGCAGGCACACCGGCGCGTACTCCGCGACCGGGGCGAACGTCTTCCCGCCGTCGGTGGTGCGAAGGATGCCGCCCTTCGGCCGGTCCTTCGACTTCCCCAGGGCCACCACTGCGGTATCGGCATCAAAGACCCACGCGCCCAAGCCGTGACCTTTCGAGGTCTCGGTGAACGACTTGCCGCCGTCGCGGGTGACGAACAGCACCCCGCCGGCCTCGTGCTTGAACGCGATCGCGAACTTCATCTCCGGATCGGTCCAGTCGCCCGCGTACCAGTCGACGTGCTGGCACTTCTTGTCCACCGTCCGCCACACGTCCGAATCGGCCGAGCCGAGAACGACCGGACCGCCGTAAACGGTGGCCCAGACGAACCGCTTCGTTTTCCCGGTGGGATCGAGCTGGAGGCAACCGGGCGTTTCGGTGCGGCCCTTTGGAACGTCCTTGCCGAAGCGCTCCCAGGTCTTGCCCTGGTCGGCGGAGCGGAACAGGCCGCGATCGCTGAGGCAGACGTAGAGCGTGCCGGTATCGCGATCGACCGCAACCCCCGAGAGCCCGCCGAAGCCGGTTTTTTCTTTGGCGAGTAGCCCGGTGGCGACCGGTTGCCACTCGTCCGCACCCCGCGCGGTCGAAGCGAGGAGCAACAGGAAGAGGGAGAGCGTGAGGAGGCGCATGGGAGGGTGTGGGTTGGGGTTCGCCGAGGTACTCGGTAAGTGGCGCTTACTTCTCACCGACGCAGTACAGTGTCTTCCGCCCCTTGAAGAACATCCGGCCGTCCGCGACGGCCGGCGACGCGGGAGAATCGTCGCCGAGGTCGTTGGTCGCGAGGATCTCGAACTTCTCGCCGGCCTTCACCACGTAGCTCTTGCCGGCGCTCGCAAGGTAGATGCGGCCGTCCGGGGCCGCGATCGGGCTCGCGTGGATCGACACGCCCGGGAGCCGCTCGCTGTAGACGACCTCGCCCGTCGAGAGCTTCAGGCACTTCAGTACGCCGGGCGCGTGCAGCCGGTACAGGTACTCGCCCACGATCACGGGCGAGCCGTACCCCTCGGGCACGGTCGCGGTCTTCCATTTGAGGTGCGTTTTCGTCACGTCGCCGGTGCCGGTGGGGTCCACCGCGACGCCCGTTCCCCCCCGGCCGCTGTCGAGATACACCAACCCGCCGCCGAGCACCGGTGAGACGGTGTCGCCCTTCGCCTCGCACGTCCACAGCACCTTGCCGCTGGTCGGGTCGAGCCCCTGGATCGCGTTCGACGCGGCAACGAGCAACTGCTTCTTGCCGCCGATCTCGGCCACCACCGGCGTGCTGTGCGCGAAGCCGACGTTCGGACGAAGCGCCTCCCACGCGACGTCACCCGTCTTCTTGTCGAGGGCGACGATGCGCGACTGCTTGTCCAACTCGTCGCACTGAAGGATGACGGTATCGCCGAACAGCACCGGGCTGGCCGCGAGCGCCACGTCGAACTTGAACGGCTTCACCTCCCTCCGCCACAACGGCTTCCCGTCGTGGTTCAGGGCCGCGACGACGCTCGAGCCGAACACGACGTACACGCGGTCGTCATCGGCCGCGGGCGTCGGCGCGGTGTAACCGCCGCGGAGGTCGGCGAACAGCCACGGCCCCGGCTCGACCTTCTCGTTCCAGAGCAACTTGCCGTCGTCGGCCCGGTAGCACAGAACGTGGTGCTCGGGGGGCCGCTTGGGATCGGTCTTGCCCGGCCAGTAGCTGACGGTGACGAACACCCGCCCGCGGCACACGATCGGGCTCGACTGGTTCTGATCGACGCCGCTCGTGACGTCGTCCGGTCCCCGGAGCGGCAGTTCGGCCTTCCAGCGAACGTTTTCGCCGGTCTTGGCGTTCCAGGTGAGCGGGAGCTTCTTGTCGTCGGTGTGCCCGAAGCCGGTGGGGCCGCGCCAGCCGGGCCAGTCCGCGGCCGGGCCGGTTCCGGCGGTAACGACGAGCGCCAGGAGCGGAGCGAGCCGCGAGAGGAACATACGGCGTCCTCGAAACGTTTGCGAAGGCGGGTGGGTAAGACCCTCGACAGCCGCCGTCGAACAGGGCGCGTCCGCGAGCCCGGGGCACGGCGCGGCCGGCGCCTCGGTCCCTTCAGCCGACGGGCTCCCAATCGACTCGGGCGTTGAGCATGTAGCTGTCCTTCCCGTCGTTGCTCAGCACCTGCCGCGCGGCCCGGCGCGCCGGGGCGGAGTCCGGAAGCCCCAGCCACTCGACCATGATCCGGTGCCGGAGCCGGCGGACCAGCACCTTCAGTGCGTTGCTGACGTCCACGTCGTCGAGCGCCAGGTCGTCCGCGGGCCAGAGCACATCGAAGATCTCCCGCTGGAGCACCGACCGCCCGGGCCGCCGCGCGAGGAGAACGAGCAACTGCCGCTCGCGCACGGTCGGGTGCCAGACCCTGCCGAACACCTCCATCTGAACGAACTCCTCGGCCCCGTCGGGTCGGGATCGGACGCGCAAGCGGAGGTACGGCAGCCGGGCCAGTTCGGGCAGCGGGAGGGTCGCCCGCCGTTCGATCTGGAGTTCCGCGCGCCACAGCCGAAGGACCAGGGCCGCGGCCACCCCGGGCAGGCCGCCGGACTTCGACAGGATCTCGTCGGGCCTCGGGCCGAGCCGCACGATCTCGTCGCGCAGGCGGTCATCGTCCGCCAGCGCCGTCAGCACGACCGGGACGGTGTCCGGCGACCGTTCGCCGAGGTGCCGAAGGAGG
>JAFKJJ010000087.1 GCA_017306025.1 Planctomycetota bacterium
CCCATGGCGCCGATATAGGCGTCGGCGGTCAGCGTGCCGTCGTGATCGTACCGGTTCGATAGCACCTTGCGGCAGCGGTAGTTCGCCGCTTCCTGTTGCGGGTGGCACCGCGACCCGACGTCCACCAGAACGAGGTCGGTGCTCGTGAACTTCGCCAGAACCGCGGTCGCGGACGCGCCGGAGGCCATTTCGCGGATCGACGGCCCGAGTTCGCACTCGTCGTCCGGGCCGTGGTCCGCGGCGAAGAGCACCAACCGGCGCGGCGCTGTGATCGGCGAGAGCGTCTGCTGAACGGAGCAGAGGCTCGCGGCCAGATGGGATAGCTCACCCAGCCCGCCGGGCGGCCCGGCGAGTGCGTCGAGGTTCGCGCGGATCGCGTCGTCGGTCAGTTCGGGCATCGGTGCGTCACCCGCGGAAGCGTGAAGTTCGTCGCCGGAATTGTACCGGAAGCGAACGCACCGGAATGTCCCCACCTTGTGCAAAACCTCACGAGGTCACATCGGATGGGAGCCTCTCGCAAAGGCGATCGGAGCGTACCGAATTTCTTGCTGGCACCGCTTGTACTACTCTGTTACTATCAGGGTGTTGGTTCTCTCCCGCCCGTTTGCGCTTCCCGCCAAAAATCCCGGAGCCGCTTCCGGGTTCGCTCCGAGTTCAACCCATGCTGCGAACCGCGCTCGCTGTCGCGCTGCTCGTCCCACTGGCCGTGTCGACCGCCGTCCGTGCGGCCGATCCCGCGCCGGACGCGAAGAAGGTCGAGTTCTTCGAGGCGAAGATCCGGCCGGTGCTGGTCGAGCAGTGCTACAAGTGCCACTCCGAAGAGGCCGCGAAGGCGAACAAGCTCAAGGGCGGGCTGAAGCTCGACACGAAAGCCGGCTTGCTCGCCGGCGGCGACACCGGCGCCGCGATGGTGCCCGGGAAGCGCGACGCCGGCACGCTCCTCAAGTCGCTGAAGTACGACGGCGACGTGCAGATGCCGCCGAAGGGCAAACTGCCGGCCGCGGTCATCAAGGACTTCGAAACGTGGATCGCCGACGGCGCGGCCGATCCGCGCACGGGCGAGGTCGCGAAGGCCGGCATCGACATCGAGAAGGGGAAACGGTTCTGGTCGTTCCAGGTGCCGAAGGAGCCGGCGGTTCCGGGCAACGCCAAGAGCGCGATCGACGCCTTCGTTCAGGCGAAGTGGGCCGAGAAGGGGCTGAAGCCGGTCGCGCGGGCCGACAAGCGCACGCTGATCCGCCGCGCGTACTTCGATCTCACGGGGCTGCCGCCCGCGCCCGAAGCGATCGACGCGTTCCTGAAGGACGAGTCGCCCGACGCGTTCGCACACGTGATCGACACGCTCCTGGCAAGTCCGCACTACGGCGAGAAGTGGGCGCGGCACTGGCTCGACGTGGCCCGCTACGCGGAGGACCAGGCGCACACGTTCGGCGTGAAGCCGAAGACGCAGGCCTGGCGCTACCGCGACTGGGTCATCACCGCGTTCAACAACGACGTCCCCTACGACCGCTTCGTGAAGCTCCAGATCGCCGGCGACCTCCTGCCGGACGCGCCGGAGGACGTGTTCACGAAGTACGGCGGGCTCGGGTTCCTGGGCCTCGGGGCCGAGTACTACAAGAACACGGCCGCGGCCCAGGCGATCGCGGAGGAACTCGACGACCGGGTCGACACGCTCACCCGCGGGTTCCTCGGGGTCACGGTGAGCTGCGCGCGGTGCCACGACCACAAGTTCGATCCGGTCCCGACGCGCGACTACTACTCCATCGCCGGCATCTACATGGGCACGAACCTGACCGACGCCCCGCTCGTGCCGGCCGAGATGAAGGCCTTCAACGACGCGCAGGCCAAGGTGAAGCAGGCCGAAGACAAGCTCAAGAAGGCTCAGGCCGATCTCAAGGCCAAGAAGGAGGGGGTGACGGCGGAACAGGTGAAGGGGCTGACCGACGAGGTCGCGAAGCTGAAGAAGGGTTTGCCGCCGCAGCCGGCGGTGGTCCACGTCGTGAGCGGCAACGGCCCCGGAATGAAGGTGTACATCCGCGGCAACCCCGCGACGAAGGGCGAGGACGCGCCGAAGGGCTTCCTGCAAGTGCTCCCGTCCCCGAAGGCCGCGGGCGGCGACTTTACGCGGCTCGACCTGGCCGACGCGATCGCGTCGGAGAAGAACCCGCTGACGGCCCGGGTGTTCGTGAACCGCGTCTGGGCGTGGCACTTCGGCCGCGGGCTGGTGAGCACGCCGAGCAACTTCGGTTCGCTGGGCGACCGGCCGAGCCACCCCGAACTGCTCGACTGGCTCGCGGTCAACTTCATGAAGAACGGCTGGTCGCTGAAGTGGCTGCACCGCGAGATCATGACCGCGGGCGTCTACCAACTGGAGAGCCGGCCGGACCTCGACAACGACAGGGTCGACGCGGCGAACGTGTACTTGTGGCGCGGCGCCCGCAAGCGGCTGGAGATCGAGGACTGGCGCGACTCGCTCCTGGCGGTGAGCGGGAACCTGGATACGAAGCTCGGCGGCCCGACGTTCGACCTTCGCGACGCCGGCGCCCGGCGCCGAACGGTGTACGCGAAGGTGAGCCGTCACGAACTCGACGGCCTCCTGCGGCTCTTCGACTTCCCGGACGCGAACGTGACGGCCGACAAGCGGACCGTCACGACGGTTCCGCAGCAGCAACTGTTCGCGCTCAACAGCGCGTTCATGATCTCGCAGGCGCAGGCGTTCGCGTCCCGCGTGGAGAAACTCGGCGGGACGGACGCGGAACGGATCACGGCCGCGTACCGGATCGCGTTCGGGCGGAAGCCCGAAAAAGCCGAGGCCGATTTGGCCCTGCGCTTCCTGAAGCTGCCGACCAAGCCCGATGACAAGCTCACCCGCTGGCAGCAGTACGCACAGGTTCTGTTGGCGAGCAACGAAATGATGTACGTCGATTGACGGCCGGCCGCCGTCGGCCGCAGCTCCGGGTGGTCTGGGCAAACCGGTTCGTTCTCGTAGGGTGGGTACTGCCCCACCTTACAAGAATGAACGGGTGTCGAATGACCGATAAGCCGGAAGCCTCTCCCCACCACCGCGCCGACGTGGCCGTGTCACAGGACGCCGACAAGGTGACGCTGAAGGCGCCCGCGGGGGGCGCGACGCTGACCGCCGACGAGGCGCAGGAACTGGCGAGCCGCATCTTCGAGGCGGCGATGCTCGCCAACGGCGACGACCCCGAAGAGAACGACTGGGTTCGCGTGCCGATGCAGTACGTCCGGGTCGCGGCGGAGCGGATGGAGTTCAACATCGACGGCGGTGAGGCGGTTTCGCCCAACCCCGATCCGGAGATGGGCGACGCGAAGAACGCAGAGGTCCACTGCTGGATCAAGGACCAGACGCTCCGCAACGCGATGCACATTGCCGCCGGCTCGATCGCCGAACACGGGTGGGTGATCGGCGAGGTGATCGAACAGCGGCCGGTGTCGCGGGCCGACTTCACCGACCCCGAGTACCTGCAGTACTTCGAACAGGCGCTGATCGACTCCGAAGTGTTCCTGTACGAACTCGAAGAGACCGAAGGCGACGAAACCGAGGGGACCGCCGATGCTTCCTGAACTTGGCTTGTCACGGCGCGAGATGCTCCAGCGCACCGGTACCGGGCTGGGCGTGCTCGGCCTGGCCGGGCTGCTCGCCGACGGGGCCGCGGCCGCGGTGACGAGCCGCAACCCGCTGGCGCCGAAGGCGGCGCACTTCACGCCGAAAGCCAAACACGTCATCCACCTGTTCATGAACGGCGGCCCGTCGCAGGTGGACACGTTCGACCCGAAGCCCGAACTGACGAAGCAGCACGGCAAACAGCCCGGCGCGGCCGGGAAGTCGACCGAGCGCAAGACCGGGCCGCTCTACAAGTCGCCGTTCCAGTTCAAGAAGTGCGGCCAGAGCGGGATCGAGGTGAGCGAGATCTTCCCGGAGATCGGCGCCTGCATCGACGACATCTGCGTCATCCGCTCGATGCACACGAACATCCCGAACCACGAGCCCGGCCTCTTGCTCATGACCTGCGGCAA
Organism: Planctomycetota bacterium; assembly: GCA_017306025.1. Classification (GTDB taxonomy): domain Bacteria; phylum Planctomycetota; class Planctomycetia; order Gemmatales; family Gemmataceae; genus Gemmata. Next base: position 4,039 of record JAFKJJ010000087.1, read on the forward strand.
CACGCAGGCCATCCGGCCGAGCATGGGGAGCTGGCTCACCTACGGCCTGGGCACCGAGAACCAGAACCTGCCCGGCTTCGTGGTGATGTGCCCGGGCAAGCCGGTCGTCGGCCCGGCACTGTGGAACAACAGTTTCCTGCCGGGCGTGTACCAGGGCTGCCACATCCAGAACCTCGACCCGAAGCGGGTGATCGACCACATCCGCAACGTAAACGTCACCGCGGGCACACAACGGGAGCAGCTCGACCTCCTGAACCAGCTCAACGGGCTACACAAGGAGAAGCGCGGCAGCGACGACCAGCTCGAAGCGCGGATTCAGTCGCTCGAAATCGCCTACCGGATGCAGACCGAAGCCCAGGAAGCGTTCGACGTATCCCGCGAGCCGCTGAAGGTCCGTGAGGCGTACGGCAAGGGCTACTTCGCGGACGCGTGCCTGACGGCGCGGCGGCTGGTGGAGCGCGGGGTGCGGATGGTGCAGGTGTTCTACGGCAACGGCCAGCCGTGGGACGATCACAGCGACATCGAGAAGGGCCACCGCAACAAGGCGAAGGACTCCGACAAGGCGGTCGCGGCCCTGCTCCGCGACCTGAAACAGACCGGCCTCCTCGACGAAACGCTGGTGCTGTGGGGCGGCGAGTTCGGCCGCACGCCTACGAGCGAGGGCGCGAGCGGCCGCGACCACAACAACCACGGCTTCAGCGTGTGGCTGGCGGGCGGCGGCGTGAAGGGCGGCATGGCCTACGGTGCCACCGACGAGTTCGGCTTCGCGGCCGCGGAGAAGAAGGTCCACGTCCACGACCTGCACGCCACCATCCTGCACCTGATGGGGCTCGACCACGAAAAGCTCACCTACCGCTACAGCGGCCGCGACTTCCGGCTGACCGACGTCCACGGCGTCGTGGTGAAGGACATCTTGAAATGAGCCACGGATGAACGCGGAAAACACGGATCGAGACAGATAAGATTGTTCAGACCGAAGGCCGGTCCCTATTGGGGCCGGCTTTCGTCATGTATGATTCGTCTTGTTCGGATCGTGTCTTTCATCTGCGTTTGTCGTGCGGCTCTCTTTTTGCCGGGTTGCGCCATGAGCCTCGGTGATCCGAATCGCGTGCGGACCGCCGTCCGCGACCGCGGGAACCACATCGGTTACGTCACCGTCGTCACCTATCCCGACCGCGATCTGCTCCACTATTCGGCCGGCTCGCCGTACTCCGAAATCGTCGTCTCGGATCTGAACGACGGGCACGTCGCGCTGCTCCAGGAGTTCAAGGAGCACTGGCTCGTTCACTGCGGCTCCGCCTACGAGACCACCAGCGGCTCCGGCCGTCTGAAGTCCGCGCGGGTGATGGCGCTGGCGGTCTTCGCGCTCCAGAACAGCGACCGGTCGGCGCCGGTCCTGAGCAAACTGCTCAAGGCGCAGGTCGACCGGGCGCTGGGGTGAGCCCGGAGCGTCGGCGACGGGGTGGAACGATACAACATCCGTGCCCGCCGCGAACAGGACCCTTTCCCACCCGTCGCTGACGCCCCGGGTTCGCCAGGACACACCATGAAAGCCATTCAACTCGAACAGCCCAAAGCGTTTCGCGTGATCGACGTGCCGGAACCCGCGCAGCCGGGGCCGGGCGACGCGGTCGTGCGCGTGTTCCGCGTCGGCGTGTGCGGCACCGACTACAGCGGCTACCTCGGAAAGATGCCGTTCTTCAGCTACCCGCGCATCCCCGGCCACGAACTGGGTGTCGAGGTCGTGGCCGTGGGCGAGGGCGTGACGAACGTCAAGCCCGGTGATAAGGCCGCGGTCGAGCCGTACATCAACTGCCAGAAGTGCTACTCGTGCGCCCGCGGGCACAGCAACTGCTGCGAGAACCACCAGACGCTCGGCGTCCACTGCGACGGCGGGCTGCGCCCGCTGTTCACCGTGCCCGCGCGCAAGCTGCACATCTCCACGAAGCTCAGCTACGAGCAACTGGCGCTCGTGGAGACGCTCGGCATCGGTCTCCACGCGATCAATCGCGCGAACCCGCGGGCCGACGAGACGGTGTTCGTGATCGGCGCCGGGCCGATCGGGCTGTCGGTGATCGAGTTCGCGAAGCTGGCCGGCGCGCGCGTCATCGTGATGGACCTGAACGAGCAACGGCTGAAGTTCGTGCGGGAGAAGATGGGCGTCTCGGAAACGATCCTCTCCAAAGGCGCGTTCGACGACGACGTGAAGGCGTTCACGGACCTGACCGGCGGCAAGCTGGGCAACGTGGTGGTGGACGCGACCGGCAGCGCGAAGTGTATGAACGTGGCGTACAACTTTGTGGGGTTCGCGGGGCGCCTGGTGTGGGTCGGCATCACACAGGACGAATTGCACTTCACGCAACCCCTGATGCACCGGCGCGAGATGACGTTCCTGGCGAGCCGCAACGCGCTGCCGCACGAGTTCATTCGCATCATTCGGCTGATCGAGGGCGGGATGCTGGACACGCGGCCGTGGATCACGCACCGCGCGCCGATGGACGAACTGATCGGCGTCTTCCCGACGTGGCTGAAGCCCGAAACCGGCGTCGTGAAGGCGATGGTGGAGGTGGGTTGAGGACGCGGAGGGCCGATCCTCGGCCCCCTCGGCCCCGCGGCGTTACGGGAGCTTGAAATCCGTCTTGGTCAGCGCCCAGTCGACCCCGCGCGAGTCGGTGAGCACCACGTGGCACTGCCCCGTACCGAACAGCGTGTTGATTTCGCGAAGGTCGCCCGCTTCTCCGTTGGAGTCGAACGGGTGCGTCATTAAGCGGATCGGCTGCGACAGGTCCGGGGCGAGTTGGATCGGCTTACCGCTGTCCGGCAGCACGAGGTTCGTGGTCCTTTCTTTACCGGCGGTGTCCGTGTGGATCAGGCGCGCCTTGACCACCGACAGGTTCTTCCCACCGGTGTTGGTGACTAACACGTCGAGCGCGAAATGGCCCTGCTTGGTTGTCATTTCCTCTCGCAGCGCCTTGATCCGCGCTTTGGCCTTCGGTATGGCCGCCTTCAACTCGATCAGACGCGGGTCGAGGAGCGGCAGCCCGTCCGGCAGTTCCGTATAGAGAACCAGTTCGGGAAGGTCGTCCAAGGTGAAGAAGAGGAGAGACGCCGGGACACCGACCGGGGCCGCGGCCGCAGCACCTCCCGGGTTCGGTTGCCCATTGTCGGGAGCGAATTTCGCCGGCGCTAGGAGCGCGGCCGCCACCTCCGGCTTGTAGCGCACGTACCACCCGAGCGCTCCGGACCCGAGACACTGGAGATCGGGATCGGCGGCGATGTTGACGACGGTAGTTTTGGGGGCGCCTCGAACGACTTGAACCGTCTCCCCTTTCAGAACCGCCCGTTCGGACCACTTCTTGTATTCGGTGCCGACCAGCGTCGAAAGCACGGCGAACACCGCGGTCACACCCGCGATAAATAGCTTGGACTGCATCACGCGCCCGGCCCGTTTCCAGAACGGCCGGGGCCGCGCGGCGCTGGGGGTTCCGTCGGCTCCCCCACTCGGAGCGGCGTCCGGTGAAACGGCCGGCGGACTCGGGAGAGGCCCGTCGGTGACCAGAGGTCGTGGAATCGCGCCAGGAGGTTGTGCGGAGGGCGGGTTCTTGCCGTTCCCGTTCGTCGTGTCGATGTCCATGTCTTCTAACTCCTGAAGACGATCGCGTGGCGCTTTCACTTGGTCCGCGGACGCGCCACGCGCCCGTAACAGGAATACGCCTTGAACGGGGCGCAATTTGTAACAATTGCAAGGCCCGTTCGACCGCGGCTTCGGCAGCCGAACTCCGGCAACTTGATACTTTCGCCCTCATTGAGAGGTACGTTATCGGGTCTCACCGCCCGAACCCGCCGCCGCGCCCACTTCCGCCGCGTCCGCCCATCCCGCCTCCTCCGCGGCGCCCGCCGCCACCGCCCTTCGGTTTGTCCGAGCCGCCCGAGCTGTAAGCCGAATCGCCCCCGACACCCATCGCGGCCCGCGCGGCGTTCGCCTCCGCCAGCGTGCCGACCGCGTAGAACACGGTGGTCCCGTCGCGCCGCAGCCACCGGAACGCAACGTCTTCGGGCTTCGCCTCGGTCGCCAGCGGCGTCCCGTCCGCGAACTTCGCGACGATCTCCGGGCCGGCGCTCAGCCCGAACACCGCCGGGCCGTCCGCACGAACGACGCCGTCCGGCGGGACCGTGTAACTGAACGTGCGCTGGCCCGCCGGCCACGGCCGATCGGCCTGAACGCGGACCTCCGCCTTGATCAGCCCGCGGAAGCCGTTCGGTACGACCAGTTCGACCGTCGGCCGTGGGCCGCTGAACACGTCCACGGTCGCGACGAGCGGCGGCCCGGTGTACGGGTGGAACGCCTTCGCCGACGCCAGCGCGTCCACGACGTCGCGCGGGAGCGTGGTCTGCGCCGTGAGGTGGTTTGGGGCGGTCACCTCGACCATGACCCCGCCCTCGTCCGGAGGCGCGAGGCGCGTTGTCGCGTTGCCGTCGGCGCCGGTCGTGAGGCCGGTTTCGCGCTCCTCGGCGTGCGGGCCGAACCGCCACAGCCTGACGGTGGCGCCGGGAACGGGCGCCTGAGTTTCGGCGTCGCGCACGTGAACGGTGAGCGGCGTGGACGGCTGGAAGGTGTGGCACCCGGTTACGGGCACGACGAGAACGAACACCAGAAGCGCCACGCGACCGGCGCGAGAACGGGTCCGCACGGGTGGTCCCTCTGCGGTTGGCGCCGAGTTCGCCCCGGTGGCACGGCGGGGCTGAAGCGGACCCGGGCGTCAACTGTGAATGGCGGGCGGATATGCCGCGGCCCACGGGGCGTGTCAATGCGCGCGGGCGCGGATCTCATAGATGAGAACTTCAGATCAGTCGCCACTCGGCGGGCTTCGGCGGGGCGGGCGGTTTCTCGTCGCCGTCGTGGAGGGTGGGGACGTCCTCCAGGTGCCACAGCCGAAACCCGCCGCGGAACGCCGTCAGGTTGTTGCTCAGGCGCGAGCCCGGGGGCTGAACCTTGATCTGCTTCGCGTTCCCGCCACCCAGGACGACGTAGTCGGCCAGCGTCGCGGCCATGAGCGCCGGCACCGCCCACTCGATCACCCGCCGCCACTTCCGCTTGCCCAGTCGTTTCAGCCCGCGGCGCCCGAGGATCAGCCCCAACTTCTGCCCGCCCGGCTCCGGGATCTCGCCCAGTTCCAACGGCACGATCACGTTCTCCGCGATCAGCGCCGAACCGAGTCCGGTGCCGAACCCCAGAAACAGCATCCGACCGCCGTCGTAGCTGCCCAGCGCCTGCATCGCCGCGTCGTTGATGATCCGCACCGGGCGCTCGAACGCGGCCGCGAAGTTGAACCCCACCCAACCGGGACCCAGGTTGCCGGGCTCCTGCCGCGGGCCGTGGTCGCCCACCTGGCCGGGGTAGCCGATCGACACCGCGTCGTAGTGCCAGTCGGCCGCGAGGTTGCGGACGATGTCCACCATGCGCTGCGGCGTCAGGCCGGGGCCGGATCGGTCGCGCCGCGGTTCGGTCTGTCCGGTGGCGAGGATCTTCAGCTTCGTCCCGCCGACGTCCACCGCCAGGATGGACGTCGGCACGCTCGCGGGAGCTTCGGGGGGCTTTACCATGACGTGACTCGGTCGGTTCTTTGTGGTCCGGTCACTCCGTGACCGGTGCGACCCTGTGTGATGCGCTCGACGAATTCGCGCACCACTTCGGCGCGCCGTCTCGCACCGGTCACGGGGTGACCGGACCACAGGAGCCTCAGTCGATCTTCCCGCTCGGCTCGTCGGCCGGGAGCGTGTAGCGGGCCTCGATCGCGGCCCGGACCGCGGCCCGGGTGTCCTTCGGTCCGGCCTTCCGGTCCTTCTCGATCTCGTCCAGTTCGTCGGCGAGCTGGTTGTCCTTGATCTGGTACCGCACCCAGTTCGAGTAGTCGCCGTTCGCGCGATGGAACTCCCACGTTTCGTCGTCCACGCCGTCGGCCAGTTGCAGGAACTGGAACAGGTTCGGCGCCTTCAGGTTCAGCTTGTCCTCCGGCCCGCGGAAGTAGAAGCTCCGCTCCGGGCCGAGGTTGCCGGCCGCGTACTTCCGCAGGTGCCGCTTGCGCTCGGTCCGCGGCGGCTTCGCGTGAACGATCACCGCCGCCTGTTCACCGCGCCGCCAGTACATCGCGTCGCCGGCCGGGAGCTTGTCGCCTTCGACCCGCGGGCACGCGGGCGCCGGCTCGCCGACCGCGGCGCAGAACTTCGTCACGGTCTCCGTCGGGTGGCCGCCGATGACGAGCAGGGTGCCGACGTTCGCCAGCGCCGCGGGGTCCATGCTGCCGGCGTGGACGGTGACGAACATGATCCCGCGGTCGGGCAGTTGTGCCGCGACGCTCGCGGGGCCGGCCTCTTGCGGCGCGGGGAGCATGTGGTGCGCCTCGTCGACGACGAGCCAGTGCGGGCGGCCGGTGCGGGCCTTCGATTCGAGGATTCGCGGCAGCAGCTGGGCGAAGAACGTGGGCCGGTCGGCCAACGGCACGCCGAGCAGGTTCACGACGACCGACCGCCTGGGGTCCTTGAGCGCGTCGGCCACGTCGTCGGTTACCGGGGCGTGCTCCGGGTTGCCGACGTGCGCGGCGAACTCCAGGTTGGTGTAATCGCCCTCCGGGTCGATCACGAGCGCCTGATACCCGGCGTCGCTGAGCCGTTCGAGGACCGCGGTCGTGAGTGTGGACTTCCCGCTCCCCGAGGTGCCGCACACCAGGACGCCCGCGCCCGCGGGGTCGACGCCCTCTTCCTGTTCGGCGTTGACCGTTCCGACCGGAATGCGGTGTCGTGCGAGCGTCTTGAGGTGACTTAAATCGTTGGCGATCATCTGGTCGATCAGTTCCGCGACCCCTTCCCCGCGCGGGCCGTGCGTGACCACGTCGGCGGTGTCCTTGACCGCGGGCAGCGCGTTGGCCACCGCCGCGGAGCACTCGCACACCTTGAGGAACGCGTGGTCGTTTTCCGCGTCGCCGACGCCGACCGCGTTGTGCGGCGACAGTCCCAGTTCCGCCAGCGCCGCGGCGAGGCCGGTGGCCTTGTTCACGCCGGAGGGCAGCACCATCACCGCGCCCTTGTTGAAGATGACTTGCAGTTCGAGCCCGAACTCGCGGATGGTGTCGAAAACGGTTTTGTCGTGCGGCTCGAAGGTGGCGACGATGACGTGCCCGACGGACAGCGGCCAGACGCCGCGGGCGCGGAGCGTTTCGGCGAACTTCGCGGGCGGCGGCTCGGCCAGGACGCGCGTTTCCTTCGTGGCCGGGTCGTAAATGGTCGCGCCGTTTTCGAGCACCGCGAGGTGGAACAGGTCGAGGCGGTCGAACGTGGTCAGCAGGTCGGGCAGCTCGCGACCGGAGACGAGCAGCAGTTTCCGGCCGGACTTTCGCAGGCGCTCCAGCGCGGCGATCGTGGCCTCATCGACTTTGCCGTTGTGGGCGATGGTGCCGTCGTAGTCGGTTGCGAGGGCGTGAAACCGCATTTGCGCTCCAGAAGGGAAGGGGCTGCACCACACGCCGTGCAATCGGCGCGCCGAATCGCGACAAAGGTGCCGCGGCTCTCGTGGGGCGGGCCAGAAGGCCCGCCCCACGAGGGAATCTGCTCGCACGGTCCGTTTCGAGTGGGTCACTTCTTCTCGAACAGCCCGCGGGCCTTCATCCAGTCCGCGGCGCGGTCGGGCCAGCTCGCGCACGGGTGCGGGATCTTCCGCATTCCGTAGCCGTGTCCGCCCGTCGCGTACAGGTGAAGTTCCGCCGGCACCTTGTTCTTCGTCAGCGCGGAATACAGCGCGACGCTCCCCTCGCTCGTCACCGGGTCGTCGGAAGAGTGCGCGAAGAACATCGGCGGGGAGTCCTTCTTCACCTCGAACTCCGGTTTGAGCTTTCCTCCCTTGTCGGTGAGGTAGGCGGGGTAAACGAGGATTGCGAAATTGGGTTCGTGGCCGAACGCCTCGTCCGCCTTGTCGACCTTCTCGTACATCCGCTTCTTGGTGAGCGCGGTGCAGACGGTGAGGTGCCCGCCCGCGGAGAACCCGAGCATCCCGACCTTCGCCGGATCAATCTTGAGTTCCGCGTGCTTGCTGCGGACGAGCGTGATGGCGCGCTGCGCGTCTTGGACCTGTGCGAGATTGTCGGGCGACTGCATTTCGCGCTTCGGCACGCGGTACTTCAGCAGCACGGCCGTCACGCCGAGCGTGTTGAGCCATTCGCACACGTCCGAACCCTCGTGCTCGATGGCGAGGATGCTGTACCCGCCGCCCGGCGCGACCACGACCGCCACACCGGTGTTCTTGTCCGCGGGCGGCGCGTAGACGGTGATCGTCGGCTCGCTGACGTTGCCGAGCCGCTTCACGTCGAGCTGCCCCTTCTTCGCTTCGAGGTACTTCTCGGGGCCGATGTCCTTCGTCTCGCCGGGCGCCTTGCCGGGCCAGAGCCTGATCGGGTCCGCCCCGCGGGCGGACAGTGCGAGTGCGAGTGTGAGCGCAAGAACGAGGCAGCTACGCAACACGGAATCCTCCGGGAAAGGTCGTCCAGAGCCACGGATGAACACAGAACACACGGATCAGCGGAGAACAAGGATCAAATTGAATTCTTTGTCTTCTTGCTGATCCGTGTGTTCTGTGTTCATCCGTGGCTCCTTTTCTCACTCGTCGGGGAACGGGTCGTTCTTGCCGATCGGCTTGCCCTCCCACACGGGCACGCCGTCGTCGTAAGTGAGGATGCGGCCGGCACTGCCGGGCAGGGGCGCGGCGCTCTTCGCCGGCGCCCATTTCGCGAGGGCCTTCTTCACGTCGGCGAACCTGGCGTCCGTTGCGAGGTTCGTCCACTCGTGCGGGTCGGCGGCGCGGTCGTAGAGTTCCTCGCTGCCGTCGGCGTAGACGATGTACCGCCACTTCTCGGTACGAACGGCGTGGTTGCCGGGGTTGTGCGTCGTGATCGCGGGGCGCTCGCGCGGGGCTTTTGCGTCCTTCAACTGCGGAACCAAGCTCAACCCCTCGTTCGCCTTGTTCGGTGGAAGCCCGCAGAGATCGAGCAACGTCGGGTAGAGGTCGAGTAGCTCCGCCGGGCGGTCGCATTTGGCGTTCGCGGCCACGCCCGGCCCGGCGAAGATCAGCGGAACGCGCGTCGAACGCTCCCAGAGCGTGTTCTTTCCGGTGATGCCCTTTTCGCCCAGGTGCCAGCCGTGATCGCTCCACAGCACGATCACCGTGTTCTTTTCCTGGCCACTTTCCTTGAGCGCAGCGAGCACCCGGCCGACCTGCGCGTCCACGAAGCTCACGCTGGCGAGGTACGCGCGCACCAGCGGCTCCCACTGCTTGTTCTCCTGAAGCCACTTCAACCGCGGTTCGGGCAACTTCCAGTGTAAGTACGACGCGAACCGCGGGAGGTCGTCGCGGTCGTCCGGCTTCACCTGCGGCATCACGAGTTTGTCCGCGGGGTAGAGGTCGAACCACTTCTGCGGTGCGTAGCACGGCACATGGGGATGCTGGAAGCCCACCGCGAGGAACCACGGCCCCTTCGGGGGCTGTCGGAGTTGTTTCACGGCCCATGTCGCGATGTCGTGGTCGAAGCAGTCCTCGTCCTTCTCCGGGAAGACGCCCCAATCGACGAGCGGGTGCGGGTCCGGCGTCTGCACGAACTTCGTCTTCGGCCGCGGCTGCATCACCCCCGGCGGGCCGAACGTGTCGACCTCCGCGGCGCGGTCTTCCTTCGGCGGATAACCGCCGTGGAAGACTTTCCCGGTGCTGACGGTCGCATAGCCGTTCCTCTTGAACCACTGGAACAGTGTGGCGTGGTCCTTCAGTTTGTCGGAGGTCCGGAGCCACGGCGCGAGCGCGTAAACGCCGGTCGTGCTCGGCCGGAGCCCGGTGAGGAGGCTGGTCCGCGACGGGTTGCACAACGGCGCCTGGCAGTGGGCGTTGGTGAACGTCGTCCCGCGGGCGGCGAGCGCGTCCATGTTGGGCGTCTTCACCTGCGGATGCCCGCCGAGCGGGCCGACCCAGTCGTTGAGGTCGTCGATCGCGATGAACAGCACGTTCGGCTTTTCGGCGCCCTCGGAGCGGGGTGCGTAAGCCCCCTGTGCAACAACAAGCACGGCGCTCAGGAAAAGGAGAAGCGGACGCATGACGATTTCCGCGTGGAACGGCCCCGCGGCTGTGGGATACAATGCCGCGGTGCCCGCCATTGTGCGCGTCCGACCCCGCCGCGACAACGAGCTTTCCATGTTACGAATCGCGATTCCGAGTGCGGTCGCGCTGTTGGCCGCGCTCGTCGCCGTACCCGCCCCCCGCGCCGACGCGGCCGACGCCAAGACGCACTGGGCGTTCCAGACGCCGACGCGGCCCGACGCACCGGTCACGAAGCACCCGGCGCGGAACGCGATTGATCGGTTCGTCTTCGCGCGGCTCGAAAAGGAAGGGCTGAAGCCGTCTCCGGAGGCCGATCGCGTCATGCTCTGCCGCCGGCTGCGTACGAGCGGCTCGTGGAGAAACTACTCGCGTCGCCACATTACGGCGAGCGGTGGGCGCGGTGGTGGCTCGACGCGGCCCGCTACGCCGACAGCGACGGCTACGAGAAGGACAAGTCGCGCCAGGTGTGGGCGTACCGCGACTACGTCATCAGCGCGTTCAACCGCGACCTGCCGTTCGACCGGTTCGCGATCGAGCAGATCGCGGGCGACCTCCTGCCGAACGCCACGCAGGACCAGATCGTCGCGACCGGCTTTTTGCGCATGTCGATGCTGAACGAGGAGGGCGGGGTCGATCCGGAGCAGTTCCGCATGGACGCGATGTTCGACCGGATGGACGCCGTCGGCAAGGCGTTCCTCGGGCTGAGCGTCGCGTGCGCGCAGTGCCACGACCACAAGTACGACCCGATCTCGCAGGAGGAGTATTACCGGCTGTTCGCGTTCCTCAACAACGACCACGAGGCACAACGCGTCGTCTACACCGCGAAGGAGTCGATGGCGATCAACGCCTTGCGCTCCCGGATGACCGAGATCGACGTGAAACTGAAGGAAGCGAACCCCGACTGGCAGAAGCGGCTCGCGAAGTGGGAAGAGGCGCAAAAAGAACCGGCGTGGAAGACGGTGGCCGTCGAGAACGCGGGCGACAACTCGCAGCGGTACATCCCGCAGAAGGACGGCTCGATTCTGGCACAGGGCTACGCCCCGACGAAGTTCAGCACGCTCATGAGCGGGCCGTCTCCGGTGAAGACGATCACGGCCTTCCGGCTCGAACTGCTCAACGATCCGAACTTGCCGTGCAACGGCCCGGGTCGGTCGTTCATGGGGACGTGTGCGCTGACCGAGTTCATCGTCGAGGTCGAAGCGGAAAAGGGCAAGAAACAGAAGGTCAAGTTCGTGAAGGCGGCCGCGGACTACGCGAACCCGGAACGGCTGCTCGAAAAGAACTTCGACGACAAGACCGACAAGCGCCGCGTCACCGGTCCGGTGTCGTTCGCGATCGACGACGACGCCCAGACCGCGTGGGGCATCGACGCCGGCCCCGGCCGTCGCAACGTGCCGCGCGTGGCGATCTTCGTTCCCGAAAAAGCGATCGAGCTGCCCGCGGGCGGCGCGCTGCACTTCAACCTGAAACAGTCGCACGGCGGCTGGAACAGCGACGACCACATGAACAACAACCTCGGCCGCTTCCGGCTGAGTGTGACCGACGAACAACTGCCCGCAGGCGATCCGCCCCCGCCGCTCGTGCGGGCCGCAATGACGGTCCCGGCCGCGAAGCGGTCCCCGGCGCAGGCCGCGACGGTGTTCGCCGCCTGGCGCGCGACCGTGCCGGCGTTCAAGGAGGCCAATGAGCAGATCGAGGGGTTGTGGAAGCAGTGGCCGGAGGGCTCGACGAGCCTGATCGCGGAGAAGCGCGACGAGCCCCGCCCGACCACGATCCTGAAGCGCGGGAACTTCCTCCGCCCCGGCGATGAGGTCGAGGCGGGCGTACCGCAGTTCCTCCACGCGCTGCCGAAGGGAGCCGACGACAGCCGCTTGACGCTCGCGAAGTGGCTGGTCGACAAGCGCTCGCCGACGACGTCGCGGGCGATCGTGAACCGCGTGTGGCAGGCGTACTTCGGCAACGGGCTGATGACGACGCCGGAGGAGTTCGGCACGCAGGGCGAGAAGCCGACGCACCCGGAACTGCTGGACTGGCTGGCGTGCGAGTTCCAGGACCCCACCCCCCAGCCCCCTCCCCCAGGGGGAGAGGGGGAGAAAGCAACTCCCCCTTCCTTTCCCGCCGGCCCGCGAGAAGCTCCGCTGACAGGGCCGGCGAGGGAACCGAAGGGGGTTGGGGGGTTAGGTTCTTCGCCCTGGAGCCTCAAACACCTTCACCGGCTCATCGTGACGAGCGCCACCTACCGCCAGTCGTCGCGCGTCACGCCCGAACTGCTGGCGAAGGACCCGGAGAACAAGCTGCTCGCCCGCGGGGCACGGTTCCGCGCCGAGGGCGAGATCGTGCGCGACATCGCGCTCTCCGTGAGTGGGCTACTCAATCCCAAGATCGGCGGGCCGAGCGTGTTCGCGCCGGCGCCGCAGTTCCTGTTCGACCGTCCGGTGAGCTACGGCCCGTTCGTGTGGGACGAGGCCAAGGGCGAGGACCGCTACCGCCGCGCCCTCTACACGTTCCGCCGCCGCTCGACGCCCTACCCTGCGCTCACGGTGTTTGACGCACCGGTGGGGGAGACGTCTTGCGTAAAACGAACCCGGACCAACACGCCGCTCGCGGCGCTCACGGCACTCAACGAAACGGTCTTCGTGGAGTGCGCCCGAGCGCTCGGTAAGCGGGCCGTGCTCGAAGGCGGCAAAACGGACGCCGAGCGCCTCACCTACGCGTTCCGGCTGTGCGTTTCCCGGGCGCCCACGAAAGACGAACTCGCGATCCTCTCGGCGCTGCTGGAGAAGAACCGCAAGCGGTTCGAGGAGGGCGAGGCGAACGCGGCCGAGGTCGCCACCGGCACGAAGGACGCCCCGCGCCCCGACGGGCTGACGTTCGCCGACTGGGGCGCGTACACACTGGTCGCCCGCGTGCTGCTCAACCTGGACGAGACGCTGACGAAAGAGTGACGGAAAACGCGGACCGCGGAATCCGGACCGCGGAACGAAATTCAAAAGCGAGGAATGATCATGCTGCCCAATCGTCTCATCCTGATCGCTGCCGTTGTTGCCGCGTGTGCAACGGTCCTTCCGGCGGAAGACAAGAAGCCCGTCGCGCCGGCCGGCGACTTCAAGCCGATGTTCAACGGCAAGAACCTCGACGGCTGGGTGAACGTGAACTGCGCCCCCGACACCTTTTACGTCAAGGGCGACGAGATCATCACCACCGGCTCGCCCACGGGTTTCCTCCGCACCGACCGGCAGTACGAGAACTTCGTGATGGAGTTCGACTGGATGCACGTTGAGAAGGAGAAGATGGCCAACAGCGGCCTGTTCGTGTGGGGCGACCCGCTGCCGGCCGTCGGCACGGCGTACACGCGGGGCATCGAGGTTCAGGTGCTCATCAACTTCGCCCCGAAGGACGGCTGGGCGACCAGCCACGGCGACATCTTCAGCATCTGGGGCGCCCGCTGCACCCCGGACCGCCCGCACTTCAAGGGCATCGAGCGGTGCCTGCCGAGCGAGAACCGCGTGAAGGGCGGCGGCGAGTGGAACCACTACAAGGTCACGGGCAACGACGGCGCGATCAAGCTGGAGGTGAACGGCAAGGAGGTGTCGGGCGTCAGCAAGTGCAACCCGCGCAAGGGCTACCTGGCGCTGGAGAGCGAGGGCGCGGAGTGCCACTTCAAGAACCTGAAGATCAAGGAGCTGCCGAGCACCAACCCGAAGCCCGAAGAGGTCGCCAAGGTGTGGGAGGGGCACACGAGCCTGTTCAACGGCATCGCTCTGAAGGGTTGGAAGACGGAAAAGGACGCGTGGAAGGTGAGCGGCGGGGTGATCCGACCCACGACAAAAGAGGTCACCGCGAAGGAAACGCTGGAAACCGAGAAGAAGTACGGAAAGGCCGAACTCGTGTTCGATTGGAAGATGCCCGCGAAGGGCGAGGGGGGCTTCTGCGGGGTCGATCTCGGTTCGTTCGCGGTCGATATGAACGCATTCGGCGGCTCGCTGGTTGGTTGGCGAGACGGCGACAAATTCGAGGGGACGAGGCGGGGTAAGGACGTGGATCTGAAGCCGGGCCAGTGGAACCGAACGGTCATCACCGTGGACGGCAAGAAGTATTCCGTGACCGTCAACGGCAAGGACGCGGGCGCGTGGGAGGAAAAGGAGCGGGCGGAGGGACCCGTCCGGTTCCGACCGACCGCGGGGCTCGAGATCATGAACGTGTTCGTCCGCGAGCTGAAGCCGAAGGAGTGACCGGCCCGTGCGCGTGCTCTCCGCCCACAAGAAGCCGATCAACTGCGTGGCGTTCTCGCCCGACGGCACGCAACTGGCCGAGGCCGCACACGGCGGCGACATTCGCGTGTGGGACGTCGCGGCCGGCACGGTCCGGCACGACCACCTGTACGCGTACGGCCGGTTCGCGAAGCAGGTCCGGCTCTGCTTCGCGCCCGACGGAAAGGCCCTGGCCGCGGCGAACGAGGACATCGTGTTCCTCGGCCTGACGGTCGTCCACGGGAAGACGATCCGCGCCAACTACGTGCCGTTCTCCGGGGTGGCGTACTTCCCGGACGGCAAATCGGTCGTCGGGGTCGGCGAGCGGTTGGGCCGATACAGCCCGCTCACCGGCGGCGCGTTCCCGCGGTTGAAGTTGCCGGCGCCGCGGGTGGCCACCTGCCGCTGGCCGGCGTGCGCCTTCAATCGCGACGGCTCGCGGCTGGCGCTCAGCCGACGGACCCGCAAAACGAACGGGTCGCGGTATTCGGAAACCGTGTTCGTTTACGACACCGGGGCGGACGCGGTCGTGGCGGAGTTCGAGTGGACCGGGCACCCCGCGAACCGGCTCGCGCTCTCCCCGGACGGCGAACTCGTCGCGGCCGCATGCGGGCCGGCGCTCCGGGTGTGGGACGTGACGGCGCGGGCGCTCGTCGCGGAGAAGACCGCGGGAGCGGGCGACTGTCTGGGGGTGGCGTACTCCCCGGACGGGCGCTACGTCGCGACCGTGAGCGGGGACTCGGCGACGCGGTTCTGGGAAGCGGGCGCGTGGGGCGAGCCGAAGACGTTCGAGTGGGACGCCGGCGCGCTGCTCGACGTTGCGTTTTCGCCCGACGGTGCCACCGCAGCGGTGTCGAGCGACAAGGGGCAAATCGTGCTGTTCGACGTGGACTGAACCAGCAACGGGGACCTTCGATATGCGTTCCGACCTCTTCGAACGGCAGCGGCTCCTCAACCGCCGGTGGTTCCTCCGCGACTGCGGGGTCGGGCTCGGTGCGATCGCGCTCGCCGACCTCGCCCGCGCCGAGACGCCGCGGCCGAAAACGCACCACGAACCGAGGGCGAAGCGCGTCATCTACCTGTTCATGGGCGGCGCGCCGAGCCACCTGGAGCTGTTCGACAACAAGCCGCAGCTCGCGAAGTTCGACGGCACGCTCCCGCCGCCCGAACTCGTGAAGAACTATCGGGCCGCGTTCATCAACCCGAGTTCCAAGCTCCTCGGGCCGAAGTACAAGTTCCAGAAGTTCGGCAAGAGCGGCACCGAACTCGGCGAACTGCTCCCGCACCTCGGAGAGGTGGTGGACGACATCACCGTCGTGAAGTCGATGGTGACCGACGCGTTCAACCACGCCCCGGCGCAGATTTTCGCGCTCACCGGCAGTCAGCAGTTCGGCCGCCCGAGCGCGGGCGCCTGGGTCACCTACGGCCTCGGCAGCGAGTCAAAGGATTTGCCGGGGTTCGTCGTGTTTTCGAGCGGCAGCAAGGGGCCGAGCGGCGGGAACTCGTGCTGGGGGTCGGGTTTCCTGCCCACCGCGCACGCCGGCACGCTGTTCCGATCGGCCGGGGACCCGGTGCTGTTCCTCTCGAACCCGCCGGGCGTCGATAACGCTATTCAAAAGGACTCGCTCGACGCCATCAACGCGCTGAACAAGACGCGGCTCGACGCGGTCGGCGATCCCGAGATCGCGGCCCGAATATCCGCCTACGAAATGGCAGGCCGGATGCAGTCGAGCGCGCCGGAACTGATGGACCTCTCGAAGGAGACGAAGGAGACGCTCGCGATGTACGGCGCCGAACCCGGCAAGCCGAGCTTCGCGAACAACTGTCTGCTCGCGCGGCGGCTGATCGAGCGCGGGGTCCGGTTCGTGCAACTGTTCCACGAGGCGTGGGATCACCACGGGGGGCTGACCGCGGGTCTGAAGTCCGAGTGCGGCAAGACGGACAGGGCGTCGGCGGCGCTCGTCAAGGACCTGAAGCAGCGCGGGCTCTTGAAGGACACGCTCGTCATCTGGGGCGGGGAGTTCGGCCGCACCCCGATGGTGCAGGGCGGCAACGACGGCCGCGACCACCACCCGAACTGTTACAGCGTGTGGATGGCCGGGGGCGGGCTGAAACCCGGGCTGGTGTACGGCGCGAGCGACGAACTCGGCTTCAACGCGGTGGAGAACAAGGTCCACGTTCACGACCTGAACGCGACCGTCCTGCACCTGCTCGGCCTCGACCACACGAAGCTGACGTACCGGCTCCAGGGTCGCGACTTCCGCCTCACAGACGTTCACGGCGTCGTGGCCGGCAAACTCCTCGCGTGAAGGCGGGCCGGGCGCCCGCTTCGCGCTCGACGGCCTCGCGGTCCTGTGGGTAGGATGGACCCCGTTCTCCCCGCCGGAGGTCCGCCGTGTCGCGCTCAGCCGTCCTCCTCGTCCTCTTCGTCGTCGGCTCCCCCGCACCGGCCGGAGCCTCACCCCCACCCGCCCCCGTTCCCCGGCCGGCCCCGCCCGAGCCCGGGGAGAACTGGCGCGCCGGGTTCGGGCTGCCGGAGGAGATCGATCCGCAAAAGGTGGCGTTCGCCAGACCGGCCGTCCGGGAGACGTTTCTGAAGCTGGACGCCGCAGCCCGTAAGGTCGCGGGGGCGGACTGGGCGAAGCGGGCCGGCGACCGCTACCCGTACTTCACCTGGAACGGCGGGTCGGACGGGTTCAACCAGACGTACGCGGGCGCCTGGGAGAAGGTCGCGAGCACCGACCGCGCGGCCGCGGCGCGGCCGAACCACGCGATCCACCTCAGCACCACGCTCTACACCGGCAAGCCGCCGCCCGCGTACGGATTCGAGGTCCGGTCGAACTGGAGCCCCAAGACCGGGTGGGGCGCCGCGGTCGAGTTCTCGACCTCCGAGATGAAGAGCGGGCTGTACGAGTCGTTCCGCCTCACGCTCCGCCACGACGACCTCTTGCCGGCGCCGCGGGACGCGCTCTCGGTCCACGGGCTCCTGCTCGGGCCGGGGCAGGGGTGGTTCTCGGCGTCCCGGACCGACGACTTTTACGTGTACCGGTTCAAGGTGTCGAGCCGTGCCGGCGGGGTCGGCGGGTTCGACCGGAAGCCGATCGGCCGCGAGGTCGCGCGGTACTGGGCGTCCGCGGACGCGTTCCGCGAGGCGGCACTGGAGGAGCTGGACCGGCTGGAGGCGAACGCGAAGGACGGCATCGCGTCCGGAAAACTGGCCGAAATCACGACGAAGGGTGGTCCGACCGGCGCGGACGCCCCGCGGCCGGTGCCGAACAGGGCGGCGGGGGGACCGGGGGCGGCCGGCGCGGTCGTTCCCGAGGCGATCCGGAAGGCCGTGCTGAAGGAGGCCCTCGCCGACATCGACGGCCAGAAAAAGCTCGTGCGAGAGCACTACAAGGACATGCACGCGGCCACGGTCGCGGCGTTTCCGGGGCTCGGCGAGATCCTGTCGCCACCGGAGAAGAAGTAGATACGGGGGAGGGCCGACGGGGAAAGGAAGTGGTCTTCTGCCTTCGCGGACCTGCGAAGCAGACCGGCGGGAGATCAAATTGCCTCACACCGCGGGTAACTCGAAGCCCTTGCGGTACTCGCGGCCGAGCAGCTTGTTCGCTTCCGGCGAGTCGGTCGTCTCGGTCTTGGCGTCGAACCGCAGCGTCTTGCCCGTGCGGTACGCGATGTTCCCGAGGTGACACAAGAGCGTGCTCTTGTGGCCGATCTCGATCTCCGCGTTCGGCTTCGCGTCGCCGCGGATCGACTCGATGAAGTTGCGGACGTGCGCGCCGACCATGTCGCCCTTCGGCTTCTCGGAGGTGCCGTCGCCGCCCCGCACCGTCCACGCGTCGCCGTCGAAGAGCATCGTCCCCTTGTCGCCGTGGATGCTGACCCCGTAGCCCTGGCCCTCCGGCCCCTGCCCCTTCTTCTCCCACACGCGGTGCTCCCAGACGATCGTGCTGCCGGCCGAACCCGGGCCGGTCGGGAAGTCGAACGTCGCGATCTGCGTGTCGGGGGTCTGCTGGTCGTCGTCGTAGTAGTACTTGCCGCCGGCGCAGCTCACCTTGACGGGCGTGTCGACGCCGAGCACGTTGCGGGCGACGTCGAGGCCGTGGATGCCGTTGTTGCCGAGTTCGCCGGTGCCCAGGTCCCAGAACCAGTGCCACTGGTAGTGGAAGCGGTTCTTCGTGAACTCCCCCGACGCCGGCCCGAGCCACAGGTCGTAATCGACGCCCTTCGGCGCGGGCTCGGGCTTGGCGTGGCCGATGTTCGGCCGGTTCCCCGCGATCCACGCCCGCGCGAACGCCACCTTCCCGAGCTTACCCGCCTGCACGTACTCGCGCGCGGCGATCACGCTGGTCTGACTGCGCCGCTGTGTGCCGGCCTGGACCACCACCTTGTACTTTCGGGCGGCATCGACCATCCGCCGGCCCTCGATGAGGTTGTGCGAAACCGGCTTCTCGACGTACACGTGTTTGCCGCGCTCGGCGGCCCAGACCGTCGCCAGCGCGTGCCAGTAGTCCGGCGCGGACACGACGAGCGCCGTGACGGACTTGTCGTCGAGCACCTTGCGGACGTCGGTCCCGGTCGCGGGCGGCGACGCGGGGTTCTTCAGCACGTCGAGCACCGGCTTGACCATCGACGGGTCGGGGTCGATGAGGTGCGTGATCTCGACGCCGGGCGTCGCGGCGAACGGCGGCGCGAGCTGTTTGCCGCGGGTGCGTAACCCCATGATCGCGACGCGAACCTTTTCGTTCGGCTTGTCGGCGGCGCGGTTGTAGGACGCGGCGGACAGCGTGAGTGCGGACGCGGTCGCGAGGAACTCGCGGCGGGTGGCTAACATCGGCAGCGCTCCTGACGAGGGACAAGAGACGCACGTTATGGTAACTTGTGCGGTGGACGTCAGCCAGAAGCCGAGACCAAAAGCCCGGTTCGAGTTCGAAGGGCCACCACATGCGACCCGCTCTCCCCGCTCTCGCGCTGTTCTTCCTCGCGCCGGTCGCCGCGGCGGCCGCCCGCCCCGATATCCTCGTCGCGGACTTCGAGGGCGACACCTACGGCGACGGGTGGAAGACGACCGGCACCGCGTTCGGCAAGGGACCCGCGAAGGGCACGCTCCCGAACCAGATGCCCGTCAGCGGTTATCTCGGCAAGGGACTCGTCAACAGTTATCTCGGCGGCGACGCCGGCACCGGCACGCTCACGTCGCCCGAGATCAAGATCGAACGCAAATACCTGAACTTCCTCGTCGGCGGCGGCAAGCACGCGGGCACGTGCGTCAACCTGCTCGTCGGCGGGAAGGTCGTCCGCACCGCGACCGGTCCGAACGACAAGCCCGGCGGGACCGAACACCTCGACTGGCACACCTGGGACGTGGGCGAGTTCGAGGGGAAGGCCGCGGTGATCCAGATCGTCGACGAGGTGAAGGGCGGGTGGGGACACATCAACGTCGATCACATCGTCCAGAGCGACCGGAAGCAGCAGGCCGAGTTGATGACCCGCGACTTCGAGGTCGGCTCGCGGTACCTCCTTCTGGCGGTGAAGACCGGCGCCCCGAGGCGCCGGGTGCAGTTCGTCGTGGACAAACGGACCGTGCGCGAGTTCGACATCGAACTGGCCACCGAGGGCAAGCCGGACTTCTGGGCGACCGCGGACGTGTCCGCGTTCAAGGGGAAGAAGCTCGGCGTCGAGACGATGCTGCCGGCCGACGTGAAACTCGCGGAACTGGTCGTCGCGTCCGACACGTGGGCCGGCGCGGACAAGCTGTACACCGAGAAGCACCGGCCGCTGTTCCACTTCACGAGCCGCACCGGCTGGCTGAACGACCCGAACGGCCTCGTCTATCGCGACGGCGAGTGGCACCTGTTCTACCAGCACAACCCGTTCGGCCGCGAGTGGGGCAACATGCACTGGGGCCACGCGGTCAGCAAGGACCTGTTCCGTTGGAAGGAGGAGGGCATCGCGCTCTACCCGAAGCGGTACGGCGACTGGGCGTTCTCCGGCTCCGCGGTGGTGGACAAGGCGAATACGTCGGGCTGGGGCGCAAATGATAAGCCGCCCCTCGCGCTGGCGTACACGAGCACCGGCCGGGGGGAGTGCATCGCGTACAGCACCGACAACGGCCGCACCTGGAAGGAGTACGAGAAGAACCCGGTGGTGCGGCACGCGGGCCGCGACCCGAAACTGGTGTGGTACGAGAAGGGGAAGCACTGGGTGATGGCGGTGTACACCGAGTTCCAGGGCAAGCAGTGGATCGCGTTTCACACGTCGTCGGACCTGAAGGGGTGGACGTTCGCGAGCCGCATCGAGGGCTTCTTCGAGTGCCCGGACCTGTTCGAGTTGCCGGTGAACGAAGACCCGAAGAACACCAAATGGGTGCTCTACGCGGCCGACGGGAAGTACCTCGTGGGCGATTTCGACGGGAAGGAGTTCAAACCGGACTTCAAGGAGAAGAAGCAGCTCTGGTACGGCCGGTTCTACGCGGCGCAGACGTTCGACAACGGGCCGGTCGATCGCCCGCGGCCCGGCACCGATTCCCCGGTCCGGTCGCGTCGGGTGCAGATCGGGTGGGCGAACGGTATCACGTTTCCGGGCACCCCGTTCAATCAGCAGATGACGGTTCCGGTCGAACTCCGCCTCGTGAACGACGGCAAGAGGGGTGCCGACCTGACCCCGCACGTCGATCTGCGGCTGCACGCCGAACCGGTCCGCGAACTGTCCGGCCTTCACAACGGCAAACCGGTGTTCGCGGCCGGCCCGCCCGATGAAGTGGTGTGCGACGGGCCGCGGGTGCTCGCCGAGGGGCTGGACGCGTTCGACGCGGTGCTACTCGTCGAACCGGGCAAGGCGACGGGGCTCGCGATCGACCTTCGCGGGACGAAGCTGGTGTGCGACTTCGCGAAGCACACGCTGACGTGCAAGGACGTCACCGCCCCGCTTCCGGACAAGGGGTTCGGGCTCTATCACCTCCGGGTCCTCGTGGACCGTGGGTCGGTCGAGGTGTTCGCGCAAGGCGGCGTCGCGATGTCGGTCGCCGCGATCCCGGACGAGAAGAACACCAAACTCCAACTCGTCCCGAACGGCGGCGCGATCACCATCAAGACCGGCGCGGTTAATCGCATCAAGTCCGCGTGGGGGAAGTGAGCCGTGGCCCTGACCGTTCCCTGTCCGAAGTGCGCGATGAAGCTCCTCGCGCCGGACTCTGCGGTGGGGCGGCAGTTGCGCTGCCCCCGGTGCGGCACGCTCGCGACCGTACCCGACCTCCTCCCGGCCGAAGAGGTCCAGGTCGTCGAGGCGGTCGCCGTTTCGCCCCCGCCTTCCCCGCCGCCTCCACCCCCTCCGCCCGCGGCTCCGCCGAAACCGAAGCGGATCGTCGCGGAGGAGGCGGACGAGATCGTTCGCCCGTCCCGGAAGTCCCGACGCGACGAGGAAGACGAAGAGGACGAGGAGGACCGGCCGCGGAAGAAGAGGCGCCCGCGGTACGTCGACGATGACGACTACGACCACGACCGGCCGCGACGGAAGCCGCGCCGCAATTCCGGCGGCAGCGGCGTCCTTATCGCGGGGCTCGCGATCGGCCTGATGCTCCTGCTCGCGGGAGTCGGGTTCGCGGTATACCTCTTCGTGGGCAAGGACTCTCCCACCGTCAAGAGGGCGCCGGCCCCGTCCGGGTGGCGGCAGCACAGTTACCCGCAGGACGGGTTCACGGTGTACTTGCCGAAGGCCCCCGGCTACGTGAGCGTGCCGGCCGAGACGTTCCGGCGCGAGACCGGCGATTTCGGCGGATTCATCGGCGGGGGGCGGGGCGGGCCGTTCGGGATGGGCCGGCTCAACGTCGCCAACGACCTGGCGGAGGCCGAGCGAATCACGGCAGTCTCGGCCGGGGATCGGCGGGACCCGGTCCGCGCCGAGCTGTTGATGTTCAAGTTCCGCGACCGGGTTCCGCTGTCGATCCGCGAGCGGTTTCGGCAGGCCTCGTCCGAGGGGAGCATCGACGGGGTCGAGGTCCGCACCGTGAAGTGGCTGGGGAACGACGCGCTGGAGCAGGTCCACGCGAACGGGGTGTTGCGGGTCATGTGTACCGACCGGCATTTCGTCATCGCCGCGATCGGCGGCCCGAACAACACCCGGGCGCGGCAGGAAGAGGAGGCCGGCTTCTTCGACAACATCGAGCTGGTGAACTGACGGCGCCCGCTACTCGTCCTCCTCGTCCCAGTCGACGTACTGCGGCCGGCTCTCGCCCACCCGCTTCGTGACCCGCGGCCACTTCCCCTTCACCGCCCCCTCGCCGATGCCCTCCACGTTGAT
>JAFKJJ010000006.1 GCA_017306025.1 Planctomycetota bacterium
CAGCCGCACCGGCAGTCCGAACTCGTCGCTCTCGCCGGTCGTGTCGCCGTAGAGCGCGAACGCCCGCACCTTTCCCGACACGCGGCCGTGCATGTCGTCCGTCAGCCCCGCGTGCGCGACGACGAGCCGCCCGCCGTCGAGCACGAGGTGACTCGGCAGCTTCGCGACGAACTCCTGAACGCGGTCGCGGAACTGCTGCGGCTCGTTCGCGAACTGTTCCGCCGACTGCGCCAGCCCGTGCGTCAGCTTCACCTTCTCCGGTGTCTTGAACCACCGCAGCAACTTGTCGTCGTGGTTGCCCAGTACGCAGAACGCCACCCCGCGCGCGACCGCGTCCGTGACGAGCCGGTAGACCCCGGGCGTGTCGGGGCCGCGGTCGCACAGGTCGCCCACGAAGACGAGCCGGCGGTTCTCCGGGTGGCTCACGCGCCATAACTCGCGCCCGTCGGCGCCCTTCGTGCGCCGCATCCGGTAGCCGAGCTTCACCAGGAGCGACATCAGTTCGCCGAGGCAGCCGTGGACGTCGCCGACGACGTCGAACGGCCCGCGCTCGTCGCGCCGGTTCACCGGCAGCCGGTACCGCTCGAACCGGACCGCGTTCACGTCCTCTTCGCCTCGCAGCACGTGGACCCTGCGGAACCCCTCTTCCTCCAGCCGGCCGAGCGAGCGCCGGAGGTCTTCGGCGTGCCGTCGCGTGACGTGCGGGCCGAACGGCCGCTCCGCGGCGCGCTTCTGGTTCCGCTCGTGGCAGAACTCGGCGCTGAAGTCGAACACCACCGCCACCGGCTGCGCGTGGTACTTGCGGGCCATTTCGAGGAACGGCTTGCGCGACTCGGGGCGAACGTTGGTCGCGTCGACGACCGTCAGCTTGCCCCCGGCCAGGCGCTTCGCGCAGACGAGGTGCAGCAGTTCGAACGCGTCCTCCGACGCGGCCTGGTTCATCTCGTCGTCGCTCACCATCCCGCGGAAGAAGTCGGACGAAAGGATCTCCGTAGGCTTGAAGTGTGCGCGGGCGAACGTCGACTTGCCGCAGCCGGACGGGCCGACGAGGAGCACGAGGGCGAACTCGGGGATGTGGATCGTCATGAGCGAAGCGAACTCCTTCGGCTCTCGAAACGGCCCGGCGCCGGGCGCCGGCCTTCCCGCATCTCGATCAGCAGGGAAGACAGTAGGACCCGGCAGGATTTGAACGGGTTCGGATCGTCCGTGGGTGTGGTGATTGTGCGGATTTTCGCAAGCCCGGCGATTGCGTCGGCTCCGGTCGCGTGTTCATTTCCGTTAGCGCGGCGCTAACTTTTGGAGCGCTTCGGTTAACACGATGCGTTCAGCCGTGCGCAAATCTTCCTGTATCGCTTCAGATTCGCTTGCGATTTAGAGGTTTACGACCGTGAGCGCGGTTCCGGCCGGTCCTCAACTCCCCCGGCACTCCGCGTGCAACATCGGAAGAACGCGAATGACCGCTTCGCACGCCCTCGCTCGCCCATGCCGGCCCTTACCGGCTTCGGAGTCTACACCAGGAGTGACCGCGAATGCTCGCCCGTCTCCTCGTCCGACCGCTCCCCGCGGTGCTGACCGGGCTCGCCCTTCTTGTGTGGGGCGGAGGACCCGCCCGCGCCGCCGTCATTGATCCGTTTTCCGGCAGTGATGGCGAAATCTCGAACGTGTTCTTCAGTTCGATCCAGATGGCAGAACAGACGCCCGGCTCGGCGCTGATTCCGATCGTCTCGACGAACGCGAATCTGGCTTCCGGTGGCGATTCCGTCACCCGGCCCGCGTTCAACGATCCCGGTCCGTACTCCGCGGCGATCATCGGAGACGTCGCTTCGCTTTTGACCACCGCTTCGGTTACAGACCAGCAGCCCCAACTGGCCGGCGCTGAGTCGAAGGGCTGGCCGGCGGCTGATGACACCGGGACGTTTGCACTCATGGTTACCGGCAGCGGGCTCCCGAACCTGTCGGCGGCGGGCCTGATCGCGGCGCTGAGCGTGAAAGGGAGCGCGGATCTTGTCGAGCGGGTTCGCGGGTTCAACGACGGGGTGAGTGACATGGACGTTGTCAAGCTCCTCAGCATCCCCCAGCCCCAACCGCCGGCGAAGGACAACGCCGTGCCGGCCCCGCCCGGCGTCGTGCTCGCGGGCGTCGGCCTCGGCTGCTTACTGGTGAGGCGGCTTCGGACGCGCCGCGCCGTAACCGTCGCACGGGTCTGATACCAAGTCCGGGTGAAGAGTATCGGTCGCGAGTGGCGGCCTTATTGTGGGGCAGGCCGCCGGGCCTGCCATAGCGAAGGCAGGCCCGGCGG
>JAFKJJ010000007.1 GCA_017306025.1 Planctomycetota bacterium
CGGCGTGCCGCTCGTCATCCACCTCCTCTTCCGCAAGCGCTATCAGATCGTCCCCTGGGCCGCGATCCGGTTCCTCCTCGTCGCCGAGCGCCGGCACAAGCGCCGGATCGACCAGTGGCTCCTCCTCGCCCTCCGGGCGCTGGCGCTGGCCCTGTTCCTCCTCGCCATGATCGCCACCACCGCGTGGGCCGAACGGCTCTGGCAGGCGGTCCGGCCCGGCGCCGCCGAGACCGTCGCCAACGTGCCCCGCACGCACCACGTCATCGTCCTCGACGCGTCCCACAGCATGACCGCCCGGACCGACGACGGGCGCACGCGGTTCGAGCGCGCCGTCGCACAGGCCGAAAACCTCGTCCGCTCCGGCAACCCCGGCGACGGCTACACCGTCCTCCTCATGGCCGGCGCCCCCCAGACGATCGTCCCGGGACCGTCCAACGACCCGGACAAGGTGGTCGCGGTGCTCCGCGATCACAAGGTGGTGAAGGTCACCAACGGGTCCGCCGACCACACCGCCGCGCTCGCCCAGGTCGCCGACGTCCT
Organism: Planctomycetota bacterium; assembly: GCA_017306025.1. GTDB lineage: Bacteria > Planctomycetota > Planctomycetia > Gemmatales > Gemmataceae > Gemmata. Next base: position 541 of record JAFKJJ010000007.1, read on the forward strand.
CACGCGCTCGCCCCGCGCCTACCCGCGGCGCCAGCTCACCTTCTTCACCGACCTCCAGCGCGCCTCGTGGGCCGGCGCCGCCCCGCGGCCCGAGAACGGCACGGCCGAGGTGTGGCAGCGGATCGCGGCCCGCGCGGACGTGGCCGTGGTCGACGCCGCGGGGGGCCGCGACCTCGACAACCTCGCGGTCGCCGACGTCGCGCTCGACAACCCCATGCCCCTCGTCGACCAGCCCGCGGTCGTGACCGTCACCGTCGCCAACCTCGGCCGCGTCGAGCGCAAGAAGGTGTTCGTCGAACTGCTCCTCGGGCGCCCGTCCGGCGGGGGCGACGCGCTCGTGTCCGTCGAGCAGAAGCCGGTCGACATCGTCCCGGTCGGCGGGCGGGGGCAGGTGAAGTTCGACCTCGCCGGCCCGCACGGCTTCCGGGACCGCGGCATCCACGTGCTCCAGGCGAAGCTCGTGGAGGGCGACGAGCTCCCGGCCGACGACGCCCGCGCGCTGGCCGTCGAGGTGCGCGACGGCATCCACGCCCTCCTCATCGAGGGGAAGGCCGACCCGGTCCCCGAGCGGCGGGCCGCCACGTTCCTCGCCCGCGCGCTGTTCCCGCCGGACGCCAAGCCGTCGCAGACGCCCAACCGCCCGCGGACCGTCTCGCCGGGCGAGTTCCTCGACCCCAGCGTGTGCGACCTCGCCGGCGTGGACTGCGTCTTCGTCTGCGACGTGTTCAACCCGACGCCCGACATGGCCGCGAAGCTCGAGGCGGTCCTGCGCCGCGGCGGGACCGTCGTTTTCGGGCTGGGGCCGAACGCCGCCGCCAGCCGCGACCGGTACAACGCGGTCCTCTACCGCGACGGCAACGGCGTGCTCCCCGGCCCGCTGGGCGATCTCGTGAGCAAGCGCAGCGCCGACGACCCCGACTTCCGGCTCTACGCGGAGGACGCCGAGTACCGCCGGCCGCCGCTCGTGCCGTTCAACAACGACAAGACCCGTGCGGCGCTCACCGAGGTGCCGTTCCAGAGCTACGTGAGGCTCGACGCGCCCCCGGAGGGGCCGGCCCGCCGCATCCTGACCTTCGCGCGCCCCAACTCGGTCGCCCCGAAGGCCGGCGCCGCCAAGCCCGACCCCGCCCTCGTCGAGTGGCCCCGGCACCGCGGCCGCGTGTACGTCTTCACCACCACCTTCAACGAGGAGTGGAACGACTGGCCGGAACGGCGCACCTTCCTGCCGTTCTGGCACATCTTCCTCGAATACTCCGTCGCCAACCCGGACCGGCACACGCTCCGCGTCGGCGATCCGATCGAGGAGTTCTTCCCCGCGAGCACCGCCGGGCTGGAGGTCGGCCTCAGCGGGCCGGACGGGCTGTCGGCGAACGCCCGGCTCGTGTTGCAGGACGAGGCGGGCTACGCGCGGTTCACCAACACCGCCGTCAGCGGGCTGTACCGGCTGGGGCTGAACGGCTCGCGCGACCGCGTGTTCGCGGTGAACGGCCCGGACGTCGTGCCCGGGGCGCCGAGCGAGTCCGACCTGCGCCAGATCAACCCGAACGAGTTCAAGCCGGTCGGCGCGGTGCAGGTGGTGCCCGACCCGGCCGACGTGAAGCCGACCGGCGAGAGCGGGGCGGTCCTGACCACCCAGCCGAAGCCGTGGGGGCCGCTGCTCGCTCGGTACGCGGTGACGCTCGCCGTCCTCGTCCTGGCGGTCGAGTTGCTCGTCGCGTGGCAGTTCGGCCCGTCGCGCGCGGCGGGCGGCGCGGCCC